>CANRAZ010000036.1 GCA_947628705.1 uncultured Lachnospiraceae bacterium | reverse complement strand
GCTATCTGTTGCAGAAGATGCCATAACAAAACCGGCTCTTCCGGTTTCATTAAGATACGCATAGAAATAAGAAATCCACAAATAGTTTGCATTGCCAACTTCATTTGCCTTGTTCACGCCTGGTAGCCCAAATGGCAACCTTCCTGCATTTTGAGCTGCTTCCGCTTTTACCTTGTCCACATTGAAGGGAGGATTCGCCATCACATAATCACAACATCCAGCCAGATTATGTGCGTCATTATAGAAAGTATTGGCTTCATTTCCGGACTTAATTACACCAGTCAGTCCGTGAACCGCCATATTCATGAGACAGAGCTGTGCATTATATTCAACCTTCTCCTGCCCATAAAACGTCATAGTCTTATTGGCTGACATTCCCTTACTATTGACGAAATCACCAGATTGCACAAACATACCGCCGCTGCCGCAGGCAATGTCCGCCAGAACACCGGAAGTCGGTTCCAGAATATTTACAATCATTTTTACAAGAGATTTCGGTGTAAAGAACACACCATCATCAGAGGCCACCGCCGGTGCGAATTTACTGAGAAAATATTCATAGATACGTCCAATTACATCGCCTCCCACATCATCAAGAGCATTATTGTTAAAGATACGCAGTAACTCTGCTAGCAGATCATCAGCAAAATTGGTATATTCTTTTGGAAGAACGCCGGCCAACTGTTCAGATTGAGCCTCTACCAACTCCATTGCATGATTCACAACTTCACCCAGACTATTCATCTGCTGCCCATTTTCAGTCACGATATTTGCAGCCTTGATATCCTCCGGCAGATTCACCAGATAGGAATACTGTGCTTCCTTCGGAAGATACAGCGCGCTCTTCTCAGCGAAGTCAGAAGCTTCCACAGGCATCAAACGGCCATTCCGGACAGGTCTGTCCTTCATGATCTCTTCCTCTACCTTCTTAAATCTGCTATATGCATATCTCAGGAATAGCAAACCAAGTACCGGCATACAATACTGTTGGGAGGTCAACTTCGATCCTGCCCTCAGCAGATCCGCCGATTCCCAAAGATCAGCTTCTAATTTTTTGATGCTTTTGTTGTCCATTATCTTTCCTCCGACGTTTTCTTGCCGTAATATACCTTATATTAGTTTGCCATAAAGCAACTCAACCCACCATCACCGTATACAAATTTTTTTTCGAAAATACATTGCAATTAGTTATCATATCTCTTTTCCGATTTCAATTCATTAATACATGCCTCCTGCTCTGGAACCAATCAGCAAAATAAAGTAATCACATTCTCTAATTGAATCTAAACACGCTTGATATGAATTTTGTCTTGAATCTTTTTTAAAATCATTGCATTCTGACATTCTGACCTCATATCCTTTTTCTGTTAACCAATATTTTAAAGCAGAACGTAAACCCTTAAAATCATAAATTGTTGAACTTACAAAAACTTTCGGTTTATTCATATACTTTCCTCCATTCTTTCAGTAATATTTTATCTTAATTTTATATTATATCACATTTATATTTTTTTCGTCCCCCGTTATCCATTCAACCGAAACAATAGTACTTATTTTCTTTCACTAAATCATTTGAAAGTACGTTAACATATCTACAATCGCTTCTTTCTCCGAACACTTAGGCTGTCTTACATCCTCAGACTATAGAAGATTGTAATTTACGCTCAATTATCCCGCACTTACTCTTAACCTGTGCAATATACAAATTCCTGACCTTCAACTCAAACTTCTCCCGCACATACGCCTTGATTTCCTCATAGCTGACTTTCTTCTCAGCAGCGGTCAAATCCGTCTCGTTTATTACCAACTCGACTTCAATATGCTACTTGGCGCCCAGTTTGGACAATAAACACACCGTCTCCACTCCCACTCCTTGCGGAAACATATCAACAGGCTGCGCCTTTTCCGGTATATAGCCGTTTTCCGCAAAACGTGCGGCGTCTCTTGCAAGGGTAGCCGGATCGCAGGAAACATAGACAATACGTTTCGGCGACATTCTGCTTATGGAATTTACAAGCTCTTCTCCAAGCCCTTTTCTAGGGGGATCTACCACCACAACATCAGCAGGTATTTTTTCTCTTTCATAAATTTCTTCTGCATCGCCCACAAAAAACTTCGCATTTTCTATTCCGTTTATCCTTGCGTTTTCAATTGCGTTCTCAACTGCCTGCGGAACGATTTCAACACCGTAAACCTGTTTTGCTTCTTTCGCCAGAAACAAAGATATGGTACCGGTGCCGCAGTACAAATCCCACACGGTTTCATTGCCGGTCAGTCCGCCATAGGACAGTGCCGTTTCGTAAAGCGTTTTTGTCTGCTGCGGATTGATTTGATAAAATGAGAGCGCCGAAATCCTATAGCTTATATCATTTATTTTATCGGTAATATGATCTCTTCCCCACAGGACCCTGCACTCTTTTCCAAGAATAACATTCGTGTTTTCGGTATTGAAATTAAGCTGTATGCTGGTCATTCCCTCAATGTCCTTTAAGCTGTCCGCAAACGCCCTTTCATCACGCAGCCCTTTTCCGTTTATTACAAGCACCACCATGATTTCGCCTGTAGCTTCGGCCTTACGCATAAGCACATGTCTTACCGTTCCCTTACGTGCCGACTCGTCATAAACGCTTTCTCCCGACTGTCTGATATAATCAAGAACCTTTTTCAGAATTTTTTCATGTCCTTCAAACTGTATGGCGCATGAAGAGGTCGGGATAATGCTGTGCGTATGTCCTGCGTAAAAGCCTGCGACAATCTCGCCGTTTTTATCTGTTCCAATCGGGAACTGAGCTTTATTCCGATAGTGCCACGGATTTTTCATTCCAAGCGTTTTTTTCACTTCAATGCCGGATTCCCTGTCCGTTTCGGTTTCATCTGCATCCTGCTGCGGCTTTTCAGCATCAAAGGACATAACATTTGATTTATGCGGCAACGGTGAAAGCTTTTCTTCTTTTACGTCGAATCCGCCTATTCTTTTAAAACAGTCTTTTACCTTTTTAGTCTTAAATTCCAGCTGTTTTTCATAAGAAAGCGACTGAAGCTGACAGCCACCGCACGGACGGCAAACAGGACAAACGGGCTGGCTTCTGTACTCTGACGGCTTCAGGATCTCCGCAGTTCTCGCAAAGCAATAGCTTTTCTTTACCTTCGTAATGCCTGCGATAACCCTGTCTCCGATAACCGCATCCTTAACAAAAAGGGTAAGACCGCAAGCTCGGCCTATACCCTCTCCCGTATCGCTCATGTCTTCAATTGTCACTTCAACCAAATCGTTTTTCTTCATTTAACCCGACGTTTAAACTCCGTATTTTAATTTAAGACCGCTTGAATAAACAGCTGCAATAAGCACAATGCAGGCTTAGCGTTTTTCTGTTTTTCTTATATTGCTTTCAAAAAGTCTCTGATAGCCCAGCCATCCGCTCTCGGACTCGTTAGCGGAAAACAGCTCTCTCATGCTTTCAAGCTTTGCATCCAGGTTATCCGCCATGCTTAGGGCAAGAGCCTCAACGAGCGCAGGCTTTTTTGGAGAACCGAATTCCAGCTCCCCATGGTGAGCAAGTATGCAGTGCTTAAGCTCTCCTGCCAGTGTTTTAGGGAATCCCTCAATTTCGTCTATTTTCCTTCCGATTACTTCCGTTCCGATGTATATGTGCCCCAACAGATTTCCGTCATCCGTATAGTCATTCTCCGGAAAGTCCGAAATTTCATAAATTTTTCCGATATCGTGGAACATCGCAGATGTAAGAAGCAAATCTCTGTTGACTACGGGATAGTTATCGGCAATAAATGCGCAAAGCTTTGTAACCCCAAGCGTATGCTCCAGAAGACCTCCGATATAGTTATGATGCACGGATTTGGCAGCCGAATGGTTTTTAAAATTTTTAACAAATTCCTTATCATCCGCAAAAAAGCTCATTAACAGCTTTTTCAAATGAGGTTCCTTTACGGAACCGGCATATTTCATCAGCTCCGAAAACATTTCTTCGGTATTTTTTTCCGTACACGGCATATAATCGCTCACGTCGTACTCGCCTTCGTCCGCCTTACGCACTCTCCTGATGTTTAACTGGTTCGCACCCTGATAAGACGTAACCTGTGCGTCCAGCATTATGTAATCGAAAGCCTCAAAATGAGCGATTCCGCTTCCAAGCTCCCATATTTTCCCATCGACGGTTCCTGTTTTATCCTGCAAAAGCAGCGACATGTAGGACTTTCCTGTTTTCGTCATAAGGGTCTGAACCTGCTTGCAAAAATAAATACCCCTTACCATTTCTCCGTCACGTAATTCGTTTATATATCTCATCTGCTCCTCCTGCAAAAAATCTTTCAGACAATATTTGATATTTTCCGTCTCCGACACTGTTTCTTAAGCATCTGCTGCATTTTGCCGCCGAGGCTTTAAAGCCGCTGCCTGTCATTTCCCAATTTCAACCGTTATTTCCTTTTCCGTATTGTTTCTCTTGACTTTTAATTTAATTTTGCTCTCATAGCCCGACTCATAAATCAGGTCTGTGTAGTCCTGTACGGAAATCATCTGAGTATCTCCTGACGAAATAATGATGTCTCCGCTTCTAAGTCCTGCTTTATCTGCCGGAGAGCCCTCCTCGACCCTCTGTACATATATCCCGTTTTCAAATTCGGCAGCCTTAAGTATGTCTGCCGGAATATTCTCACAGACAGCCCCTGTATATAAAAGCGAGGCATTATTCGCCAGCTGCTCGATAACCGGCAGCAGTCCGTCTGTGGATATATAAGAGAAAATTTCCTTTTCTGCATAATAATCCGAGATTATTCCGCAGATTTTCCCTTCCATGTTGATTATCACTCCGGAGGAATCCTTTACGTACCTGATCCCTGCCGTACTTACGTTAAGGCACATATCCGCAAGCGGATACTGGTTTTTTGTGGACGTCACAATTCCGTAGTCTATCGAACCTACTATACTGTTGGGAGCTCCTATTGCAAGAACGGCGCCGCCCACAACGACGCTGCCCGCAGGCGCAAATTCAAGCACTTTTACGCCGCTGAAGTCCTGCATATAATAATCTTTATGCTCAACAAGTATAATTGCAATATTTATATCGCTGTCATAACCGACTATTCTTCCCTCTGCGCTTGCTCCTCCCTCAAATTCCAGACTGAGCGAAGATGCCGATGCGATAGATTCATACTCTGTCAGGACAAGATAATTGGAACCGTCGTCGGAAATCACTACTCCTCCAAACTCCTCGCTGTTGGTAAGCATTTCGGAAAAAACACCGCCCTGCGATTCGGTTAAGGCTTTTACGGTCACTACCGCGCCCTTTACCGATTCCGCAAGCTTGCTTACATCGGTAATTATCGCCTGCTGCTGATTAGCCGTGTTTTCATCGTTGCCCAAATGAACAGGAGTTCTGTCGGAATCGCTGTTTTTTCTTGCTATGTAATCAATGATTCCGTTAGTTACCGCATAGGAGAGACTTGCAAGTATGCCAAAAAAAACGGCTAAGCAAAGCACGAGCGCCGCAAGACGCACTTTGCTTCCCCTGATAACCTGTCCCGGCGTTGAAGACGGGACGACTGCCTCGCTGAGAAACTGGTAGTTTTCCGTTCCTTCGTCTTTATGAAACGGTTCCGTTCCGTTATCCGTCACCGTCTCCTTGCCCTCCGCGTTCTCCTTTTTGCCTTCTGCCGTTTTCGGACTCTGCTCCGAAGCATTTTCCAGCTTTTCGTTCAGATTTTTTTCTCCCCTTTGTTTTTTATCCGTTTTTTCCGGTTTTACGCTCCTTTGTTTTTTCATGCTCCCTCCTCAATACTTGCCGTTAAGTTTCAAGGCTGACCGTTATGCTTTTTCTATGCGCTTTAGGGTAAACTTAAATTCCGTGCCTTCTCCGACCTTGCTGTTTACCATTATGGTTTCTCCGTGCGCATTGATAATCTGTCTTGTTATTGACAATCCAAGACCTGTACCCTTTTTGTCTTTTCCTCTCGATAAATCCGTTTTGTAAAACCTTTCCCAAACCTGATTCAAAGACTCTCTTGGTATTCCTATACCCTGATCCTTCACGGAGACCCACACTCTGTTGTCCGTCTCCGATATGGTTATTATTATCATGCCGTCGTCATTGCTGAACTTTGTCGCGTTGTCAATCAGATTGTGGAGCACCTGCTGAATCTTGCTTTTATCAGCCCTTACCCAGATTTCTCTTTCTGCAAACACGAGCCTTATCTTAAGCTTTTTCTCTGCGCACTTTGCTTCAAAGGTTGCGGCAGACTGCTTGACCATTGAACAAACGTTGAAATCTGAAAGCTCAAGCTTGATGCCCTTATTATCAAATTCGTTGAGCTGAAGAAGGTTCTGTGTCAGCCCCGTCAGCCTTTCAGTTTCAAAAAGTATGATATCAAGGTACTTGCCCTGTGCTTCATACGGTATTATGCCCTCCTTCATAGCCTCAGTGTAGCCCTTTATTGACGTAAGCGGAGACCTGAAATCATGGGATACGTTTGCGATAAAGTTTTTCTGGTATTCAATCAGTCCTTCATTTTTTTCGGCAAGACACACAATTGCATTTGCCAGCTTCTGATGCTCGTCCGGCAGCTTCATCGTAATGCGCTCGTCGAATTTTCCGTTTGTGTACGAAACGGTAGTCTCTATAAGCTTATTCACCACTCTTGTATAATATACTCCGTAACATGCGGCGACAAAAAGCATCACCACGGCAACCGCAAGCCCAAGCGTATTTGCCCAGAAAATGTATCCCTCGTAGCTGTCCTCAATAACCGAGTAGCTGCAATGGATTACAATATAACCCTTTAAGGCAAAGCGGTAGTTAATCGGGCATACCAGCGAGATATTCTTTCCTGTCAGAAGGCCGTCAAGATTTTCACCGTAAAGCACCGTCTGCTCCAGATAGTCGCTTCTTATTTCGGTAAGAGAGACCCCGTCGTTTGCTGAACCGTCCGTGTCCGAAATAATAGTGCCGTCCGCACTGACTATCCATACGCGGAACCCTGTGAAATATGCTAACGCTTCAGTCAGGTCGTCATACTCTTCCTTAGTGATTTCCTGCCCTCTCTCGGCTCGTTCTATGTACTCATCAGCGAAGTAATAACCGGCGTTTTTCATCCGGCTTTCGGTGCTTTGTTCCGCCTCCCGTATCATATATCCCCTGAACGGAAAGTTTACCGCCGAGAAGTAAAGAAGAACACTTAGCAAAAAGGTAAATGCAATTTTTTTATTGAGCGTTCCTAACATCATGCCCCTTAATGGATCACTGTTTGAAATCAGTTTTTGCGTACTTCAAACTTGTAGCCCTTTCCCCAAACGGTTGAAAGGCTCCAATCCTCTCCGTCTTTTATTTTTTCCCGAAGTCTTTTTATGTGTACGTCTACCGTCCTTGTATCACCCACGTAATCGTAGCCCCAGACATCGTCCAGCAGCTGCTCTCTGGTAAATACCTGATTAGGGTGGACCGCAAGGAAGTAAAGAAGCTCAAGCTCCTTTGGAGGAAGCGCAAGCGTCTTGTCATTGTAAACGACCGTATAATTGGTAAGGCTCACAAACAGGCCGCTGTAGCTCACGCTTTCATCATTGCCCTTTACAGCCTGAACCGCCGTCCTTTCCTCCGCAGTCTGGGAAGCCATGCTTCTTCTCAGTACGGCTTTCACCCTTGCAACCATTTCCTTTGCGTCAAAGGGCTTCATAACATAATCGTCCGCTCCCAGCTCAAGCCCGAGCACCTTGTCAAAGGTCTCGCCCTTTGCGCTCATTATTATAATCGGAGTATTGCCGGCCGCCCTTATTTTTTTACAGACCTCGTAACCGTCTATGCCCGGAAGCATCAAATCAAGAAGCACGATATCCGGATTGTATTCTTCAAAATCCCTTAAAGCCTCAATCCCGTCGCTGCTAATCTTAGTGTCAAAGAACTCCTTGCTGAAATAAAGCGCCAGAAGCTCTGCAATGTTCCTGTCATCGTCTACAATTAGTATTTTATGATTTTCTGTCACGTTTTCCTCCAAACTGATTTTACATTTTCCGTAGTCATACGGAGCCTTCCGTTTCCGTCCCTGCTACTTAAATTCCACGACGGTCACGCCGTGGTCTCCTTCTCCGTACTCGCCTGTACGGAAGCTTTTTACGTTTTTACACCGTCCGAGGTAGGCGTGGACGGCTTTTCTGAGCGCCCCTGTCCCCCTTCCGTGTATCACTGTTACCCTTTCAAGCTGTGCAAGATAAGCGTCGTCCAAATATTTTTCCAATTCGGCGACCGCCTCGTCAGGATATTTTCCGACAAGGTTTATTTCCGGGGATATGCTGAAGGATTTGCTCATCCTTATCTGACCTGCCCCCGTCCTCTGCACCTTTTCGGGAAGACCGATTTCATCCTGTGCAATTTCGAGGTCAGAAATGTTGCACTTGTACTGCATTATTCCCATCGAAACAAAACAGTCCCCCTTTTTATCGGGAAGCGTGTGTACCGTTCCTTTGAGATCCATGCTTATTACATAGACCGTATCGCCTATTTTAAAGTCGCCCGCCTTGCTCGAGGATTTTCTAAGCTTTCTTTCATTATGGCCTGCGTCAAGCTCCTCCAGCCTTTTACGTATGCTTCTTCTTTCCTCCTCCATATCCTTAAGGCTGTAATTCCGGCTCTGTTTATTAAGCTTTCTTATAGTTTCATCCGCAAAGTCCTTGGCATTTCTTAGGATTTCCTCTGCCTCCTCCTTTGCATCTGCAATCTCCTTTTCTTTTCTTTCGCTTAGCCTTTTCTTTTCCGCTTCAGCAGCCTTCCTGATTCTTTCCGCCTCCGCAAGCGCTGCCGCCGCTTTACTTTCCTTTTCCTCCGCTTCGCTCCTTAGCTCCTCCAGCTCTCTTAAAATGTCATCAAAGCTTCTGTCCTTTTCGCCTACAAGCGCTTTGGCGTTTTCAAGGATCCCCTCAGGCATTCCAAGCCTCAGTGAAATCGCAAAGGCATTGCTCTTTCCCGGCACTCCGATAAGAAGCCTGTAGGTGGGCTTAAGCGTTTCCACATCAAACTCACAGGAGCCGTTAGTTGCTCCCGGCGTAGTAAGGGCATAGGCCTTTAACTCGCTGTAGTGGGTCGTTGCCATGGTTCTTATGTCCCGGCTGTTTAAATTGTCGAGTATTGCCATTGCAAGGGCAGCTCCCTCAACAGGGTCCGTCCCCGCTCCCAGCTCGTCAAAAAGCACCAGCGAATTTTCATCGGCCTTTTCCAGTATTTCAACGGTATTGGTCATGTGAGACGAAAAGGTGGAGAGAGACTGTTCAATGCTCTGCTCATCTCCGATATCTGCGTATATTTCATCAAATATTCCAAGCTGCGAGCCGTGCTGCGCAGGGATATGAAGTCCGCTCTGTCCCATAAGCTGAAAAAGTCCCGCCGTTTTGAGGCTCACCGTCTTTCCGCCCGTGTTAGGGCCTGTAATAACCAGCAGATTGAAGCTTCTGCCGATTTCAAAATCGATCGGGACCACCTGTTTCGGGTGTATAAGCGGATGTCTGGCCTTTTTTAGCACGATGCTGCGGTCATTGCTGAAAGCAGGCCGCTCAGCCCGCATTGACTTTGCAAGCGCGCCCCTCGCAAAAATTGCGTCCAGCTCCCCCAAAACTTTTACGTCATATTTCAGGCTTTCCGTTTCCGGAGCAAGCGAAAGGGAAAGCATTTGGAGTATATGCTCTATCTCGTCGTTTTCCCTGATCTCAAGCTCCCTGATTTCGTTATTAAGCTCAACGACCGCCATCGGCTCAATAAAAAGCGTGCTTTTGGTCGAGGAACGGTCATGTACCATACCCGGTATTTTATTCTTATATTCTGCCTTTACCGGAATACAGTATCTGCCGTTTCTCATTGTGATAAGGTTGTCCTGGAGCCTCTCGTCCTCCGCAGCCTCCTTGGCAATCTCCGCCATTTTCTCGCTTATTTTAGCCTTTTTCTGCCTCATCTGCCTGCGAATTTCAAAGAGCGTTCTGCTTGCATCGTCGGCAATTTCGTCCTCCGAGAGAATACAACGGTTTATCTCTCTGGCAATATGCTCAAGAGGCTCTATCAGTGAAAATCTTTCGCTTAAAACATCAGTGCCGCCTTCATCTGCGGCTTCATCTGACGACCGGCTTGAGTCACCGTACTGCTTTACCCTAAGAGCCGCCGCAAGAAGCGACGCAATTCTTTTTAGCTCTCCTGCTCCAAGCGTCGCTTTAACCAAAAGCCGGCTCAGCGTTTCTCCTATTTCAGGTATGCCTGTAAATGAAAGGCTTCCTTTTCTCTCTATCCTTGCAAGAGCCGCAGAGGTTTCCTCCTGCAATTCCTCTATTCTTTCACGGTCAGAAAGGGGTGCGGTTTCTTTGCAGATTTTCTTGCCTGCCTCCGAGCCTGCTTTTTCGCACAGAGACAGCTGGATTTTATCATATTCCAAGGTGGCAAGTACCTTTTTGTTCATGTCCCGGCGCACTTCCTTTCCTAATTTCGGCAGTTCTGCCATTTCAGTGATTCCGTGTTTTCAGCAGTCTCAAATCACCGGCTTTTCTGCCATTTGAGCCTGTGAAGCTCTCCTTTAAGGTTCATTCCCTCAAAATTGTTCTGCCTTAACGCTTCGTATAGAACTATTGCGGCTGAGTTGCTGAGATTCAGCGACCTGATATCTCCTATCATCGGTATTCTCACGCATGTATCTTCATTATCGACAAGAATTTCCTCAGGTATGCCTGCGCTTTCCTTGCCGAACATTATAAAACAGTCCGGCTCATATTCCGCCTGAGTATAACAGTACCTTGCCTTTGTCGTTGCATAATATATCTTCGCTCCCGGATTTCTTTCAAGAAAATCCTCATAGCTTTTGTAAACGGTCACGTCGAGGCTTTTCCAATAATCCATTCCTGCTCTTCTGAGATGTTTTTCATCAAGCGAAAAGCCCAACGGTTCAATAAGATGCAGCCTTGTCCCTGTTGCCGCACATGTCCGCCCGATATTGCCGGTATTTGCGGGAATCTCCGGCTCCAGCAGGACTATATTCAGTCTCAATTCTTTCATTCTGCAATCTCTGCTCTTCTGCGCTCAACAAACCTTCTAATTCTTTCAAGCGCAATTTTAAGATTGTCAATACTGTAGGCATAGGATATCCTGAGAAAGCCCTCCCCGCAGTCGCCAAAGGCTGTTCCCGGAACAACCGCAACCTTTTCCTCATAAAGCAGCCTTGTTGCAAACTCGTCACTCGTCATCTCAAGACTCTTAATGCAAGGGAATACGTAAAAGGCGCCCTTTGCCTCAAAGCATTCAAGACCCATATCACGGAGCTCCTTAATCAGGAAGCGTCTTCTCTGGTCATATGCGCTCCGCATTCTTTCAACGTCCTTATCACCGTTTCTGAGAGCCTCTACCGCCGCATACTGACTTGTGGTTGGAGCGCACATTATTGCGAACTGGTGAACCTTGAGCATCTGCTTGATAATCAGCTCGGGACCGCAGGCGTAGCCAAGTCTCCAGCCCGTCATTGCATGAGACTTTGAGAATCCGTTTATTACAACGGTTCTTTCCCACATTCCCGGAAGAGAAGCAATTGACGTGTGCTTTTCCTCTCCGTATGTAAGCTCGCTGTAGATTTCGTCCGAAACAACCAATATGTCTTTTTCAATACAGACTTCTGCAATATCCTCAAGCTCCTCTTTTGTCATAATTGAACCTGTAGGATTGTTTGGGAACGGAAGTATGAGACACTTGGTATGTTCATTTATTGCTTCCAGAAGCTCATCTTTTGTGAGCTTGAATTCATTCTCAGCTTTTAAATTTACTATTTTCGCCTTTCCGCCTGCAAGCAACACGCACGGCTCATAGGAAACGTAGCTTGGCTGCGGAATTATAACCTCATCGCCCGGAGAAAGCATTACGCGCATCGAAAGGTCGATAGCCTCGCTTCCCCCCACCGTAACAAAAATATTTTCATTACAGTCGTATTCAAGCCCATAGTGACGCTTCATATACTTTGAAATTTCGTCTCTGAGTTCAATAAGTCCTGCGTTGGACGTATAGTGGGTCTTTCCTCTTTCAAAGGAGTAAATACCCTCCTCGCAGACGTGCCACGGAGTGTCAAAGTCAGGCTCGCCGACTCCGAGGCTTATTGCGTCCTTCATTTCGCTTACTATGTCAAAAAATTTTCTGATGCCTGACGGCTTCATGTCCGTCACGACCTGATTTATCGGGTTTCTCATGGGGTAATTAACATCCTTTCATCTTCCTTTTCACTGTCCATCTCAAGACCGTGCTGTTTGTACTTTTTGAGAACGAAGTGAGTTGCGGTGCTTACAACGGATTCCATCGGCGCAAGCTTAGAGGAAACAAATTCCGCAACCTCCTTAAGCGATTTTCCCACTAGCATTACGGTAAGGTCATAGCCGCCGCTCATAAGGTACAGCGCCTCAACCTCATCAAATTTATAGATTCGTTCCGCAATCTTGTCAAAGCCCATGCCTCTCTGCGGAGTTACCTTTACCTCAATCAGGGCAGTAACCCTTTCGCCTTCCGTCTTATCCCAGTTGATAAGCGTAGGATATCCGCATATAACATGCTCCTTTTCCATCGTTTCTATCTCTTTTGCAACATATGCCTCCTCCTTGCCAAGCATTGCCGCAAGCTCAGCCGGCGTAAGCTTCGCATTCTGGTCGATCGCCTTTAAAATTTCAATATCCATTTTCTGCCTCCTGTTTTTATATTTCTAATCAATTGACGATTTTGTATTTTTCCAAAAAGGAATCACTTCTAAACGGCTCAAGATAGCGTACCTCATCTCCGTTCAGTACTCCTCTGTCATTCGTTTTATTCAGAGTGCCGATAACGGAAGCCGCTGCTCCCGTTTCGGCGCACACCGCGACTGCGTCCTCCGGAAATTCCGTCACCGCGATAAACGCGCCGCCGCCCATCATTTCGTAAGGACTAACGTCCAAGGTTTCACAGATTTCGACCGTGAGCGGCTCAACGCGGATTTTGGAAAGCTCAATATTCATTCCGAGGTGCAGCTGTTCGGACAAATCCCAAAGCGCTGCAAATATGCCGCCTTCACCCGGGACAACCATGTAAAGAGCCGTTTCGGACAGTCTAAGCGCCGCCCTGCCCGGATAAATTTTATATTTCAGCTCCGTGACATCAAGAAATTGCTCAGAATATTTTTCCTTAAGCCGCTCTGCATAAAGCTCCCTCAATATCAATGTGCCCTCCGCCGCAGCGTTTCCTATCATTACTATGCTCATTTCGCCGCAGCTATTCGGCAGAGGATCCGTTTTTTCGCAAATATTCCCTTTGATATCCTTACCCGATACGGAAACGGAAATTTCAGGAGCATCGGTATTTGCCCTTTTTACCGTTATATCCGAGAAAAGTACTCCGGTCTCATAGGCGGCGTTGGTAGCAGATATCATATACGGCCTGATGTCCTTTTCCTCTGCATTCAGCGGAAAAATATAATTAACCGCCGCCTGTTCCGGAGCTATTCCGGCCGCAGCGGCCTGCAGACAGCTTCTGTAAACCGCAAGCGCGGCGCAATAAGGAATATCCCCTCTCAGGCTTTCCGTGTAAATACGTCGCCTCTTCTTTATCTCCGCCGCTTTTATGACGTGTTCTTTTATCGAAAGTCCCTCGCGTCTCGAAGCAAAGGGCTTGCCGAGGTAACAGCTGCCTGCAAATTTTGAAACCGTCCTGTCGAATTCTGCCGAGCTCAATTTTCCTGTTTTATCTTTCACCGGCAGTCCTCCTTCCGATCCTGTACGAAGAATGTGCTTTTCTAAGCCAACGGGCACGAATCCGCCAATAACCCGAAATTAGTATTTCCTGCTCCTGTCAATCAGGACTCCCGACGCTGCAAGAGCAAGTCCGATTCCCGCAGTAAGAAGACAGCTCCTTTGACCGGCTGCCGTTTCAAGATAATACTGCGGCGGAACAAACAGCCTGACCGCATTTACCGCCGAAACTATATGCGAAGCGTCAATCAGTATATCGCAGCATACAAGGCTTATTACCGCAAGCATCGGAATCAGTGAACAAATTACCGTCGGGTTCGAGGTCAGCGACCTTATCAAATTGGCAAAGCCGGTAAGCAGCACGCAATATGCAAAAATACCGAGAAGCTCGCCGGCTGCATCTCCGGCAACGCCGCCTATGTAAAGGCTCATAAGCGCCGCCAGTCCGGCAAGCAGTACCGGCAGGAAAATAACCGCGATGTTGACGAAGGGTCTTTCCGTGTAACCGAGCGTTTTGTAAACGCCCTCCTTATAGTCGACCGCCCAGAAGACTGCTCCTGCCATTGCCGCCATAAGCATAAAAACCGCCAGTATGCCGCGGACGGGCTTCAGCAGGTAGGAGTTATCGTCTGCAACGTCCTCTATATCCTTTACGACAGTGTTGTCGCCGTTCATATAGGACAAAGTGAAAACTCCGCCCTCTGTAATATATTTTAAATATCTCTCCTTAAGATAGGCATCTCTTTCCTCTGCCTCAAGCCCGTCGTCCGGCTCCTGTTCCTCAATGTAATTCAGGAGGACGTCGTAGGAAAGATTTGTATATATGTCGGCATAAAGCTTTTCCTTCGCAAAATCGGCGCTTGTGGTTTTCATATTCTGATACAGAATTATGAGTCCCTCGGCATCCTCTGCGACAAGCGCGTCCCACAGTCCTTCCTTGAACACAAATCCGCATTCGGCTTTTTGGGTAAGCACCTCAGCCTTAAGCCTTTCCGTACTTTCAGCCTCGTAAAAATGTATTGAACCGCTTGAATTTACAAGGTTTTTTATTGTTCTTTCCACTCTTGCGTCGCCGCCCTCATCGTAAAGAGCCACGTTTATCGCCTCGTCGTCCTTTTTAATCACATTTTTCAGCGCCAGAACCAGTACCGGCATTAAAAAAAGTATGATTAGAAACGACGGCTTCTTACAAAGCCTTTTTATAAAGAGAAGAAAGAAAACCAGCGTCCTTTTCATAGCCTGTTTCCCTTATATTTAATAATACCCACGCTTGCCGTAAAGAAAGCCAGCGCAAATATCAGTATTTTCACAAAATCCGTTATTTCCAAGTTTCCAAGCAGGGCGCCCGACGCTATGCCGTACATATATGTCGTAGGCAAAAACCTTGCAAGAGAACGTACTGTCCCAGGCAGATAAACAGAAGGAAGCAGACAGCCGGAGATATAGCTCATGACTATAGTCGAAATAAAGAGCAGCAGTATGCCCCCGATCTGATTTGACGCCGCACTGTACGCGAACATTACTATTGTCGCGGCAAGCACCAGACACGGAAGAAAAGCGGCGAATAAAAGCACAAGCTGCCAGATGCTGGTGATGTCTAAGACCTTAAACACGTCGGGAAACCTTGCATATGCCGCAAGAACCGCCGCCGCAACAGCGGAAAAGACCGTAAGCAGAAGAAGCACAAGCGCAAAAAGCTTCATGCACATCTGCTTCCATGTGGGTATAAGGTTTGCGTTCAGCTTTCTTGCCAGAACAATTGAATCGCTTTTAAGCAAGGTTCCGCAGGAAAGCCCCCAAAGCAGTACCAGAATCACCACCGCGGAGCAGGCATAGCCCTGTGCGATGCTTGTATCGCCCTCACCGTAAACCGTTACCTTGTTGAACATTTCCTCTCTGGAGAGTATTACTCTGGCGGCCGTCACGTCCATTGTATCTATCATAGCGCCTGCGCCGGCAACCGAATACTCCTTGCACCAGTCCTGTAAAGCATAGCTTGCAGCCTCGGTCGCGCCGAGAAGATCTCCTGCCGCGTCTGCGGTTTCGGCTATCATGCTCAGGCTGTAGGACATCTTTCCGGATTTGACGAAAACCTGCGCAGGGTCATTGTCGCCCCTTCCGATACTGTCTATGTAGTTATCAGGGAAAATTATCAATCCGTCAAGCTCCCCGCCTTTAAACATATCCGTTGCGGTTTTCTCATCATAGATTCCGAATTCAAAAAGGTTCTGTACGGTTTCCATACCTCCAAGCATTTCCATGCCGACATTCTCAACCAGCTTATTATTGTTTGTAACAAGCGCCACCTTGTACTTGACCGCCTCTTCCGGGGCTTTATCCAACAGGGCGCTGCATACTGCGATTATCGCTATAACAGCCGAAATAAGAGCCGCGCCAAGCATTAGCTCAGGCAGTTTTTTCATGGCTCTTTTGAGTTCCAGCCTAAAAAGCATTTTTGACTGCTTCATGCTTTTCCTCCCGGGAGGCAGTTAAAATAGAAAGCCGTCCCAAATTATCCGCACGCGCTCCAAAGATATTTGCTCATGCGTCGCCGCATAAAATATCATGCGCCTTTTCATAATGCTTCTACATAAAATCTTCAAGCATTTCCATATACTCATCTATCTTGCTCCGTGCCTGATCATACAGGGAGCGGATATCATCCTCAGTAATTTCAAAAAGATTCAGCACCGGCTCGTGCGCCTCCACGGAGATTTCCTCTCCCCCGTCCTCCGGTACGCTGAATTTCAAAGACAGCCTTGCGGTAAAAATCTCTTTTCCGCTGTACTTAAATGTCAGCTTATCAATATCAGTGGCAAGCACGCCCGTGTCCGTATCGTTTTCTATGACGCCCTCCGCCTGTATTTCCACCGTATCGTAACCGTCGCTTAAATCAGCCGTTAAGCGGTAGGACTTATCCTCTTTACTGTAAGACGTTTCAATTTCAGCGGTGTAATCTATGCCGGAAATAAAGCCGAATTCTTCCGTGTCAGGTATGGAAAGACCTCCCTTAAAGGTGCTGACAATGTCGTTTCCCTTAATCTCTACGGTGCTTGCGAACTGTCCGTTTACCTCATCTTCGCCAGAATAAAGCCTTAACGAGCCGTTTATCCGGTCTGAAGGATAAAGCTCTCCCTCAAACGAAAATTTGAATTCAAAGCCCGAACTGTTCCCGTCCTTTTCGCAGCTCCATGCTATGTCAAGGCTTACAAGCCTGTACTCCCTGTCCATATAAAGAATGAACTCCACCGGCTTTTCAAACAGCTCGTTTACCGCCTCTATTTTATAACCGTAGCAGGTTTCCTCTCTGCCGCAGACAACCGCCTTCCTTGTATCAGGAAGCTCACTGTAGCTGCAATCGAACTTGGCAAGATCCAAAAGCTCTCCGATTTCCATTCCGCTGTAAGCAGACGACTCCATTTCGTCTCCTGCCATCGATTCATAAATCCCTTCAACGGTCAGATCGGAAAAATCAAGATCCTTTTTATTTATTAATATGCTCTCTTTAAAAAAGTCAGGAGACGTCAGAACGATTTTATCCGAATCCGCTCCGTAATCGGCAAGCGGAACGGTGATTATCGTCCATGTCACCGCCAAATCTCCGCTGAGCTTTTTCTCAGCCGAATCAACCGACGTGCGCGTTTTTATGCCGGCGCCGCCAAGATAGCTTTCAAAGCCCAGCCCGAAGTCCGCAAGGCTTTTAAGTCTTATTGATGCGTCAGCATCAAAGCGTCCGTTTGAAAGGATCCTGTACCATTCCGCTCCGTCTATGTCTTGGACAAAATATGAATTTTCTCCGAACGAATGCGAGATGCAGTCCTTCAAAGCCCTGCTGCATGCTTCCTCCGGCGAAAGCTTTTCCCTGTAAATAAAATGCCTGTAGAGACCGAAGCCCAAAAGACATAACACAAGAGCAGAAACGGCTGCGCAGACGATCTTAAACAGTCTGGAAGACCCCGATTTTCTTATAACGGGAACAAAATCCTTTACTTCGTACTCAAATTTGCTTTTTTTCAGTTCAAAACCAGCCTTATCTTCCATATAAAGCCGAACCTTTCCGAAATGATAGATTTACGACAGATGGGCAAGCAGCTCTGCGCCGCGAAGAGATTTATCCTCTTCATGCAACACGCCGTCCTTCATAACAAGGAGCCTTGTGCATAAAGAAAGCTCTGCTTCATCATGCGTGGTAATAATTATAATTCCCTCACGTTTTAAATGTTCCGTAAGATAAAGCCTGATGTTTTCCTTGCAGGCAAGGTCAAGCGCCGCCGACGGTTCATCAAGTATAAGCACCGGCGGATCATATGCCACCGCACAGCCGATGCTGACGCGTTTTTTCATGCCGCCTGAAAGCCTGTTGACGGTCATATGCGCAAACTCGTCAATTCCGAGCATTTTGAGGACGCCGCTTTTCAGTTCCTCTTCCATATCCAGCCGGCTGTCGCAGTACCACAGTCTTAAATTGTCACGGACCGTAAGCTCCCCAATGAGAGGATTTTCCTGCGGAACGTAGCCTATCAGTCCCTTTCTTTTCCCCGGCTCCTTAAGCAAATCCGTGCCCTTTACCGTAAAAGAGCCTCCGTCGCTTTTCAGAGTACCGCTTAAAACGGAAAGAAGCGTAGATTTTCCGCAGCCGTTTATTCCGGCAATCGCTATACAGTCGCCTTCTTTTGCGGAAAATCCGGCGCCCTTCAAAACCTGTTTCTTTCCGTAGCTTTTAAAAATACCGTTAATTTCAAGCATCGCCCGTCTCCTAAAGCCTCTGTCATGCACTAAGTCCTAAGACCCGCAGGCTTCATCAAAAACAAAGAAACCTGCGCCTAACGCTTTACAGAAATGAAGAAAGCAGAGAAATTACCATTAGCAGCACGCAAAGTATCGCAATCGCTACAACTATTTTCTTTTGAGTCTTTCTGTTGAAAAAATTCATCTTTTACCTCCTTGCAAACATCTTCAGATGTCAATTGCGCTTTTGTATGTCGGACAAAGGTCGTTTAAAAAACATTCTCCGCACTTTGGCGACCTTGCCGTACATATGCTTCTTCCAAGGGCAATTATATCCAGATTCCACAAAATCCAGTGATCCTTTGGAAGCACCTTGTAAAGTTCCATTTCAATTTTAACAGGGTCTGTCTCCTCTGTCAGTCCTAACTTTTTGGAAATTCTCGCAACATGGGTGTCCACCACTATGCTGTCAATGTTGTAAATGTTGCCTCTTACAACATTTGCAGTTTTCCGGCCTACCCCCGGAAGAGCCGTAAGGAGGTCAATATCGGACGGAACGACCCCGCCATGCTTCTCCAAAAGCATTTTTGCACAGGCTATAATGTTTTTTGCCTTATTATGATAGAAGCCTGTAGAGCGTATATCCTGTTCAAGCTCCGGAAGCGAAGCATTTGCAAACGCTTCAAGAGTCGGGTACTTAACATACAGCTCCTTTGTAACCATGTTTACCCTCGCGTCGGTACACTGTGCGGAGAGTATGGTTGAAAACAGAAGCTGCCATGCATTTTCATGCTCCAAGTAACATTTGTTAGATGTCCCGTAGGTCTCATCCAGTCTTTTTATAATTTCATCTACTCTTTTCAAGCTTACAGTTCCCTTTCAGGTGCAAAATTTTTTATAACTATGGCGCTGTGCTTCGGCATTTTCAGATGAACAAAGCCTTCTGTATTTTCATATACCTTAATGTCGCTCGCATAGAAGTCCTCGTTGGTGTAAATAAGCCTTACCATCTTCTCCACCTTGGAAATTCCAAGCTCCCATACAGGAACGGTAACCGCCTGCTCCGTGTCATTGTTGTTGAACACTACTGCAATTATATCCTCTCCCTTAAAGCGTCCGTAAGCAAATATTCCGTGTCTTGTAAAAAGCATTTTCAGGCTTCCGGTTCTAAGAGCGTCATACTGCTTATGAATCTTTATCATTTCTTTATGGAATTCAATAAGGCTTTTATCCTCATGTCCCCAAGGAAAGGTTCTCCTGTTGTCGGGGTCTGTCCAACCGCACACGCCTGCCTCGTCGCCGTAATATACCGTCGGCGCGCCCGGCCATGTCATCTGAAAAACGACCGCCTCTCTCATTACGCCGATGTTTACGCCCTGCTCCGCGGCCTCAGGTCCGAGGCTGTCCGTTCTGCCGCAGATATGGTTGGTTCTTGTATAAAAACGGCTGTGGTCATGATTGGAAAGCTCATTCATCGCAACCTGAAGAGAAGCCGTCTGATACCTTGTCATGTTATAAAGAAGCGAATCCCTGAACTCATTTCCGTTATTTATTCTTTCAGGGTCGTAGTGATCGCTGTGCTTTTCCACGCCCGTAAAAAACCATGTTACAGGTTCCATAAAGGCATCATAATTCATTACCGAATCCCACTGATCGCCCCTAAGCCAATCATAGGGGTCTCCGTAATGCTCCGCAAGTATTAAAGCATTCGGATTCGCCTCTTTTACCGCCCTTCTGAAATCAGCCCAGAATTTATGGTTAAACTCAGGCGAATGTCCGAGGTCAGCCGCAACGTCAAGCCTCCATCCGTCGCAGTTATAGGGCGGAGAGACCCACTTTTTCCCTATGCTCATGATATATTCGTAAAGCTCCTCGGAAGCCTCATAATTCAGCTTCGGCAGGGTATCGTGCCCCCACCAGCCGTCATAGCTCTTATTATAAGGCCACTCTGTCTCGTCACGGAAGCTGAAGTAGTTCCTGTAAGGACTGTCTGCGCTTACATAGGCGCCGCTTGGGTGTTTTTCCGAATTTTCATAAATTCTTTCCCTGTCCAGCCACTTATTGAATGAACCGCAGTGATTGAAAACTCCGTCGAGTATTATCTTCATGCCTCTCCTGTGAACTTCCTCCACAAGATTTATAAAAAGCTCGTTTGAAAGTCTGTGGTTTTCTTCTGAAGTCACCGCATCAATGTAGCTTGTGGCATATATATTTTCATTTTCCCATTCCTTAAGCATCTCTCCCCGCCTTGTGGCTATAACGCCGTAATGAGGGTCTATGCTGTCATAATCCTGAGAATCGTACTTATGATTGGAAGGAGATGTGAAGATCGGGTTTAAATAAAGCACCTCCACGCCAAGCTCCTGGAGATAGTCCAGCTTCTGCATTATTCCTGCAAGGTCTCCCCCGTAAAATTCCCTTACGTCCATCGCCGCCGGGTAACGGTTCCATGAATCAACATGTTTAACATGCTGCCCGATGTAGCTGTATTCATCGTCAAGCACATCATTTGTCGGGTCGCCGTTCCAGAAGCGATCCACAAATATCTGATAAAAAACCGCTCCCTTTGCCCAGTCCGGAGTTGAAAATCCGGGCGTAATTTCAAAGGAATACTCCGGAAATGCCTCTCCTACAACTCCTATGCGGTTAAAGTACCAGATTTCCTCTTTATAACGCATACGGAAATAATAATGCACGCTGCCGTCCGCCAGCTTATATTCCGTCTGCCATATATCAAACATTCCATTTCTTGACTGACCTGCGCGCCGCATCTGATGAGCCTCTCCGTCCATGATAAGCTCCATGCTGTCAACGCCGTTTATAAAGGTCCTTATTCTTATTTTTACCGTGTCAAAGGGTTTAGGTTCTGCGGGTTCTCTGAACTCCGCCGTTCCGTCGCTGAAGACAGCCTCCGGAACAAAGTGGTCGATTTTTGAGTAAAGCTCCCGTTCAGCTCTACGCTTTTCACTCACATGTTTCTGGTATATTTCCTGCATAATTCCTCCAAAAACCGTATTACAAAACAATACGGCTATTGTAACAGTCCATTTGGAGTCAATTATATATCAGAGACGGTTTTTTTGCAATAAATAAGTGTATTATATGTATACTTCAGGCTGTAAATATTACCGCAAAGGCCACTCCGAAAATTACTCCGATAAGAGCC
>CANRAZ010000035.1 GCA_947628705.1 uncultured Lachnospiraceae bacterium | reverse complement strand
CCCCACATTTTCTCTGGCATTCTGGAATTTCGTTTGTCACTGGAATTTACTTTGGCATTCAAGCGACTATAATAACTTATGTTATCAAAATTTTAAAATCGTTTATGCTTTTATAAAATTCAAAAAATCCCAATCCTGCACTATATTGCAAGGCTGAATACGGTTGCATGATTTTAGTACTAAATGCCGCAGCCTGTCGAGCTTAACCATACAGTGCAAAATCGGGAAACGTCAAAACCCTTTTGTTCAGTCCTTCTTGTTTTTTCCGTCTTTTCTTTTTCTAAGCTTTATTCCGAGAAAAACTCCCACGGCAGCAAACGAGACCATTACTGCGCACTCAAGCAAAGTTCTAATCAATTCTACAAGAAAATCCATTTTTAACCTCCGCAATACGTCTGCCCGAATATATGCTCCAACTGTCTTATCGGTTATTACCGTACCTATGAGCCCTTCTGCTTCACGGACAAAGTAAAAATACCGCTCTCAGTGTATCACTATTTTCTTCTGTTGGCAAGCTCCTTCACAATATCGTTCCAGTCAACGTCACATTCAGCCATAAGCACCATAAGGTGATACAGATAATCCGCAATCTCATATTTCAGCTCTTCCGCATCAGGATTTTTTGCGGCAATAATAATCTCCGTGGATTCCTCGCCGCATTTTTTAAGGATCTTATCGATTCCCTCGTCGAAAAGATAGTTGGTATATGAGCCCTTTCTTGGATTAACCTTTCTGTCAAGAATTATGTTGTAATCCTCTGTAAGGATTGAAAGCGGATTGAGGTCACTGTATTCTTTTTTTGCAAGCTCAGTATAAAAGCAGGAACGGCTGCCTGTGTGGCAGGCTGCTCCAAGCTGCAGCACCTTTGCAAGAATCGTATCCCTGTCACAGTCAATCATAAGCTTTTTTACAAATTGATAGTGTCCGCTCGTTTCTCCCTTAACCCAGATTTCATTTCTGCTTCTGGAATAATAGGTCATCCTTCCGGTTTTAATCGTCTGCCCGTAAGACTCTTCGTTCATGTAAGCGACCATAAGAACTTCATCAGTCTTATAATCCTGCACAACAACAGGTATCAGCCCGTCGGAATTAGTCTTGAATTCTGAGAAAGGCATACTGCTTTCAAGAGATTTCACATCAAAACCGTTCTGTTTAAGTGTCTGTTTTACAAGGAGAATGTCCTTGCCCCTGTAATAATTCGTTGCAACTCCCTCTACGTTTTCCAGAGAGAGCAGGCTTTCAATATCGTTTCTGACAAGACTGTCTCTGATAATAACCGGAATTTCCGCCGAAGCAATCATGCTGTCAAGCCTGCTGCTCTGAGCGTAATGCTTTACAAAAAGCTTTGCGATTCCGTCGGATGCAAAATTTGAAATAAGCTGCGAATCGCAGGAATCGTTTGCTTTGGTATCAAGTCCGGCATTTACTACAAAGCAAATTTTGTCGCTGCCGAAACGCTTAATTCCGGCTCTAACCTCTTCCATGTTAAGAGCCTCGCTGTAATCTATTACACAGTAAGAAGCTCCTGTATAAAGCGCCTTCTTAATGTCCTCAAACCTGTGAACAACGACTCCGACATATACGGGGATATCGACTCTTTTAATAATAAGCTTTATTGTAGACAGAAAATCCGCCTGAACCTTTCTGTCATCATAGTAATTATATATGTACAAGCCGTCCGCGCCTGCCTGTTCGTAGGAAACCGCCTGTTCATATACTACATTGGAATACTCATTTTCGGCATTAAGATACGCAATTAAATTTTTTTTATCCATATACAGCCTTCCTTTCATTTTTCTTTAACTCTCTCTTTACGGTTTATAAAGCAGCTATTTTAAAATTTTTAATCCTCAAAACGAACCCGTATCGAATTAGCGTGAGCTGTAAGCCCTTCGGCGCAGGCAAAAGCCTCGATGTCCTTGTGCACAGGTTCGAGAGCATCCTTAGTGTAGGAAATAATGCTGGATTTTTTTATAAAATCGTCTACGCCAAGAGGAGAGAAAAATTTGCTTGTTCCGTTTGTCGGAAGAATGTGGTCAGGTCCTGCAAAATAGTCTCCAAGGGGTTCGCTTGAATACTGTCCGAGAAAAATTGCGCCTGCGTTCCGTATTTTTGTCATTACGGCAAAAGGGTCTTTTGTAAGTATTTCGAGATGCTCGGACGCTATATCGTTTGCGGCGTTTATCGCATCATTAATATTTTCAGCGACTAAAATATAACCGTATGTGTCGAGGGATTTTCTGATAATTTCCTTCCTTTCAAGCTTCTGCGTGAAAGCCTCTACATCTTCCGAAACTCTTTCTGCAAGCTCCTTAGAGGTGGTTATTAAAATTGCGCTTGCCATTTCGTCATGCTCTGCCTGAGACAGAAGATCCGCCGCTACAAAACGAGGATTGGCTGTTTCATCTGCCAAAACCAAAATCTCGCTGGGCCCTGCAATAGAATCGATGCCCACGATCCCATAAACTTTTTTCTTGGCGAGCGCGACGTATATATTGCCCGGCCCGACAATTTTATCGACCTTCGGAACAGATTCGGTACCGTAAGCAAGAGCAGCTATCGCCTGCGCGCCGCCTGACTTATAAATTTCGTTTATCCCTGCCTCATTTGCGGCAACAAGAGTCACGGGGTTTACCCTTCCGTCCTTTCCGGCAGGAGTGATCATTACAATTCTTTTTACGCCTGCCACCTTAGCAGGAACGGCGTTCATCAGAAGGGAGCTTGGATATGCGGCCTTGCCGCCCGGGACGTAAATTCCGCATGAGGCAAGAGGTATTATTCTCTGTCCCAGGATTATGCCGTTCTCTGTGTCGAACCATGAATTTCTTTTCTGCTTTTCATGGAATTTCTTTATATTAGCAGCGGCCTTGCGGATTATTTCAGGAAGACTTGGAGAAACTTTTCCGTAGGCTTCTTTTATTTCTTCCTCTGTAACCTTTATATTTTCCGCATTAAGGCTGACCTTATCAAAGTTTTCCGCCATCTCAAAAAGGGCTTCATCTCCGCGTGTTCTGACAGCTTCAATTATCTCCTCAACCTTTGCTTCATATTCCGAATACTGATTAGGGCTTCTTTTAAGCAGCTCGTCCAAAAGATTTTTCTTGGAGGACTGAGTTAATTCAACGATTCTCATATTTATTCCTTTCATTCCGGCTTTTCAAACAGTCAGATAAAAATTGGCTTTTTCGCTTCTTAAGCGTATAAACGGACATTCGGGTTTAAATAAACCTGATGCTTTAGGATAAAATCCCTTTGAGCTTGCCGATGATATCCCGAATACGTTCCTGCTCCATCTTCATGCTTACCTGATTCACAACCATTCTTGCGGTACACGGACAAATTTCCTCGATGACCTCAAGGCCGTTTTCCTTAAGCGTAGAGCCAGTTTCTACAATATCGACAATTACGTCGCTGAGTCCTACAATAGGGGCAAGCTCGACGCTTCCGTGCAGTTTAATGATTTCAGCCGTTTGATGCCGCACATTATGGAAGTAGTTTCTTGCAATATTGGGATACTTGGAAGCGACCCTTATGACCTTACCTGACGCAAGAAGCTCACGGGCGCTGGCAGGACCTGCCACGCACATACGGCATTTAGCCATGTTAAGGTCGATTACCTCATACAGCTTTCTTCCGTTTTCCAGAAGCGTATCCTTACCGACAATGCCGATATCGGCAGCGCCGTATTCGACATAAGTCGGAACATCATCCGCTTTTGCAAGAAAAAACTTAAGCTTAAGTTCTTCATTCGAAAAAATCAGTTTTCTGGTTTCTTTATCGTTGACCTCATCGCATGTAATTCCTATTTCTGCGAGAAGATCCATTGTTTTCTTTGCTACTCTGCCCTTTGCAAGAGCAATGGTAAGATATTTCATTCTTTCCTCCACAGGAAACCTGCTAATCGGTAAGGCTGATGATATCCTTTACGTCATAGGTTTCAAGCTCCCAGGTAAATTTATTAAAAGACTGCTCAGCAGAGCTGTTTTTCCCTTCAAGCATAAGCCGGAACTCTTCCGCTTTATTTCCGTCCTCATCGGGACAAAGCCTGACCCTGCAGCCTGCGCCTCTAAGCTCCTTCGCCTTCTGCAAAGCCCTCGATGCGTTTGCGCTGTTATAAAAAATCAGAGTGCACCTTCTGTCTGATTCAGGAAGAAGATGCTCGCGTTCAAGTCCCATCATAAGGTAGTCCACTGTAATTGACATGCCGATTGCAGGCGTGTCCATTCCAAACTGAGCCACAAGACCGTCATATCTTCCGCCGTAAGCAACAGGCTCGCCGCTTCCGTAGGTGATAGCCCTGAAGAATATTCCCGTGTAATAGGAATACTTGCTGAGCATGCTTAAATCAAAAGAAATGTAATCTGCATAACCGTTTTCTTCAATCAGGCTGTAGAGCGTTTCAAGTCTTTCCAAGGCTTTTTTAGAACGTGCGTTAAGTAAAAATCCTTCGGCTCTTTTAAGCACCTCCGCCGAACCGTACAGCTCTGCCAAAACCGATATGAGCCGTTTGATTTCCTCGTCTGCCCTGCATTTTGAAGCAAAATTTTCAAGCGCAAAAATGTTCTTTTGTTCAAGTATCTCACGGAGCTCCGATTCCTCTTCTTCGGTAAGCCCTGCTTCTTCTACAATTCCGACGTAAAAATCGGCTACTCCGATTTCGAGCTGAAAATCCTTAAGGCCTCCTGCCTTAAGACATTCTATTGCAAGAGAAATGATTTCGTAATCAGCATATACCGAGCCGTCGTTATAAAGCTCCGCTCCAAGCTGAGTGGTCTGCTTAAGCTTTCCCTGAAGCCCCGTATAGTTTATAAATTGCTTTGAACGGTAGCAAAGCCTTATCGGAATGACAAAATCCTTGTAGTATTTTGCTGCTGTTCTTGCAATGGCCGGCGTAATATCAGGTCTAAGCACAAGGGTATTTCCCTCTTTGTCAAAGAACTTGAACATATCCCTTGAACGAACCGTCCCTCTTTCTTTGTTAAAGATGTCAAAATATTCGAAGGTAGGCGTCTCAATATCCGTGTAGCCGTACAGGTGCATGCGCTCTGAAATCCTTGCCTCTATGGCTGATTTGTTCATGCTCTCCGCGCCGTAAATATCACGGACGCCCTCTGGTATATGTAAAAGATTTATCATGCTTCCTCCAAAATGCATGTATATGCTTTAAAGAATTATAAAGCATCAGGATAATTATGTCAAATCCCTTTCCTCCAGCTCCTTATTAATAAATTCAAGGTAATTTATGTACATGCTCTGCCCCACCGGAAAAATGTAGTCCGTATTCAGCTCTTCAAAGCGTATGCTTTTCCTTCCTCCGTCAGACGCTCTTTTATAAAATGCCGAGAGCTCTTCCGATTTCATGTAATAAATGCAGTCCTTATGCGTGTAATATATCAATATAAAGGAAATTCCGCCCTGCTTCTTGAATTCGTCCATAAATTTAACCTGATGCTTATGGACATTCTGGAGTGAAAAGGTGTCCACCGCACATTCCTTGCAGTCAAAGCAAATCGGGAATCCTTGGGCAACTCCGATGTAGTCTACTGTACTTTTCTGGTCAAAATAAGCAAGAGTGATGTGCCTTGAAGCCTTGTCTATTTCAATAGGGGTTATCGGCGTCGGAATCTTCTGTATGAGCGCTATGCCCTTTTCTCTATAGTGTTCATTTGTCAGATTAATGATCTCTTCTAAAAACGAACCTCTAAGTCCTCTGGTTTTCCATGAACCCATAAATTTTTCTCCTTCCAGAATTCTTTAAATTTGTCAGGAATATCGCATCTTATAACCTTTCCTGAAAGGTTTGAAAATTCGTCCGGACAATCCTTTGGGAACACCAGCTCGTAAGCCAGCAGCATCTGAGTCCTGATATTTCCGTCCCTGCCGTTTCCGTATTTATAATCGCCGACGACGGGATATCCGAGATATGCAAGCTGAGCCCTTATCTGATGCGATTTTCCGGTCTTAAGCTTTACCTTTACGATAGAATATCCGCCGCCCGTGACTGCGCCCCAGAATACGGAATGTATCTGCGACGAGCCTTCGGTCTTTTTTTCAGATACGGCGGAAACATTGCTTTTACCGTTTTTTGAAATATAAAGCACTGAATCAAGCTTGCCGATAAATTCACCCTTTACCGTTGCTAAATAATACTTATCGATTTCTCTGTTTTTAAAAAGACTGCATAAAAATCTCTGCGATTTTAAATTTTTTCCTGCACAGATTAAGCCTGTAGTGTTCCTGTCAAGCCTGTTGCATACTCCCGGTACAAAGCCGTAACCGGTCTGCAAACCGTTTTCAGACGAAAAAACTTTGGCAGCACCGTGACCGGCGGCCGGATTCTCGTCATTTTGCGCGCCTTGGAGATATACCGCTATCCTTTCATTTATTGAAACATCGGACGGCTTTGCTTTTTGTGAAAGCTCGCCCTCCGGCTTAATACATACAAGTATATTATTATCCTCATAGGCAATTTCGCTCTTTGATAAAGACCTGCCGCCAATATCTCCGTATCTTTTTGAATCCGTTCCACGAGTCACGGCATTTCCGCAGCCGTAATCAGAATCGCCGCCGTACCCGTTTTTGTGGGTCGGTCCTTCCGACGTCACAGCATCAAAGCCGGAGGAATCAGCAAATTTCAAAAAGGTTTCATCTGAAAGATAGATCCTGAGTTCATCGCCCTCTTTCAGTATTTCGCTTCCGCTTGCCTTTGAACCGTTCAGAACGATGTTTTTCTTCCTTAACATTTTGTATATGAAGGATTGCGGAGCGGATTTTAAAATTCTTCCGCAAAATTTATTCAGCCTCTGTCCCTCGTCGGAAGGCCCGATATAAAACTGTTTCAAGATCCGTTCCTCCTACACAAGAAGCGAATTGATCCAGCTTACGCTGTCTTCATCTGCCTCTGACTGTCTTTCCGATGCGGCATTTCTGGCCGATATATACTTTTCAACCTCAGTGTATATTCTTACATGCACGCTTAATCCTCTTATTTCAAAGCCTCTTTTTAAGTACTGTGCGGCGTAAGCATTCTTTTCATCACTCATGCCTGAAAACGCAATCATTTCAGACGAAAAAAGCGAAGCATGGTAAAACATCAGAAAATACTTGTCCGATGAGAAAAGCATATCCGAATATTCATAAATTTTAACCTTGCCCTTGACTTTTTCTCCGGCAATTTTTTTATAATCGCCGTCCGATATCCCTTTAAATTTTAAAATCATAATAAAGTTGACAAGGCGTTTGCAGGCAGGAAGCAGCGAGCATACTGCGATTATGGTCGCAATATTTGCCCTGTTCTTCCATATCAAGAGCCCTGCGATAAAAATAATTGCGGCAATCAGAGTTTCAAACAGAATAAAACAAATATCTATACGTTTAAGCCTGCTGACATAGCCCTTCATTCCCTTAGAGGGTTTCATAATTTTGTCTTCCATAATTTTCTCCAAACGGGGTAATAAGCGTTTACTAAGTCTTCATCCGTCCGAAAACGTTTTTGCGGTTATTATCCGTATGTTTTAAACAACAATCTCCCTGTAATCGGTAATAAAGTAATCGGTTATAAGGGATATGTTGTCTCCGTGTACTCTTGCGAACTCATCGTCAACGCCGCATACCCTCATGCCGGCATTTTTTCCGGCCATAGCTCCGGGAGTTATGTCCTCAAATACAAGACATCTTTCGGGTTTTACGCCCATATCTCCTGCAACAAGCAAATAGATGTCTGGAGAAGGCTTTCCCGAGCTTACCTCGCATGAGACATGAACACTGTCAAAAAAATTGCTGATTTTAAGCGCTTCCAGAACAGCCGTCAGCAGCTGTTTGGAATTACTTGTTGCAATTCCCGTCTTTATATTGTTTTCTTTGAGATAGGTAAGAAACTCCAATGCGCCGGGCTTAAGCCTTACCTTCTCCTTATAGAACCTCATGGCCATATCGTTCCAGTCGGCCTTTATCTTATCAAGCGAATCGCTTAAATTAAAACGTTCTTTGAAATAGACGGCCGTCTCCGAGAAGCTCATCCCTTCGATATCCTCCTGAAGCTTCTCAGGAAGCTCTATTCCATAACGGGCAAGATAATCGATATCAATCTGTTTCCAAAGCCACATCGAATCGACCAGAGTTCCGTCCAAGTCAAAAATAACGGCATCTATATCCTTTAACATGGTGTCTCCTTTTTTCAAAATCTGTGTTTTGCATTTGCTCGAAACGTTTCATAGGCAGGCGCTATTCTTTTTTCAGGATATCCGTCTCCTGCTCTGTAAGCTCTCTGTACTCTCCGGGTTCAAGAGCTTCGTCAAGGCATAGGCTGCCGATTTTTTCCCTTTTCAAATAGGTTACTTTGCAGCCGATATATTCAGCCATTCTCTTTACCTGGTGAAATTTACCCTCCGTAACTGTAATTCTCACCTCAGACGTTCCTGCCTTATCATCGATTGAAAGAATGTCAAGCAGCGCAGGCTTGGCGGTAAAATCGCCAAGTGGAATCCCGGCTGAAAAAATATCGGCATGCTCAGCCCTGACAATCCCTTCCAGCTTTGCATAATAAACCTTTTTTACTCCGTGCGAGGGACTTGTCAGTCTGTGAACAAGCTCCCCGTCGTCAGTCATTATTAAAAGTCCTTCGGTGTCAATATCAAGCCGTCCTGAAGGAAAGACCCTTTTTGATATTTCCTCAGGGAAAAGCTCGTTAACCGTTTTATGCAGCCCGTCCTCCGTGGCAGATATATAGCCCTGCGGCTTGTTAAGCATGTAGTAAACATTCTTTTTATATATGCAAAGCTTTCCCCTGCACAAAACAGAGTCCGACTCCGATATCTTCATATCACCGCTTTTAATAACGCTGCCGTTTACGGTAATCTGGCCGCACAGCAGAAGTTTTTTTACTTCACTCCTTGAAAGACCAGTGGAATGTGAAACATATTTATCCAGCCGAACTATATTCACATCAGCCTCCATCCCGGCAGATAACGGTTTTTAAATATGCCGTTCTTTAGCTTTCCGAAGCCAAGGCTGTAGCCGTCACATGCAACAAGAACCCATCCGTCTTTAACGCTTTTATCCTTTATTTCAATGCTTTCGCACTTAAGATATCTTATTACATCGGCATCGTCAGAGGAAAGACTGTAAACATTGTCGTATTCCTCGCATTTCAGGGCGCACGCCAAAGCCTGTGACGGCTCAAAGCGCTCTTTTTTCTGTTCCCCAAGAAGAAGTCCGTTTCTCAGGATTCGAAGTCCCTGTAAATCTGGAAGCCCCTTTGGCGTCATATAGAATCGGTTATCCTTGCAGTCCAGTTTATAGTCTGTAAAATCGATTGAAACATGGCTTAAGAAGCTGTCAAGCTCTTGTGAAGGCTTAACAGCTTTATTAAGAGCTTCCTGCGCCTGTTTGGATTCCGCGTTTTCTTTTTTTCTGAACAGGGCTATAAAGTGTCCCTCTCCTTCAATTTTATGCGGCCAAAGCCTGACTGTTTTTTTTATGTCCTCAATCGGTTGAGACATCCATTCAGCCCTGCCGTTTTCAAAGCCAAGTTTTCTGAAGTACTCTTCTTTTTCCGGAGGCAAAAGATTATCAAGCTCCATTTCAGGAAAATTATTAATAACAAATGCCGCTGTTTCCTCGTCCTCCTCCGGTGAAAAGGTACAGGTAGAAAATAAGAGCTGACCGCCCGGTTTAAGCATCCTTACCGCATCAGGAAGTATTTCCCTTTGAAGCTTAACATAATAATCCGTTCCGTACTGCTCCCAGTTTTTCATTATTGAGGGCTGTTTTCGGAACATTCCTTCACCCGAACACGGTGCGTCCACAAGAATCTTATCAAAATATCCGTAAAATCTCTCCGCAAGCCTTTTGGTCGTTTCACTGCAAACCAAAGCGTTTTTAACTCCAAAAAGCTCAATATTTTTTAACAGAGCCTTAGCTCTTGAACTGCTCACGTCATTGCTGACAAGTATGCCCTTTCCATTCAGCTTTGCGGCAAGAGCCGTGCTTTTTCCTCCGGGAGCGGCGCAAAGGTCAAGCACCCTGTCGCCGGGCTTTACGTTAAAAAGAAAAGCAGGAGTCATTGCGCTTGGCTCCTGTATGTAATACAATCCTGAATAATAATGAGGATGCTTTGAAGGAATATCCTCATTTCCGTAAAAAAAGGCGTTGTCAATCCATGGCACTTCCCTAAGATCAAAACTGCTTATCTTTTTAAATTCCTCAGAATTAAGCTTCAGCGTGTTAAGTCTGATTCCGGACTTATCGGGGAGCGTAAGACTTTGCTCGTATTTTTCAAACTCCGAGCCCAACATTTCAGCCATTCTTAACTTGTATTTTTCCGGTAAGCTAAGCTGCATATTAACCCCTTCTCAAATATCTATGTTCTGTGCTCCGTAGCCCTCTGCAATAACATCAAGCTCAGCGGCGAAGTGCTTTAATTTTTCATAATCCTTGAGCTGATAAATTTCAAGAAATTCCTCCTGAATCCTTATTGCCTCCCTTCGTGAGGCATTCTGATATATATTAAGTATAGTCAGGACTATATCGCTGACAAGCGTATTCTCTTCTTCCTTTGACGCCTTGGCAGCCATAACCTCGTCGCGTACAGCTGAAAGCTCTTCCTCTGACGCAAGTATTGTCAGAGCCGCATCGTTAAGCTTTGACTTAATGTTCTCCGGCATATTCCCCTTATATTTATACTGTAAAGAGTGTTCAATAGTAGACCAGCAGTTCATGCCCATCGTCCTAATCTGGATCTCTGCATACAAATCCTTAGGACCGTCCAAAAGCTGCACGGTGTACTTGACCTTAAGGTGATAGCTTCTGTAACCGCTTGGCTTGGGGTCGGTTATATAGTCATTTTCCATTACAACTTCCATATCGGTTCTGCTTTTAACCATTTCAGCAACCGAATAGCAGTCATCAAGGAACTGGCAGATTATCCTGATCCCGGCGATATCATACATATTTTCCTCAATGCTGTCTAAAGGAATATGCTTCCTTCTTGTTTTATCAAGAATAGACGTTATGCTTTTTACTCTGCCGCTTACTGCATATATCGGAGAATAGATTCCCATTTCATCACATGCTTTTCTTATATGGTTAAACTTCGTAACTATCTCGTCCACAGCAAGGGAATACGGCATCAGCAATTCCCTCCATAGCTTTATTTCCATTATTAAACCCTCCGTTTATTATACCGTTAACTTCATTACCGTCCGTGCGCTGCCCTTTTAAGCGTTTCATACCGCGCTTTTACCGTATAAGGCCTGCTGCAGTATGCTTATGTTTTCTTCTTCAAATCCGTCAATTGAGAGAACGGCGCCGACTCCGTCAACGTTCTCAGGACTGAACTTGCCCTCGGCAGGAATCATCAATTGGTTCAGCGAATCCGTTCTGTGGTCGGTATATGCCTTCAGCATGTTATAGATATCATCAGAACTAATGTTAGTTGTGACGGATTTAAGCACGGAATTTGTTGTGGAAAGTATATCCGTGAATTTCTGGCTCTTATATTTGTCAAAAAGCGAGGACAAAACCTTTCTCTGCCTTAATGTGCGTCCGTAATCGTTATTTACGCCCTCAACCGTAGGAACTTTCCTGACGCGGCAATATCCCAAGGCCTGATTTCCGTTCATTTTTACCGTACCTGAACTTAAATTCCTGTTCGAAGGATTTGAAATATAGTTAGTCGTATTAAGGTAATCAGCTTCCTTTTCCGAAATTTCGACGCTTACGCCGCCCAGCATGTCGATGATGTTTTCAAAGCTGTCATAGTCAACAGACATATAGGCATTAATGAAAACATGATATGTATTTTGTATCGTGTCTATCAGCGTCTTCATTCCGTCGCCGTGGCTGTAGGCGTAATTCAGCTTACGCTTTACGTTCAGACCCGAAATGTCAACATAGGTGTCTCTCAGCAGCGAAACAAGCGTTATTTTTCCTGTCTTAAGATCCTGTGAGACAATTATCATGCTGTCGGTGTTTGCAGCGCCTCCGTTGCGCTCTATCCCGACTAACAGGACGTTTATGACGTTTTCATCGTAAACCCAGCCCTTAGGTACGGTTTTTGGCTTTTCAAAGCTCACGGTGTCGTCCTGCCGGACAGTGCTTTTTACGTAGCGGCTGGCCAATCTGAGGATAAAATTATGTCCGGGCTTAGTAAAAAGCAGGAATATAACAAGAAAAAAAAGGCAAAGAACGACTGTAAAAATAATCCTTATTCTTCTTTTTCTCTTTTTCAGCCTGATTTTCTGTTTTCTTTCCTTTTCAAGACGAGCGCGTTCCTTTTTACTCAGCCTTCTTCCTCTCGGCCTTCGGTTCCTTTCCTCCCGACTGTCATAATAATCGTCGTCGGAATACCTTCTTCGAAGCGAACGTTCCACATCGTCATAATACTCATCGTCGTAACGGGACATATTTTTTCTCCGATATTAAACCGTTAATTTTTAAAGCTGTGAACCGGAGCAGGAATACGTCCCGTTCGGTTTACAAAATCATCACAGGCAAAGCTGTTTACCGACATTATAGGAGCATAGCCAAGAAGGCCTCCGAATTCCGCAGTGTCGCCGACGCCCTTACCGATAACAGGAATGAGCCTTACGGCGGTAGTCTTCTGGTTTATCATTCCGATAGCCATTTCGTCCGCTATTATTCCGCTTATTGACGAAGCCCTTGTATCTCCCGGTATTGCGATCATGTCAAGTCCGACAGAGCATACGCAGGTCATTGCCTCAAGCTTTTCGATAGTAAGGCTTCCTGCAAGAACCGCATCTATCATTCCCTGATCCTCGCTTACAGGGATAAAAGCGCCGCTTAATCCTCCGACAGAGGAAGAAGCCATTACGCCGCCCTTTTTAACCTGATCATTAAGCATTGCAAGCGCGGCAGTTGTTCCCGGCGCTCCCGGATATTCGAGCCCCATGCTTTTCAGTATATCTGCAACGCTGTCTCCGATTGCGGGAGTCGGAGCAAGGGAAAGGTCGACAATTCCGAAGGGAATGCCAAGCATCTCGGAGGCTGTTTTAGCAACAAGCTGTCCGACTCTTGTAATCTTGAACGCGGTTTTCTTTATCGTTTCGCATAAAAACTCAAAATCCCTGCCCTTTGCAGTTTCTATTGCTCTGAGAACGACTCCCGGTCCGCTTACGCCGACGTTTATAACTGCGTCCGCTTCCGTTACCCCATGAAACGCGCCTGCCATAAAAGGATTGTCATCCGGGGCATTGCAAAACACAACAAATTTTGCACAGCCGATAGAATCCATATCTTTTGTCAGTTCAGCAGTCTCAAGTATTTTTTCTCCGATAAGCTTGACGGCGTCCATATTTATTCCTGTTTTTGTCGAACCGACATTGACTGAACTGCAAACCACATCAGTCTTAGAAAGCGCCTGCGGCACTGACTCGATGAGCATTCTGTCTGCTTTGGTCATTCCCTTGGAAACCAACGCGGAGTAGCCTCCTATAAAGTTAACGCCCACCCTTTTTGCCGCTCTGTCAAGCGTCTCGGCAACAGTAACAAAATCCTCCGGAGTTTTGCAGGCGGCGCCGCCGACCAAGGCGATGGGAGTAACTGAAATTCTTTTGTTTACAACCGGAATTCCATACTCCTTTTCGATTTTTGCACCTACGGAAACCAGATTTTCGGCAAGAGTTGTTATTTTATCGTATATTTTCTGATTCAGAGAATTCAAATCGGAATCTATACAGTCGAGCAGGCTTATGCCAAGAGTAATCGTTCTTACGTCAAGATTTTCCTTCTGAATCATTTCATTGGTCTCAAGGACCTCAAAAATATTAATCAAAGCTTTTCCTCCTGTTATATGCGGTGCATAACATCAAAAATTGCTTCGTCCTGAATCCTTATGATGCAGCCGATTTCGTTTCCGATGACGTCAAGACTGCTCTGAATAGTAATAAAGTCGCAGTCCGCCCCTGCAATATCTGTAATCATCATCATGTTAAAATAACCTTGGACGATAGTCTGTGAAATATCAAGTATGTTGATCCTGTGTTCGGCAAGATATGTACAAACCTTTGCGATAATGCCGACGCAGTCCTTTCCGACAACTGTAATTATTGCTTTCTTCATAGTTTATTTCTCCTCATACGGTTTGATTTGCTTTCTTCTGTAATTGCCTTTCCCGAATTTTTTCAGGCAGGCTTTTAGTTGTTTTGGAGGGCAGACTTTTAGTTGTTTTGCTTAGCGGTAAATGTCAACTATAATCTGATAACGTCCGAAGGACAGTCACGCAGCGCAACCGTTATCTCAGCATTGCAGACCACTCTGTCCTTACAGTTATTCAGCATATTCTTATATGTCTGGACGGCAATTTCAGGAAAGTTATTCTCCTTAGACAAATGCGCGAGAATAATATGGCTTAGCGAGGGATGCAGGATTTTTTCTGCAAGCTCGGCGGAAACCTCGTTTGACAAATGCCCCTTTGCCCCGTCGATCCTCTGCTTAAGATAATACGGATAATTTCCTACCATCAGCATTTCCGGGTCATAGTTTGACTCGAGATATACAATATCCGCATTGCTTAGATGTTCAACCGTAGTAATATCGTACTCGCCCAAATCCGTAGCCATTGCTACCGTGCGGATCCCGTCTGTAAGTCTGTAGCAGACAGGGTGAGCCGCATCATGGGAAACCTCCGACGCGCTTATCTCAATTTCTCCTATATTAAAGCTGTAATCGGGACTTATATTCATCAGAAGCTCCATCGGAACAGCCTTGCCGTAGGGAGAACGTTTCATCGCTGCCAGCGTTTCTATTGTCCCGTAAACCGGGATCTGATATTTTTTTGAAAAGGTTCCGACTCCTTTTATGTGATCGGAATGCTCATGAGTGATAAGGATCCCGCTTACCATATCGGGAGTAACATCTATGGCTGCCAGTCCCTTTTCTATGCTTCTTGCGCTTATGCCGCAGTCAACGATTATGTTTGTCTCACCGCTTCCAATGCACGCACAGTTTCCTGAGCTGCCGCTTGCCAAACTTATGAAATACATAACCTGCTCCGTTTCTCTTATGTCTGAACAATGAAGTATTTTAACACATCACCGGTAAATTAGCAATTACTGATGATGTCAATATGCTTTCTTTCAAGAATATTAATTATCTGAAAGGCAATATCCGACTTGTCGGTACCGTCAGGGTTGTTAATTACTTCAGAGCAATTTTCTCTAAAATAGGCCTCGCTTCTTTGAGAAGAAATTACACTGCTTATCTTTTCGATGCTCCAGCCTCTTGCTTTAAGCAGCCTGTTTACCCTGTCTGTTTCAGGAGCATATACGTACCAGAATTCATCGCAAAAGCCGTCATAGCCGGCGTCAAGCGCAAGCGCCGATTCAATTACCGTCAGTCCGTGCCCCGATCCTTCAAGCTCCCGTGAAATCCTGAATATTTCGGCAATAGTTGCCGGATGCGTAAGACTGTTGAGCTTCCTGAGCATCGTTTCATCGTTAAATACAAGCGCCGCAAGTTTCTGCCGATCAAGAAAACCGTCGCCGTCAAGAAATTTTGTACCGAATTCTGAAACAACGTCGTCAAAAACCTTGTTTCCGGGCTGCATAAGTCCTCTTGTTACACTGTCCGAGTCGATTACCGGAATGTTAAAACAATCCCTGAGTACCGAGCTGACAAAGCTTTTTCCCGAACCTGCCTCGCCTGTTATTCCCACCTTCAACATTTCGTCTCCAACTGTATTTCCAATGCCGTTTTTGTGTTGATGCAATGATTTGAAACAATTACGGCTTATTTCAAATCATACCAATTATCTGCACAGCCGCTGTCAACCTCAAGCGCAACCTTCAGCTCTGCGGCGGTCGTCATCTGCTCAATGAGCAGCTTTCTAACCTCGTCCTTTTCCTCTACAGGAGCTTCTATAAGAATTTCATCGTGGATCTGTAAAAGCATTCTGGATTTCAATCCTCTTTTTCTAAGCTCATTATAAACCTTAAGCATGGCAATTTTCATAATATCGGCCGCCGTGCCCTGAATAGGAGAATTCATAGCAATTCTCTCTCCAAAATTCCTCTGCATGAAGTTGGAGGATTTTATCTCAGGAATCGGCCGTATGCGTCCAAAAAGCGTTCTGACGCACTCATCTTTTTTTGCAGTTTCCACAAGGCCGTCAAGATAAGCCTTAATCTGAGGATATTCCCTAAAGTAGGATTCAATGTATTCAGACGCTTGGGCACGCGATATGTCCAAGTCCTGTCCGAGACCGAAGGAGCTGATACCGTATATAATGCCGAAGTTTACAGCCTTGGCATCCCGTCTTTGCCTTGGAGTAACCTTATCATATGGAACTCCAAACACCTTAGACGCCGTTGAACGGTGAATGTCCCTTGCGTTACGGTAATCATCAAGGAGCCTTTCGTCAGCCGCCATGTGTGCCATTACTCTAAGCTCAATCTGGGAATAGTCAGCGTCGACAAAAACGCAGCCGTCCGCTGGAATAAACGCCTTTCTGATTCGTCTCCCCAGTTCGTCTCTTACCGGAATATTCTGGAGGTTCGGGTCAGTACAGGAAAGCCTGCCGGTTGCAGTTACCGCCTGATTAAAGGTGCAATGGATTCTTCCGTCAGACCTGATCGAGGATGTCAGACCCTCAATATACGTTGATATAAGCTTTGAAAGCTGTCTGTAATACAGGACCTCTTTAACTATTTCATAGTCAGGAGCAAGCTTTTCCAGCACGTCCGCCGCAGTAGAGTAGCCTGTTTTTGTTTTTTTGCTGCCCGGAAGCTTTAATTTTTCAAAAAGGATCTCGCCAAGCTGTTTAGGAGACAGTATATTGAAGCTTTCGCCTGCAAGCTCGTATATTTTCTTCTCGCAGAGCTTTAGAGCCTTCTTTAGCTCTTCACCCTGCTCCTTTAAGGTTTCAGCCGAGCATCTGATGCCAATCTTCTCCATTGAGTAAAGAACCTTGACAAGAGGTTTTTCAATTTCATCATAAAGCTTATAGAGCTCTTTTTCCTTCAAGGCATTCTCCAGACGTTCTGCATAGGTTATTGCAATATACGCCGAAAGAGCCGTAGGATTATAGCTGCCGTTAAAATACGTCTCAAAACCTTCACTTACGCTTTTCCAGTCATGCACGCTGTTTAACGGATTCAGAAGATAATCAGCTATGGCGCAGTCGAAATAGTCGGTATCGTCACTAAAATAGGAAATGCAGGACTTATAGTCAAAGCATGCAGCATACTCACATTCAGATATGATTTCCTTAAATGCCTCCTCCACTGCGTCTGACGTAAGGAAGCCCTCGCATACCAGAAGCAGAGTCTTACCGCCGCAAGAGAGCGCAGCCTCATTCAGACAGCCGTCCTGATACTTTACGCCGACTCCAAGCCGCTTGTTTTTAAACGTTTCTACAAGCTTATCTCTGCCGTCAAGAAAAGTCATTAAATCCGCTACCGTAACAAGACCGTCAGAAAAGCTTTTTTCAGTTCCCTCTTTTTCATTCTCTGCATCAGCCTCGGGAAGTCTGATGGTATTTATTTCCAGCTCCTTCAGAACCCTTTTCGCCTCGGCATAATTGATGACGGTCTTCATATCGTCAAGCTCTTTTTCAATAGGAAGGTCGTATATTATTGTAGCGAGCTTTTCGCTGAGCCGCGCGGCTTTTTCTCCCACAAGCTCCGTTTCAGACGTTTTGGTAAGATATCCGTAGGGATTTCTGGATATTCCCAGTTCATTTTTCCATTTTGCCGCCAATTCTTTTGTATCGCTTGAAGCGTTGATATCTTCATACAGCTTGTCCACGGATTTATAATATGCGATAAGCGCGGTTGCCGTTTTGTCCCCTATGCCCGGGACTCCTTTAATGTTATCCGCCGAATCTCCCATCAGCCCTTTTAATGAAGGAATGCTTTCCGGGTAAACCCCAAATTCCTTACATACCAGCTCTCTGTCAAGCCAAACAGTTTTTTCAGGAGTATTATGCGAGTTTTTATCGATTCCGTGACGGGAGTTGAAGCTGTCGGCCTTTGACTGGTCGCTCATAAGAAGCCAGAGCTTCGTCCCATCGTCCACAAGCTGCAGGTAATCGTGATCCTTAGTCATAACGACAACGGGAACTTCCTTAGAAAATTTCTTTGCAAGGCTGCCGGAAAAATCGTCGGCCTCGTAACGACTGTCCATAAACTGCGTGACGCCGATTTTTTCAAGAATTTCCTGACAAAGTACAAACTGCTGCCTGAGAGGCTCTATGGTATCCGAACGGTTGGCTTTATACCCATCGTACAAATCTTTTCTGAAGGTGTTTCTCGTAATATCCCATGTGACGGCGAGATAGGCAGGCTTTTGTTTTTCGATAATGGAAAAAAGGCTTCTGAGAAATCCGTATATGGCATTCGTATACACTCCCTTGCCGGTTTTCATTATCTTGTAATAGTACTTTTCCTTTTCCTCAACAGTCTTTGCCATCAGAATCTCTCTCGGCAAATTACCGTAGAACTGCGTCGACAGCAGACTTGAGCCGTCTATAATCAAAAAAAATCCGTCTCTCATGTTATCTCTCCGTGCTGATATTTTATATTAACTATGGAAGATCCTTTAAAAAATTTTTTTCATCGGAGTCAATACTGTGTATATAATCAATTAGTTCCGAGTTATACCTGCTTATATTTCTTTCAACAGGGTCCATAAAGGCCGGGACGCCTTCAAACGGAAACCCCAAAATTTTGTCTCCGGTGTTTTCCTCGCTTAGTTCTGTACCGTACTTTACGTCTGCGTCTGTCTTCGGGTATATAAAAAGAGCTGAAATAACAATACCTGTTAGCAAAGACAGTATTAAGGTCAATACGCACATTCCGGCATAGATTTTTTTCCTCCTGCCCTGTCTCTGAATGTACTTTACAAGCTTTTCATTAAGCTCTGCATCGTAGTCTTCGGACAATTCTGCGCCTCTGTCCATTTGGTCGAGAGCCATAAGCACAGAATAGTTAATGCGAAGCTCCTCAAGGCAGCTGTCGCATCCGAGGACATGCTTTACAAAAGCGTCGGTATTTTCAGCGCTTAACCTGTTATAAACATAGTCGTCTATCAATTGTTCGCATTCTGTACAATTCATATTAATCCTTCTAAGATTTAGGTTGCATTTTTTATAATAATGTGCTAGAATATCGAAAGTCAGCGGATGTGGCGGAATGGCAGACGCAGCAGACTCAAAATCTGCCGGGGGCGACTTCGTGCGGGTTCAAGTCCCGCCATCCGCATAAATTTTTAAGGTGCAGGTTTGTCTGCACCTTTTATTTTTATTTCAGGTATATAATGCCTATCCTGCTCAGATTCTTGTAGGTCTCCATCGAAGTGTCGCTCCACTGAAGCATATAATCCCTGAACTGATGTCCTTGAGAATCGTTAATTCTAACGTCAAATCCGATTGCCTGTCCATAAATCGGCGTTATTGTTGTAAAGGTTATCGACGCCTCGACCATATAGCCGTTATCCTTAGGTATAAGACCGTATTTAACAACGGTATCGTCAGCGCCGTTTCCAAATTCGGCGACACCGTCACGGTTAACCTTAAAATGCTTATCTCCTGCTTCATATTCGTTTGGTTTTGAAGCGTTCTCATTAAAGAAAACCTCTACGCAGTCCTGTCTGGTAAACCTTTCAGAACGCGTGTCCGGAGTCGTATCGTTTACGTCAATCAGGACGTACAACGCTTCCTTGTCCCAGTACAGTTTAAAACTTCCGTCAGCCCCGTTTTCTCCCCATGCAACGTTTTTAATCGGAACAGCTTCTATATTGTCCCACATTGCATCGTAAATACCGTCAATTTTTATGACAGACGGAGACTTTGACTCAACGCTTTTATCTGAAAGCTTAGAAGGTTTAGGATAGCTTTCAGTAATATCAGGCGGTACAACCGTTGCGTAAGGCGTGCTTGTAGGAGTCTGCGTCGGCGCAGGAGTAGAGGTCGGCGTCGGAGTACCGGTCTGAACAGGCGTCGGGGTCATGGAAGGACTGTCAGTCGTGTCAGGATCAGGAACATCTGTTGGATCTACGGAAGGAGGTTCAGTCACCTGTTCCGTCGGAGGCTCCGGCGTAGGAGTGCCTTCCTCTGTCGGAGAGTCGCTGGGTGCCTGTGTGGTTTCCTCCGTGGGAGCGTCCGTTGGCGGCTCCGTTATTTCTTCGGCCGGCTGTGTCGTCGAGCCTGCCTCAGGCGTTGTCTCAGAAACCGCCGGCGTGTCCTCTCCTTCAACCGCGAACACGCAATTAACAGAGAAAATAACTAATATGAATGAAATTAAAATACAAATCAAACCTCTTTTTTTCATATTGTTCCTCCGACAATGGCCATTACTTAAAAGTTACGGTTCCAAGAGCTGAAAAGTTCTGAAACGTGTAAAGATAATCGCTGGCCCATTTCTTTATTGCGGAATTTTTTCCGTCAACAGCATCGTTTACCTGAACATCAAAGCCTACCGACATGTTTTTACTTCCCTTAACCGTCATGAGAGGAAGCGCCGCCTCTACAATGTATCCGGTATTATTGCCTTCCTCATCGTAGGTCTCGTAGGTAACGGATTCAAAGTTTTCATTTGCGCCTCTGCCTATGTACTTTGTGTTGCTTCTGTTGATTATATAGTGAGCGTCGCCTATCAGAAGCTGCGAATTCTTATTTCCGTCTTCATTTAGAAAAAGTTCAACGCTGTCCTGCTTTCCGTAGTCCTCGTTTGAAACGTCCGGCGTCGCGTCGGTTACGCTAACCTGAATGTAAAGATAATTACGCGACCATATGAATTTAAAAGCTGCCTGAACGGTGTCGTCGCCGTCGGCAAGAATTTCAAGAGGAAAAGAATCATAGCCGTCCCATATTTTTTCATATTTTCCGCTAAGAGTAGGGTAAAGACCCGATGCTTCGGATTCAAGCCCTGTGTACTGGGGCGGATTCGGGACTGCCATTTCCGAAGTTGCTGTCTGATTTGGTTTATTTGGAACCGTAACAGGCATTGTAGCCATATCGGCATTGGGCTGATGCTGTTTCTTGTAATTTTTATAATAAATGAATCCTCCGATACCGCCGGCAGCAAGAACTGCGACAATAATAAGGATAATTATATTTTTCCTGCTCATATTATACCTCTCTTAGTAGAATCAGGACTCTATGTACTCCTTAATGCGGTCAAGCGCCTTTTTTTCAATCCTGCTGACATAGCTCCTGCTGATGCCGTACATATCGGCAACCTCTCGCTGCGTGTACTGACGGTCGCCGTAAAAGCCGTACCTGAGATAAAGGATCTCTCTTTCTCTTGAATCTTCAAGTACTTCAAGCGCCTTTTTCAGAAGCTTTAGCTGTTCCCCTTTGATAAGTCCGCTTCCGGGCTCGCTGTCCGGTGCAACAAGAATGTCCAAAAGGTGAATTTCATTTCCTTCTTTATCATGTCCTATCGGATCATTCAGGAAAACCTCCCTTGACAGCTTTTTATTGGTTCTTAATACCATTAATATTTCGTTGTCAATACATCTGGAAGCATAGGTCGCAAGCCTGATTCCTTTTGTATCGTCAAATGAATCTATTGCCTTAATCAAACCGACAATGCCTGTTGAAATAAACTCTTCCTGCTCATAATCAGGAAAATTGTATTTCTTTATAACATGGGCAACCAGTCTGAGATTGTGCATTATAAGCTCTTCTCTGGCATGGGCATCTCCCTGCCGCATGGTCCGTATAGCCTGTTTTTCCTCTGATGACGTAAGTGGCCTAGGAAATGATTTCATGACATTCTCTTTTACTGCTTACGTCACTATATGCGTAATGGACAAAAAAAGTGCTTTTCCACATTTTTTCTGCTATTTGTGTTCTTTCTCACCTGCTTTTGTCATAAAATATGCTTGTATGCTCTTTTATGCGCCGGACAGAAACATGAAATAAGCACAACATACGCCACATACTATTATGCCCCAAAACACTGTAAATGTCAAAAAAAATTTATTAAAAGTTATAAAAGCCGCACAGATTTTCCGACCGCCTCAACTCTTCTCTCCGAGGGAATATATCCGCAATACCATCGCTACGACTCTAATGCTGCTTGAATCGATACTTACATTTTCCGTGCCCGGACACCGGTTCAATCATACCGTACTCTGCCAATTCACTTAAAAAAACTGAGGCTCTGGATGCTTTAATGTCAATAACCTTCATCACGTCCGACCGCCCAAAGATTGTCTGTCCCCAAAATGCTTCTCGCAGCTTCAAAATATGACTTGTTGCTTTTGACTGAAAAATAGTTTCAATGTCCGGTTATGAAGCGGACGATTCTCGTTCAACGCTGGTGTCGTCTATGTTCCTGCTGATTTTGATACATCCATATCACATCAGCAGGGAGGAGCTTTTTGTTTGTTCTTTTAGACAAATTTGAAGTTGTCTATTTGCTTTTTCGCTTTACGTCGTAAATTTCTGCAATAAGTTCAGCTAGCGGACGATATTCACCGCCCCACCATTCAAAGACGTGTATGCTTTCATCTTCAAGTACTGATTCTGTAAGTGTCATAACAGTCTTATATGCTCATCTAACTATCGTACCCCATTTTTTCCATCGTATGCTTTTACCCGGTATTATGATACGCCTGATTCGAGTATTTCTATTCTCGGAACGTAACAGTCTATCTCCATCCGCGCCCCGGTAGGAAGTATTGTCATAGGCGTTCTGTGAATATAATCCACATTTTCCAATATGACCATGTCCGGTCTGTGTACTTCCTTACAGATAACCTTTATAATTGTTTCCTCATTGTCCTCATCCAGAGGACCTGTGATCACAGCTTTCGCCTTATCAAAAACTCCGGCCGCAGCAAATGCACGAAGTTGATGTAATCCGGCTAATTTACTGCCGTAAATGCTTCCGTGTTCCAACGCGATAATGGAATCTTCCCATATATCGGGACCGGGGAAATACTTCGTCCCCATTATCTGCCAAAGAGGGCCTCCGCAAACCGCGATAACATGGCCTCTGACCTTTCCGGACCCCTGCAATACCTTGTAGCCGGTTCCGGGCGTCCAGGGAATTATATCCTTCGGATCATCGATCTCGTCATTATCCAAAAAGCGTTCATATTGAACTTCTTTCGATCCCTCTTTGACGGTGTATGTTGTAGTCCAGTCTATCGGTGTGTTTTTTTTCGCAGGTTTAATTTCGCCGATCATCTCATTTGAAAACAATGTCCGTCTGATCGCCGCTTCCGTGTACTCATCAAGCTTCCCCGGCTGTGCGAGCGGGGTCAGAACAGTGGGACCGTAATAGGCACGAACGCCTGCATACGCAAAAACAG
>CANRAZ010000034.1 GCA_947628705.1 uncultured Lachnospiraceae bacterium | reverse complement strand
GGCTGGCATACTCCCAGACAGGTACTGATGGATTATCTGCGGTCAGTGTAACAAATGTTTGACAAACCTACATAATTGTCCCTTATCCGCATTATGCCTTAATCTGCTCCCTACTCACCAAGCTACTTGTGCGCCTTCATACCTTGCGGCACTGTTTCTTATCTGCACGCTGATTTCCTATGAATTCCTTTTCCACATGGCAATGCTCGTGCTTTCCGACTAATTTATTTCCTTCAAAGTCCAGTTCAATTATATATGGCATCCAGTCTATTATTCTTAAAAAATCATCACAGCTAAAGCTGTTGTCGTAAAAATTCAAAATTGCGCTAAGCGCCGTGCCATGGGTTCCTATCACAATTTCTCGAGCAGGATTACCTGATAGAATTTCATTCAGGGCTTCCATGTTCCGTTTCTGAACCATGGCGATAGATTCGCCGCCGTCTTCATGATAATCGTGATCCGCCCAACGCTTCCGGAACATACCATGATTATTGCCTTCCGCTCCCTTCTCACGCTCTCTTAAACGTTCATCTGTTATTATTGCTTTTCCGAAAAAGGCGGCTGTTTCTGCAATCGTATCAATGCTGCGCCTATACGGGCTGCAATAAAACGCATCAATCTTTTTATCCTTAAAAAACTCCGTTACAATCGCCGAATCCTTCTTTCCTTCTTCCGTCAAGGGTCTTGTTCTGTCTTCCTCCCATGCGTGCTCCGGCTGGGCGTGGCGTACAAAATATACTTTTGTCATAATATGAATATGTTCCTTCTTTTCCGATCATTTACAGAAATTGTAATTACTTCATAAAGCGTTCTTTTTTCTGCCTTAATCACACTGCTGCATTTACATTTGTTCTTACATTATAATATGAAACGATTTCGTCACCGAAGCCTTCAAAAGTTTTCTTTCAAAGCTTATACTGCATAAAATTTTCATTGTGAACAAATCCGTATGCCGTATATAATTTTACGCCCATATCGGAAGCCGTAATCTGAACCGTACCGCAGCCATATGCCCTTGCTTCCTCAACAACTCTTTTTAAAAGCTCTTTTGCAATACCCTTTCGCCTGTAATCAGGAGCTGTATACATACTGGATAAAAGTCCTATCCTTCCGCTTGGACACCCAAAATAAGGCGGCTTTTCTACAAACGACATTCCGCTTGTCCCAACAATCTTATCGTCCTCCATTGCAAGCCATGCTACAAACGTACCGTCAGACATGTGTTTTTTATAATAATCTTGCAGAGCCGGCCTTAAATCCAGCTCCTCCTTTGCGCCCTCCTCACGCAGTTGATTTATCCTCATATCAATAAAAATTTCAAGTTCCCTTTCCGTCAATTTTTTATATTGTACCTGCATGCTTTTACTTCCAAATCTTCCTTTATATATTTCACCTTTACTATATCAAATAATTTTGAGTGTTACAAGATTATTTACTTCTTTGTTTGTGTCAGTGTTCGCTGTATTCATACACATATAGAACTATCCCAAAGAAATTCAGATATATTGACAGGATACACATTTGAAAATCAAGAAAAATATAAGAAAAACAAAAAACCTCACAGTTTACATTTTCTAAAGCTAATTACAAAGATTAATGCCGCAATGAATATATTTATTCCGATAACGCCTGCGTTTTTTACATCAAGTTTCAAATCGTTAATATGACCTAGCATACGGCTTATCTGTTCGGAATACAGGATTCCTGCTGCTTTTTCAATCGTACTGTTAAACATAGACAGCATTGGAGCAAAAGAAAAAATCATCATGACGGGCACAGTTATTGACGTGGCCATCATCTGGTTCCTGCTCCAAATTCCTATTATCGCCCTTATCAGCATAGATGCCATTATACCTGTTGCCATAATACCCATAAATTTAACGCCCGTCCAAAAACCGTAATCCCCGGCAGAACAGATTATGCTGCCTCCAAGCATACAGGCAAACCATACATAACTACCGATTCCCAGCAAATATTCATGCGGTTTTACATTGGACATTATCAGCACTCTCAGAGTATTCTTTTCTTTTTCCTCGGATATTATAGCGGCAATGCTTGTTAATGGCGCCATCCCTATGTACATAGCAGCAAACAGATTTACAAAAAAATTCTCGGGCATTCCCTACATCTTTACGGTGCTGTCCATGACAAGCGTAATTATTGGAAACAGGATAAACTGAATTAAAACCGTCTTGTTTTTAAGCGTATCCTTCGTCTGTTTTTTAATTATCGCAAGAATATTGTTCATATAATTCCAGTCCCTTTCCGGTAAGCTCAATAAAAGCCGTTTCAAGTGTCGGCTCTGTAGAATGAATAGCCTCAATCATATTTCGTTCAAGATACTCTTTTACTGCCTGAGCCGAAACGCTGTTATTCCCAAAATTCTCAATATCCCCTTTTACTCTGGGATATAAATGCCTGTGCAGGTGGTCGTCGCCCATGCCAAGAAGCTAAAAGTTCATTTTCTTATCACCAAAGGCCTTTGAAACCGCTTCTGCTACAAGTGACATTTCTTTAAGAAATTTTGCTCTTTCCCTAATTTATCTCTCAACTGCTTTCCTCAAATCTTCAACATACTGTGCCTGCTGCTTTTTCAGGTAGGCCTTAACAAAGGGCTTCATAATAAGCTTTTTTGCAGTAACATCTTCCGTAAACTCAATTTCCGTCTGTTTGTCATCGCCATGAAACACGCCTGTCCAACGCCCCTTGATGTTGCCGTTTTCCATGTCAAATTCCCAGCGTTTAAGGGGTTGAACCGATATAATGGTAAAAAAAGTAGGATATCCACTCTTTGTGTACTCAGTGAATTTTCCATTGCCTGTAATCTCGACTTTGCTCAAATCACTGCGCCACCGGTAATTTTCAAGGGAAGTAACAGTTTCCCACACCTTTTTTATATCACAGTTTAAAACTGCTTTTATTTTTGCAATTGCCATTTTCTTTTCTCAATCCCAATCAGTGTTTAAAAATTTTGAACCACAATTAACAGTATTTGACCTTTATGCTCTCTGCGACAACAGCAGTAAACTTCTATGTCTTTTAGTGTCACTCAAAGGCTTAAAACCTACATGTCCTTTTATCACAGGTTTAGAATTCCACAAATCCCTGCAGCCACACGATTCCTCTGAATCTTCTTCCCACAGCAGGCACTCCCCCAAGGTCGGATTTATTTACTGCAATATCAAACAAAACACCGTTGCATTTTACCTTGAGCAGATATACGTCTTCCTTTAGTATGGGATTTGAAAATTTCTTTAAACTGATAATTACCCCCAGCATTTTGTAGACCTCAGCCTCCATTCCAAAAGGAACAAGAGAGGTTTCTACAATAGAAAAAACATCTTCGTCCGCAATTCTTCTGCCAATCTTTGAATATGTGTGCATTTCCTCCAAGGTCAGCTTTTCAATCGCTTCCTTATCGCCATTCCGTGCCTCAGCTACCATTTGAACATGCTTGACGTTTTCCTCAAGTCCGTCCACGACCTGTTTGCTGTAAGCTGTCGGGAGAATGACAATTCCGTCGCTGCAAAGCCCTGAAAGCCTGACCCTCTTATCTCCGTTTAAAAGCTTCTTATCAGTAACATTAAGATAATCAACGGAATTTATAAGATGAAATATAAGAGAAACTCCGATTCTGTCATCTTCGCACAGTCCCGAATAGGCCGAACTGTCCATTTTTTTCCCGATAAAACATTCGTCATTAACGCTTTCATTTCTTCCCTCGACATATGGGAAGTAGTAATCCGTGTTGAACTCCTCTTTTTCATCATACTGACCGATTACCTTGATTCCAATCCCCGGCATAAATTCTCTGGTAAGCTCTGCATAAAGAACGTCCTTTTCAACCGGGTCGGCAATCATCCTTTTTCTCTGGGGACTGATAATGATATTTTGTATAAGCAGATCTTCCTGCCTTTTTGTCGTTAGCTGTTTAAATCCAATTGATTTTAAAAAAGTATGCATAATGTCTATTCCTTGATAAATTCGGCTACAGGGTCGTTATATACCAATGCTTCTGAAAGAGCTTCCGTTTCCTGCTCTGAAAGCTTGGTAAAGGTTTTTCCTTTAATTACCTCTTTCAGATATGTGTAACAGCCCTCCGTGCCGTGCATTGCAGAAAGTATAATGCCATCATTACTGTCCGTCAGCATACAGACGGAAAAAGAAAGCTTACCGCCAACACCCTCGAAAGCATCGTATTTTTTTACCGCAAACTTGCAGAAACCGGCTTCCTTTACTGCCTCTATCATGCTCAAACGGCTTCTTATGTCCGTCTGTTCCTCTATTACCTTATCAATTTCCTTAAATTTTTCCTGAAAGGTTTCTTCAAGGCTCTTGCCGTTAGAACCTTTCATATACTTAACATAAATCGAACTCAGCCTTGTAACCTTACTTAAAAGTACAAACACCAAAAGCAAAAGCACAAAGATAAGTCCAAACATACAGATAATCATTACATCTGTATTAATTCCTATTTTTTCAAACATTTCCGTCCTCCGGAATTATAATTCTGCTCCGAGCTGGCTAATAAGCCTCTCCAGTTCGTCTAAAGAATAATATTCTATTTCAATCCTGCCTTTATTATCTGAGCCCTGTTTTATTGTAACCTTGGTTCCGAGAATTTGTTTCAATTCCTCTTCAATTTTTATATATTCAGGCGCTTTTGCAGCTTCCTCCTTCGGTTTACTCTCCTTTTTAGGTTTTTTCTCACTGTCAGCCGACTCGCTTCTTATCAATTCCTCCGTTTGTCTAACGCTTAAATTTTCAGAAACTATTTTTTCCGCAAGCTTAACCTGAAGCTTTGGATCATCAATAGAAATTAATGTTCTTGCGTGTCCTGCCGAAAGTTTGTTGTCAATAACCATCTGTTTTACGCCGTCTTCAAGCTTAAGAAGCCTGAGCGAGTTAGTAATCGCAGTCCTGCTTTTCCCCACTCTTGAAGCCACCTCTTCCTGCTTTAAGCTGTACTCGTCAATAAGCTTCTGATAGGCCACTGCTTCTTCAATTGCATTTAGGTTCTGCCTCTGTATGTTCTCAATCAAAGCAATTTCATAGGTCTCCTGCACGCTGTAGTCCCTGACAATAACCGGCGCTTCCGTAAGTCCTGCGAGTCTTGCAGCTCTCCATCTTCTTTCACCAGCTATTATTTCATAAGTATTGCCCGTTTTTCTTACAACTATAGGCTGAATTATTCCGTGAACCTTTATTGAGTCTGCAAGCTCCTCTAGTGCGGTCTGGTCAAAATTTCTCCTTGGCTGCCCCTTGTTAGGTTCTATATCAGACAGTCTTACAAAGGTTTCACGTGAAACATTGCTCTCCTCTGTTTTTCCAATAGATTTATCAAGTTTATTTGAAATAAGAGAATCAAGTCCTCTTCCTAATCTTTTCTGTGCCATTTCAACCTCCGTTTATTTGCAGTAAAGCTCTTCCCGATTAACTATATCATTGCTTTTTTTTAAGAAAAAACGGTTTTTTCTTATCTGTTTTTCCCGTGTATTTTCTTCCGTCTGCTGTCATTATTTCAGCTGCCAAGCCTCTATATGCTTCCGCTCCAACCGACTTTCCGTCATAATATATGATTGGCTTTCCAAAGCTTGGAGCCTCTGCAAGCCTGACATTCCTTGGAATAAGGCTTGAATATATGTGCTGGTTAAGATTCTCCTTTACAGTATCAACTATCTGTAAACTCAAATTCGTTCTTCCATCATACATTGTAAAAACCACGCCGTCAATCTTAAGTTTGGAATTTAATCTTTCCTTAACAAGCTCAATAGTGTGCATAAGCTGTGATAAGCCCTCAAGCGCATAATATTCACACTGAATCGGAACAACAACCGAATCCGAACAGGACAGCGCATTTAATGTTAACGTATTAAGCGACGGAGGGCAGTCTATAACAATATAATCAAATCTGTTTTTGTTGGTCAGCAAATGGGATTTTAAAATATATTCTTTATTTTCAATTCCTAAAAGGTCAACCTCTGCCGCAGCCAGATCCTCGTCTGACGGAATAATGTTTATATTCTCAAACTCGGTACTGATAAGCGCTTGATTAAACGTACACTCACAAAGCAGCAAATCATAAGTTGAATATTCGAGACTGTCCCTATCAATTCCGAGTCCGCTGGTTGTGTTGCCCTGCGGATCCATGTCAATGACCAAAACCTTCATTCCTGCTTCTGCAAGACAAGCGGCAAGGTTAATCGTTGTAGTCGTTTTGCCGACTCCGCCCTTTTGATTTGCTATCGAAATTATTTTTCCCATAAGCCCTCGGCTAATCCTTTCATATGTGGATTTTGTCTGCGTCAAAAAATGAACGCTTAATTCATTTTACCTTAAATTAAAAAGCAATAATGTTTCACGTGAAACATTTTAAATGTTATAAATATGCCATGAGTCTTCATTCTCAAATTTATAACTTATTTCATCTATTTTCCATTTGCCTTCAATGTTTCTAAATATAAATCGATGTTTTGTATCGACTCCCGCAAAGAAATCACTTTCTACCGTTGCTTTTTTTGCGCTTTTCATTGTAAAAATAAACTTGCAGCCGGTATCAACATATCCGTACCTTGGAGGAATACCGAATGTTTTTCCGCAGCCTCTTTGCAAAAGCTTATCCGTACATTCCGAAGCAACAAGCTGATTGTACCTATCTTCATACTCTTGATAAAGCTCTCTGGTTCCGGGAGCCTCCTGCCATTCAGGGAGTTCTGCCTCAGCCTTTGCTTTTAAAAGCTCTTTGTTTTTTTCAAAGGTTTCCTTTTCAAGCTTATTGATTTTGCGAAGCAGGTCAACAAGCTTAGGAATAATCTCGTCCTTTGTACCGGCGAATTTCTCCGGCGTATCAAGAAGAACTATTTCCGGCTGGATTTCTTTTACAGTCTCTTTTACAGGTTTTTCAACAACATCTATGCTTTTGTCAGTTGTCTTTCTACTAGATATTGTGTCTTTTTCTTTTAAATTCTTTTTCTTCAGCTTTTTTGAAGAAACAGGATCGGCAGCAGCTTTTCTAACTTTTCTTTTTTTCCGCAAATGCATTTTCTTTGCAATTTTCTTTTTTAAGTTCTTAAGAAGCTTCACTTTTCTCCCTCCTATACGTTGTATTCATAAAGAACACTGTCGGCCTTTCGCCTGTTCGGGTACACCTCCGGCCGTTTAACGTCATGCTTCATATTATACTCAAGTCCCGATACATAAGCAACACTTAAATCTTAAAGCGGCTGCGTTTCTGCCTTTTTCCCAAGTCTGGGATATTTTTCCGGAGTTGCTCTCAGTTTTTTAATCACAGGGATCATTCTGATAATATCAGATTCCGGAAGCATAACCTTTTCCGTTCTTAAAAGCTTACCGCCCAGAATGCCTACTGCGTTTTCGGCTTCTTTTATTTCATCTCCTGCGCCTGAAGCTTTGTACGGCAGGAAATATCCTCCTGTTTTTACATATGAAAAGCAAAATTCCGTCAGCGTTGCCATTCTTGCCACCGCTCTGCTTACGACAATATCAAAGCTTTCCCTAAGCTCCGGCTTTCTGGCAAATTCCTCGGCTCTTGCATGCAGCGTCCTGACTTTTTCAAGCTCCAATTCGTTTACGGCTTCTTCAAGAAATTTTATACGCTTGTTAAGGGAATCCATAAGAGTAAGCTTTACATTCGGAAACATTATCTTAATCGGTATTCCCGGAAAGCCTGCTCCTGTGCCCAAATCCAGTAAAGAAACCTTCCCCGAGCCTATTAGCTTGCTAAGCTCTTCATCAGAATCTGCTACTGTCTTAATTGCAAGACTGTCGAGAAAATGCTTAACAACAACCTCTTTGTATTCTGTAATAGCTGTTAAATTCATTACCTTGTTTTTTTCAATCAACAGCTCATAATATTTTTCAAACGCAGCAAGCTGCCTGTCAGAGGGCAAAAACCCAAGTTTTTTCAACCCGTCTTCCAGTAATGTGTTTTTCATACTGTTTTCCGTTCTCTCCTCTGCGTTACTAATTTCTTTATTTTAGCTATTTTTCACCACGGCTTCTGCTTTTCAAATACACTAGAAGCACCGATATGTCCGCCGGCGATACTCCTGAAATCCTTGAAGCCTGACCCACGCTTTCAGGTCTGAACCTGCTGAGCTTCTGCTTTGCCTCAAGTCTCAAGGAATCTATATTTTCATAGTCTATATCCGCAGGTATTTTTCTGTTTTCAAGCTTTTTGAAATGCTCAACCTGCTGCTTTTGTCTTTCAATATAGCCCTCATATTTAATTTCAATATTAATCTGCTCGACAACATCCTCCGGAAGCTTTTTTCTCTCACTGTCAAGAGGGGCAATTATATCATAGTCAAGCTCCGGCCTTCTAATAAGCTCTGCAAGCGAGGTTCCTGTATGAATAGCTGTCGTTCCCATTTTCTCAAGCATGCAGTTTACCCTTTCACTTGCGCCGACTGAGGTGTTTTTTAATCTTTCAAGCTCTGAAAGAATGGATTTTTTCTTAATAAGAAACTTGGAATATCTTTCTTCATCAATAAGCCCCACCTCATAGCCTATTTCAGTGAGCCTTAAATCAGCATTATCCTGTCTGAGCAAAAGCCTGTACTCTGCGCGGCTCGTCATCATACGGTAAGGCTCGTGAGTTTCCTTTGTAACAAGGTCGTCGATCAAAACTCCGATATATGCCTGGCTTCTGTCCAAGACTATCGGTTCCGTATCCTTAATCATTCTTGCCGCATTAATACCGGCAATTATTCCCTGTGCCGCTGCTTCTTCGTAGCCCGATGAGCCGTTTGACTGTCCTGCCGAAAAGAAGCCTCTTATTTTTTTAAATTCAAGCGACTCCTTAAGCTGCATCGGATTTATGCAATCATATTCAATCGCATAAGCATTTCTAACGATTACCGCATTTTCAAGCCCTGCCATAGAATGGTAGAGCTTAAGCTGAACCTCCTCCGGAAGCGATGAAGACATTCCTGAAAGGTACATCTCATTGGTATAATCACCCTCCGGCTCAAGGAAAAACTGATGTCTTTCCTTTTCAGGAAATTTAACGACCTTATCTTCAATCGAAGGGCAGTACCTCGGGCCGGTTCCCTTTATATCACCGGAAAAAAGAGGGCTTCTGTGTATGTTTTCTCTTATGATTTTATGAGTATTCTCATTAGTATAGCCAAGATAGCAAAGTTCCTGCTCGCGCCTTAAATCCTCTTCCTTATTAGTAAATGAAAAAGGCGTTATCCTGCTGTCTCCCTCCTGAGGTTCAAGCTTGGAAAAATCTATGCTTCTTCTGTCAATTCTTGCAGGCGTACCCGTTTTAAAACGGTAAATTTCTATACCCATTTTAATAAGGGACTCCGTGAGATATGTTGCTCTCGGAAGTCCGTTCGGCCCTGTGTACTGGCTTACCTCTCCGAAAATACATCTTGCGTTAAGATACACTCCGGTACAGAGAATCACTGCTTTTGCATTATAAATCCCGCCCGAAACAGTTTTCACGCCTGTAACATATTTGCCTTTTTCATTTTCCTCCCAAAGTACCTCTGCCACCTCTGCCTGCTTAAGAATAAGATTATCGGTGTTTTCCATTACCTTGCGCATGGCATTGCTGTATTTTTGCTTGTCCGCCTGTGCCCTAAGGCTGTGCACGGCAGGTCCCTTTGAGGTATTAAGCATCTTTGACTGAATAAACGTTTTGTCTATATTTTTTCCCATTTCACCGCCTAGCGCATCAATTTCTCTTACAAGATGCCCCTTGCTCGTGCCTCCGATATTCGGGTTGCACGGCATCATGGCGATAGTATCAGTGCTTACCATAAAGCATATTGTTTTGCAGCCGAGCCTTGCAAGGGCAAGCGCCGCCTCACAGCCTGCATGTCCTGCGCCGATTACAGCCGCATCATAACTCCCGCACTGAAATTCAGGTATGTTTTCCATAAATCCTCCGATTTATATTTCTGCCGTTTTTTAATAAAGCCTTCCTTTAACCAAAGAAAAACGGATTATTTTGAACCGTCACATGGATATAGTAAAAGGCGTATAAGCCGTTCTGCTTACTTCCCCATGCAAAAATCACGGAATATTCTGTCCGTCAAATCCTCGTCCGTGTCCTCTCCGATTATCTGCCCAAGAGCTGTATACGCATTCATAAGGTCAATGGTAAAAAAGTCCTCAGACATTCCGTTTTCAATTGAATCCGCAACGCACTCCAAGGATTTCTTCGCCTGAACAAGACACTCCTTATGTCTTGCAGAGGTAATGTAAACCTCATCATTAGGGATAACGTCTCCGTTAAAAAACATTTCCTTTATTTTTTCGGCAAGCCTGTCTATTCCATATCCGTTTTTTGCAGATATGTTTATAGCTTCCAGCCCGTTTTCTTTAAGAAAGCCGTCGGCTAAATCCGTTTTACCGTCCAAATCCGACTTATTGATTAAGGCAATTACCCTTCTGTCCTTTATTTTTTCGATTATTTGTCTGTCCTCTTCATCCGGCTTTTCCGTGCAGTCCATCACATATAAAATCAGATCCGAAGAAGCCGCCGCGTTTATCGCTCTTTCAACTCCGATTTTTTCAATTACATTTTCTGTCTTTCTGATTCCTGCGGTGTCGGTAAGATTAAGGCTTACTCCGCCAAATGAAACCGTCTCTTCAAGCGTGTCTCTTGTCGTCCCGGCAATTTCAGTTACGATTGCCCTTTCTTCACCTAAAATTGCGTTTAAAAGAGTTGACTTTCCGGCGTTAGGCTTGCCCACTATTACTGTATTTATGCCTTCGCTTATCAGCCTTCCGTTGTCGGCTGACTTAATCATAGCTTCGAGCTCTGCTGAAACCGTCGATATATTCTCAAGAAGCTTGCTTGCAAAACCGGTAATATCAATATGCTCAGGGTCGTCAAGCGCCGCTTCAATATAAGCCGTATCATGCAGAAGCCTGTCTCTTATGCTGCTGACCTTCTTATATTCAATACCGCTTAACTGCTTGAGAGAATTGTCGGCCGCCATTTTGTTTTTTGCATTGATAAGATTGATAACCGCCTCTGCCTGACTTAAATCTATTCTTCCGTTAAGAAATGCTCTTTTGGTAAATTCCCCCGGTTCAGCCGCTCTCGCGCCAGCTTTAAGAACCGCTTCAAAAACCTCTTTTGTGACTATCGCACCGCCGTGACAGTCAATTTCGACAACATTTTCTCTTGTATAAGACAAAGGCTCTTTAAAAATTAAGACCATCACCTCATCAATAATTCTGCCGGAATCCGGTTCGGCTATACATCCGTAATGCACGGTATGGGAAGATACGGAAGCTACGTCAATGAAGCCCAAGCCGCCCGTTTTTCCCTTTTTAAACAGCCTTTCAATCACGGAAAAGCTGTCAGGACCGCTTATTCGGATTATGGATATGCCTGAATTTGTAATGCCTGTTGCAACAGCCGCAATAGTATCGTTTACCATTTAGAAATTCCTTAAATAATCTGCCTGTCGTTATATTCCCGTTATTATTTCCGGTGTTAATCAGGAAAATAAACGGGAGCTGCGCAGGATATGCAGCAGCTCCCGATTCTAAAATTACTGATTGCTTTCTTCCTCTTTAGCGGCCTTTGCAGCAGCCTTTGATTCAAGATATGCAGCATAATCTGCCTTGTAATCCTCGCTGTAATCCTCGCTGTCACCTGTATAACGCGGATAATTACGCTGTTTTCCGCTGTTGTAATAATTGTTACGGTACTTTCCGTTCCTTGAGCTGCCGTATTTTCCGCCCTTCGCAGAATATTTGTTGTCTCTTGGAGCATCCTTTTTAATTGTTACGACAACCTTGCGGTACGGCTCTTCGCCCTCGCTGTGGGTTTCAACGTATTTATCGTTTTGAAGCGCCGAATGGATCAGCCGTCTTTCATAAGGATTCATCGGTTCAAGAACAACAGGCTTTCTTGTCCTTCTAACCTTTGCCGAAATGTTTTTGGCAAGGTTTTCAAGAGTTTCCTTACGTCTTTCCCTGTAATTTTCCGTATCAAGCTTGACCTTAAGATACATATCGTTGCAGGTGCGGTTTACAACAAGACTGGTAAGGTACTGCAATGAATCCAGAGTCTGTCCTCTCTTTCCGATAAGCACGCCCATGTCAGGGCCCTCGATGTCAACATATACGGTTTCCTCAACCTTATCAAGCCTCGATTTTACGTCCGCTTCAATGCCCATCTGCTTTAAAACATTTGAAACAAAGTCAAGAGCAACCCTGTCTGCAATTTCAACGCTTTTGCTTAAATTTAAAGCATTTGCCGTTTCCTCGTTGATTGTGTCAACGATTTCCTTTGCAATATTTACTTTAGAATCGTCATCCTCAGCCGATTCATCTAAAACACCGTTATCTGTTTCTCCTTGCTTTTCATAATCATATTTTTCTTTATTACCGTCCTCATCTGATTTGCTTTCCGCTGCACCGGCTATATCGGCCTTTTTTACGCCTTCTTCTGAATCTGCAATTTTTTCGTTTTCTATTGCTTTGCTGTCAGCCTCTGCTTTTCCTTCAGGTACGGAAACGAGAATTCTTACCGACTTAAAAAGTCCAAGAAAACCGTTTTCACTAAGCTTTTGATACTTAAGAGACTCAGCCGGAACTCCAAGCTCTTTGCTTGCAAGTTCGAGAGCCTCTTCAAGAGATTTTGCACTGTATTCTTTCTGCATAATTATTTGTCTCCCTTATCTTCAACTGATTCTTTATTTCCGTCTGCATCTTCGGAATCACTGTCATCGTTTTTATAGATGTTGGCGATGGCTGCGATATTCGACGCCGACAAATGTCTTTTTTCTTCAGGTATTTTAGCTTCTTTTCTTGCACCTGAATTATTTTTGTTCTTGCTTTTACTGCCGCTGTTATCGTAAGAAGCTCTTGCTGCAATAGACTTGGTAGAGGTTTTTGCAACAGAAGCCATCTCTCCGGAATTTTCCGTGTGAACGCCCATCTTTTCGAGCTTTTTCTTATTTCTTTCCGCCGATTCATCAACGAACTCCTGCACGTCAATATCCTTAAGCTTAAAGTTAATGATAAGCTGTAGGATAATTGTGACTACCGACGATGTAATCCAGTAAACGCCGACGCCGATTGGAAGCGAAAGCGTGATAATACCTGAGAAAATCGGCATTATCATATTCATAGTCTTCATTGAATCCATCGGATCCGGCTGACTTGACTTTTTCTTCTTTTTCTCACCGTCTCCCGTCTTTGTAAGCGCAAGCGTGATGTGAGTCTGCAAATAGTTAAGAAGAACAGACAGGATCGGAATGAGAATGGTAATGCTTCTAAATGAAGGCTTATCAAAAATATTAAAGCTGAAGAAGGTATTAATATTTACGATTTCCGCTTTAACATCATTAGGATTTACGTTTTCTCCGTCTCTGTCCGTATAGCTCTTTGAAAATGCTTCCTTAAAATAAGGAGCGTACGAATTCCAAGCCTCTGCTTTTATTCTTTTATTATTGCTTTCAAGCTCCTTTCCTTCAAACAGATTGTTCCAGTCGTTTTCTGAAAAGCCTGCCATTATTGCAATATAATTGTCTCTGGTGTAAATTGTCTCCCCCTCATCATAATCGGGAGCTTTTCTTACATAAACTCCGCTCATGTTGTAGAAGGAATACACTGCATCTGCGACGTTATAGGTCACAGCGCCTTCGGTATCTTTTTTACTCCCGTCCGTTGACAGAACATTTCCTTCACCGTCTAAAGTAATTTCCTTAGGAATACTGTCATCGTGAAGAATTACATATGCAAGCTTATCATAATAAACCTGAACGTCGTCAACGTAGGTAGGAATTGAATAAATAACCGGATAAAGAGAGAATAAAACCACCAATATGATTATCATCGGAAGACAGCCGCTCATTGGAGACGCGCCGTATTTACGGTAAACGGCACTCTGCTCCTCCTGCATCTTCATCATTGAGTCGTTATCTCTTTTACCCTTATACTTTTCGGCAATAGCCTGAATTTCAGGATTCATTCTTGCCGAAACCTTTGAAAACTTCTGCTGTTTAAATGTAAGCGGAAGCATCAAAAGCTTAATAACTACCGTAAATACAATGATACATACTGCGACTTTTGTAATTCCGAATATCAGCAGGAACTTATAAATATAGTTGATTATAGCTCCCATCAGATTTACAAACGGGTCAAGTATGCCAAGTACCGGCAACTGTAATAATAAATTCACTAATTTCCTCCTTAATAATACGAAGCGTTACGGAACAGGGTCGTAGCCTCCTTTATGAAAAGGATGACACCTGAGTATTCTTCTTATTGCAAGATAAGAGCCTTTTATTGCTCCGTATTTTTCCAATGCTTCAATTGCATACTGCGAACAGGTAGGATAATAAATGCAGGAGGGTCCCTTCAGAGGGGATAAATTTCTTTGATAAAAACGTATTGCCTTTATTAAAATACGTTTCATAATAAATTCCTCTTTATAACTGCCAAAAAACCTTGTTTGACCGGCATATATAATCAATCCGTTTTTAGCTTCCGCCGATACAAGCTGTTTTTTTTATTATTTCAAGCTTCCTGGCCAGATGTAAGCAGGCGCTTTCAATTTCCTTGTAGTTTTTTCTAACTGCCGCTGATTTTGCAATTACGACAATGTCCGACCCGATATCGAACATGCTGCCGTTTAAACGCAAGCTTTCTTTAATCAGTCTTTTTATCCTGTGTCTTACCACACTGTTTCCGACCTTTTTGCTTACGCTTATTCCTATTCTGTTGTAATCGAGGCCATTGCTATTCACATACATGACCAATAATCTGTTGCCATATGATTTTCCGTTTTCATACACAACCTTAAACTCATTGTTTTTTAAGGAAACCATTAAAACCTCCCTTTAAAAGGAAAAAGGTCACAGTAAATGCGACCTAAGCAGAAATTTTATGTCTTCCCTTCGCTCTTCTTGCAGAAAGAACTTTTCTTCCGTTAGCGGTTGACATTCTCTTTCTAAAGCCATGAACTCTGGCATGACTTCTCTTTTTCGGCTGAAACGTCATCTTCATAATCTATACACCTCCTTTTTCAGGACATACTTTCCATTGAATAGCGTTTACTATTATAATAATCAATCGGTTATTAGTCAAGCAAAAAAATTAAATGAAAAAGCTTAAAATCAGCAAATCCACAAAATTTTAACAGTAATTCCACAAGATATTCAGTTTATCAACAGACTTATCCACAATATAAAGAAAAAAATTTTTATTTTTTTCACTGTTTTCTTTTTTGAAATTATGATTTTATAGAATATTAAACCAATATTTATATCTTAAATTATCCTGTCTGCATCACATGTCTTTTGAATCAGTTTCTTCCTTATATAATATATAAATATATTTTATTTTTTCGTTCTTTTTTATTGATAAAATATCAATTTTAATGTACAATGTACATATATTATCGGTTATTAAAAATAAGGCTTTCAAACACCTTATTTTTGCGTTTTCTGCAAATAGTTTATCATTTTTGATTACTTAATGCAAAAAATTTAAATTTAGCCATAATACATACTTTTGCGGAGGAATGAAATGAAACAGGTCATCAAGGAAAAATGGAATGACATTCTTGAGTACATGAAAAAAGAATATAACATCTCAGATGTTTCTTTCAGAACATGGCTAAAGGATTTGAAGTTCTACGATCTTGAAGAGAACATTATCACCATTGTTATCGAAGATAACCTTCTTGGAGATAACGCCATAGATTTTATTCGCAATAAGTATGGCCTTTTTATAAAAACCGCAATCGCAGAAGTCACAAATGAGGATTATGAAATCAAGTTTGTCCGTCAGTCTTATATAAATGAACTTGAAAAAAAGGAAGAATCTGAAAAAAACAGTACTAAATCAGGCTCGGTAAACTACCTGAACTCAAAGTATACATTCGATAATTTTGTAGTCGGCGACAACAATAACGCCGCTCAGGCTGCTTCATTGGCTGTAGCCGAATCTCCCGGAACAGCTTTTAACCCTCTTTTTATTTACGGAGGCCCGGGGCTTGGCAAAACTCATCTTATGTATGCGATTCAGAACTATCTGCTGGAGCACAGACCCGAGCTTAAGGTTCTCTATGTTTCAAGCGAAAAGTTTACCACTGACCTCATAGAGTCCATCAATTCAAAGGCATCTGAAGAATTCAGACAAAAATACAGAAATAACGACGTCCTTCTTGTAGACGATATCCAATTCATCATTGGAAAGGAGCGTACTCAAGAGGAATTTTTCCACACCTTTAACGTAATGAGGGATTCAGGAAGACAGATAATAATTTCTTCCGACAAGCCTCCGAGAGATTTTAAAATCCTTGACGAAAGGTTCCGTTCACGGTTTGAATGGGGACTAACCGTTGATATACAGCCTCCTGCTTTTGAAACAAGAATGGCAATTCTCAATAAAAAACAAAATCAGGACAATACGCATATTGACGAGAAAATATTAAGCTATATAGCCGAAAACATAAAATCCAATATCCGCGAGCTTGAAGGAGCTCTTACAAAGGTCGTTGCAATGGGACGTCTTCAGAAAAGGGAAATAAACCTTGAACTTGCCCAAGAGGCATTAAAGGATATGATTTCACCTGACGAAAAAAAGACAATAACGCCTGCGTTTATCCTTGATATAGTCGCCGAGCACTACGGTCTTACTCCGGCAATGATATGCGACAAAACAAAAAGCCGAAATATTGCCTATCCCAGACAGATTGCAATGTATCTGTGCAAAACCCTGATTACCTCGATGTCGCTTGCGGAAATCGGAGCTGCGATGGGAAACAGGGATCACACTACTATTCTTCACGGATTCAGGAAAATTGAAAGCGATTTAAAGACCGATGCGTCTTTAGCCAACACGATCGACATTCTGATAAAAAAAATAAATCCGGATTAACTCCTGATTTCCACATAGAACTGTTGATACAGCCTTAACAAGGTGTTGATAACTTTTTCCGTCCTGCGGAGAAAAAAATCAGGTTATAAAAATGCTGTTGATAACGGTTAATAAAACCGACGACAATTAACTTGAATTTAACAGCGTTTTTCCTTATTTTATGAGGGTTTGGACAGCTTTTTAACAAATTCACACCCACTAATAATACTACTATTATTTTAATAATTAATTAAATGCGTTTTGCATAGAATCGGAGGTAGCAATGAAAATCATTTGCAAACAGCAGGAACTTTTAGCAGCTCTTAACATTTCCTTAAAGGCAGTGCCGGGAAAGACAAGCATGACTGTGCTGGAATGTGTTCTCATAGAAGCATATGACGGAAAGATTAAGCTTTCGACAAGCAATATGGAACTAAGCATCGAAACCTATGTTTCAGGAAGAATTGATTCTGAAGGAAAAATTGCTCTTAACGCAAAGATGTTTTCGGAAATTGTAAGAAAGCTTCCTGACGATATGATAGTAATAGAATCCGATTCAAACTTTACGACTCTTATCTTTTGCGGAACCGCAAAATTTAAAATTGCAGGTCAGAGCGGAGAGGATTTTCCTTCCATGCCTAAAACTGAAAAGAACGATTCGGTAGTCTTAAGCCAGTTTACTCTAAAGGAGGTTATAAGGCAGACTATCTTTTCAGTATCGGATAATGAAAACAACAAGGTGATGACAGGGGAGCATTTCGAAATAAATGAAGACAGACTCACTGTTACGTCGCTTGACGGTCACCGTATTTCAATAAGAAACGTCGTTCTTAAGGAAAAATATTCAAATAAGGACGTAATCATTCCGGGAAAGACTTTAAATGAAATAACAAAGATACTGGACGGAGATCTTGAAAAAGAGGTAACTGTTTTTTTTGATAAAAACAATGTCATATTTGAATTTGATGAGACCGTAGTGCTTTCAAGGCTTATTGAGGGAAGATATCTCAATGTTAAGCAGATGATAAGCAGCGATTACGACACAAAATTTAAGGTGAATAAAAAACAGTTTTTTGACTGTTTTGACAGGGCGACTCTGCTTGTAAGGGAAAGCGACAGAAAGCCGGTAATTATCGGCATATATGACGGAAAAATAACTCTTAATATGAATACAAGCCTTGGAACGCTTGATGAGGAGATTGAGGTTGAAAAGGACGGTAAGGATCTTATTATAGCCTTTAACCCTAAGTTTATTATGGACGTTCTCAGAGTAATAGATGACGAAGAAATAACAATTTACATGACTAACGCCAAATCTCCTTGCTTCATCAGAGATGAAGAAACAAGCTATAATTATCTTGTTCTTCCTGTAAATTTTAATAATTTCTAAGCGAGGACGAAAGCATGGAAAGCATAACTCTTAGAGATGAATTTATTAAGCTTGGTCAGGCAGTAAAGCTTTCCGGAATATCCGAAAACGGGGCGGAAGCAAAGGAAATTATTACAAGCGGCAAGGTAAAGGTAAACGGAGAGACTGAGCTCCGCAGAGGAAGAAAGCTTTATGACGGGGATACGGTTGAATGTATGGGAAGGCAGATTAAAATCGTAAAATAAAATGGTAATAAAGTCATTAAGTCTTTCTGATTTCAGAAATTATGAAAATCTAGATATTTCTTTCAGTGACGGAACTAATATTCTCTATGGCGACAATGCTCAGGGAAAGACAAATCTTCTTGAATCAATATTTGTTGCGGCGACTACAAAGTCATGCAGAGGCGGCAAGGACAGAGAGATGATCATGCTTGGCAGGGAAGAATCTCATATAAGAGTAAATATCTTAAAGAGAGACGTTCCCCACAGGATAGATATGCACTTAAAGAAAAACAATCCGAAGGGAGCTGCCATTGACGGAATCAGAATAAAAAAAGGCTCTGAGCTCTACGGTATGCTGCATGTCATTTCATTTTCGCCTGAAGATTTATCAATAATTAAAAACGGCCCTTCTGAAAGAAGAAGATTTATGGACATGGAGCTTTGCCAGCTTGACAGGCTTTATATCAGCTGCCTGTCGGATTATAACAGGGCGCTTTTTCAAAGGAATAATCTTTTAAAGCAGATTCCGTACAACCGTGATTTAATTTCGACGATTGACGTCTGGAACAGTCAGCTGGCAGGCTTTGGGAAAAGAATAATTGAGGCAAGAAAACAGTTTATAGCTGAAATAGCCGAAATAGCCTCGGAAAAACACAGGCAGATTACAAACGGAAAAGAAAATCTTCAAATTTCTTATAAGCCTGATTGTGAAGAGGACGGGCTTGAAAAAAAGCTTTCATCAAGTATAGACAGGGATATCGAAATGAGAATGACCATGTGCGGTCCTCACAGAGACGAAATATCCTTTGAAATAAACGGTTCAAATGTAAGGATTTACGGTTCTCAGGGACAGAAAAGGAGCGCCGCGCTTTCTCTTAAGCTTTCCGAGATAGAGCTTGTAAAAAGAAAAATAAACGATACACCTGTGCTTCTTCTTGACGATGTTCTTTCTGAGCTTGACAGAAAGAGGCAGGAAAGGCTTCTGGCAGAGATTGGTTCTCTGCAAACCTTTATTACCTGCACGGGAGTTGAAGAATTTGTTGAAAACAGAAAAAGCGTGGACAGCATCTTTCATGTTGAAAACGGAAGGATAAAACAGGTTTAGTTAACAGCAGACAGTAAATTAGTACGATCATCTTATAGTCGAAAGACGGAGGTAATTATGGATTTAGAAACTAAAGTCGAACAGGAATACGGTGCGGATCAGATTCAGATTCTTGAAGGTCTGGAAGCGGTTCGGAAGAGACCGGGAATGTACATCGGTACTACGTCCAGCAGAGGTCTTCACCATCTTGTTTATGAAATCGTTGACAATTCGGTAGATGAGGCTCTTGCAGGCTACTGTACCGAAATTAATGTGTTTATCAATCCTGACAATTCTATTACGGTCATAGACAACGGCCGAGGAATTCCTGTAGAAAACAATAAGAAAAAGGGAATTTCAACAGTAGAGGTCGTTTTTACGATTCTGCACGCAGGCGGAAAATTCGGCGGCGGAGGATATAAGGTTTCAGGCGGTCTTCACGGTGTCGGCGCATCTGTCGTAAACGCTCTTTCAAACTGGCTTGAAGTAACTGTAAATCATGACGGACACAGGTATTTTCAGAGATATGAAAAGGGTGCGGCGGTTTCCGAGCTTAAAAGAATCGGTGACAGCGACCATACGGGTACGGAGATTACCTTTCTTCCTGACGACACGATCTTTGAAGAAACTGTATTTGATTACGATACTTTGAAACGCAGACTCCGTGAAATGGCGTTTCTTACAAAAGGTCTTAAAATCGTTCTTACAGATAAAAGAGCCGGTATGGAAAGAAAAAACGAATTCCATTACAAGGGAGGCATAATTGAATATGTACAGTACCTCAACAAGGCTACGCAGCCTCTTTATCCAAACATAATATACTGTGAGGGTCTTGTCGGCGAGGTAAGCGTTGAGGTTGCGATGCAGCATAACGACGGCTACAATGAAAACTGCTACAGCTTTGTAAACAATATCAACACTCCTGAAGGCGGTACTCATCTGGCAGGATTTAAAAATGCGATTACCAAGACCTTTAACGATTATGCAAGAAAGCAGAAGATGATAAAGGACAGCGAGCCTAACCTTTCAGGCGAGGACATCAGAGAGGGTCTTACCGCTATCATAAGCATAAAAATTCCTGAACCGCAGTTTGAGGGACAGACAAAGCAGAAGCTGGGAAATTCGGAAGCAAGAGGAGCTGTAGACAGCGTTGTAAGCGAACAGCTTACTTATTTCCTTGAGCAGAATCCTGTCGTTGCAAAGATGATAGTTGAAAAATCATTGCTTGCACAGAGGGCAAGAGACGCCGCAAGAAAGGCGAGAGATCTTACGAGAAGAAAAACAGCGCTTGAAAGCCTTTCACTTCCAGGCAAGCTTGCGGACTGTTCTGACAGAAATCCTGAAAACTGCGAAATCTATATTGTTGAGGGTGATTCCGCCGGCGGCTCTGCAAAAACTGCACGTTCAAGAGCAACTCAGGCAATACTTCCTCTTAGAGGGAAGATTCTGAATGTTGAAAAGGCAAGGCTTGACCATATTCTTTCCAACAATGAAATAAAGGCGATGATAACGGCGTTCGGAACAGGCATACATGATGATTTCGATATAACAAAGCTTCGTTACCATAAAATAATCATAATGACCGACGCCGATGTTGACGGAGCGCACATTGCGACGCTTCTCCTTACCTTCCTTTACAGATTTATGCCGGAGCTTATAAAGCAGGGCTATGTTTACCTTGCAATGCCTCCGCTTTATAAAATCGAAAAGAACAAGCAGGTTTGGTATGCCTACAATGATGATGAGCTTAACAAAATACTCATTGACATTGGAAGGGACAGCAGCAATAAGATCCAAAGATATAAAGGTCTTGGCGAAATGGATCCTGAACAGCTTTGGGAAACGACAATGGACCCTGAAAAAAGAATTCTTAAAAGAGTAAACATTGATGACGAATTCTTAAGCGAGCTTGACGTTACCTTTACAACGCTCATGGGGGACGAGGTAGAGCCAAGACGTGAATTTATCGAGGCAAATGCAAAGTTTGCCGAAAATCTGGATATTTAAAATAATTTAAACGGGAAAAAACGCGCCGTTTAAATTTCAGGCTTCCGGATTTAAACCGAAATTTGACGCATTTATATGATTTCCGATAAATGTTTCGGAAATTTGATAAAAAATAAATTAAATTCTCTGTTTGTGGAGGAATAAATGGACGAACATATTTTTGATAAAATTCATGACGTGGATCTGAAAAAAACAATGGAGAAATCCTATATTGAATATGCCATGTCGGTTATTGCAGCCAGAGCGCTTCCCGATGCAAGAGACGGTCTAAAGCCGGTTCAGAGAAGAATTCTGTATGCAATGATAGAACTTAATAACGGACCTGACAAGCCTCACCGTAAATGCGCCCGTATCGTCGGTGACACAATGGGTAAGTACCACCCTCACGGAGACAGCTCAATTTACGGAGCATTGGTAAATCTTGCTCAGGAATGGTCGACAAGATATCCGCTTGTAGACGGACACGGAAACTTTGGCTCAATCGACGGCGACGGTGCAGCTGCGATGAGATATACGGAAGCAAGACTTTCAAAGATTTCAATGGAAATGCTTGCGGATATCAATAAGGACACCGTTGATTTTGTTCCGAACTTTGACGAGACGGAAAAAGAGCCGAAGGTGCTTCCTTCGAGGATCCCTAACCTTCTTGTAAACGGAACCTCCGGCATCGCTGTCGGAATGGCGACAAACATTCCTCCTCACAACCTAAGAGAGGTTATAAACGCTGTTGTAAAAATAATCGACAACAAGCTCGAAGACAGGGACACGACCATTGATGAGGTAATGGAAATCGTTAAAGGACCTGATTTCCCGACGGGAGCAAACATTTTAGGAACACGAGGAATAAATGAAGCCTACCGTACCGGAAGGGGAAAGATAAGAGTACGTGCCGTTACAAACATTGAGCCAATGGAAAACGGCAAAAACAGGATCTTGGTTACCGAAATTCCTTTCATGGTAAACAAGGCAAGGCTTATTGAAAAGATTGCAGAGCTTGTAAGAGATAAAAAGGTTGACGGAATCACGGGACTTCGCGACGAATCAGACAGAGAAGGCATGAGAATCGTCATCGAGCTTAGAAGAGACGTAAATCCTACCATCATACTCAACCAGCTTTACAAGCACACTCAGCTTCAGGACACCTTCGGAGTTATTATGCTTGCGCTTGTAAATCAGGAGCCGAAGATTCTCAATCTCCTTGAAATGCTGACGGTTTATCTCAGCCATCAGGAAGACGTTGTAAGAAGAAGGACAGCTTACGATTTAAACAAGGCGGAGGAACGCGCGCACATCATGGAAGCGCTCCTTAAGGCGCTTGATTTTATTGATGAAGTAATAAAAATAATAAGAAATTCAAAATCGACGGCGGACGCAAAGCAGGGACTTATGGAACGCTTTGAGTTTGACGACGTTCAGGCACAGGCAATCGTGGATATGCGTCTCCGCCAGTTGACGGGCTTGGAAAGAGAAAAGCTTGAAGACGAATATGCCGAGCTGATGAAGAAAATCGGAGAATACAGAGAAATTCTCGCAGATGAAAAAAAGCTTCTTGGCGTTGTGAAAAAAGAAATTCTTATTGTTTCGGACAAATATGGCGACGACAGAAGAACGGGAATTGTTTTTGATGAATCTGAAATGAGCGTTGAAGATTTCATTCCCGATGATAAGGTCATTATCACAATGACCGAAAAGGGTTATATCAAGAGAATGGCTCCTGCCAATTTCAGGGCTCAGAACCGCGGCGGTAAGGGAATAAAGGGAATGCAGACTATTGAAGACGACAGAATAGTCGACATATTCTCTACCACTAATCACAAGCTGCTGCTGGTGTTTACCGATAAGGGCAGAGTATACAAGCTTAAGGCGTATCAGGTTCCTGAGGCCTCAAGAACCGCAAGGGGAATCCCTGTGATAAATCTTGTAATGCTCCAACCGGAAGAAAAGGTTTCCGTGATTCTCCCGATTGACGGCTTTGACACAGATGAAAATCTCTTTATGGCGACCAAGAACGGAACCATTAAGAAAACTCCGTTAAGAGAGTATGCAAATATCAGAAAGATTGGAATTCAGGCAATAACTCTCAGAGAGGACGATAAACTAATAGAGGTCGGCCTTTCAAGCGGAGACGACGAGATTATCATGGCTACCGCAGGAGGCATGTCCCTTACCTGTCATGAATCAGATGTAAGAGAGACAGGCAGAAGCGCAATGGGAGTACGCGGCATGACTCTGGATCCGGGCGATGAGCTTATCGGAATGCAGATAATGAAGAAGGATAAGTTCGTTCTTTTTATTACCGAAAAGGGTATTGGAAAGAAAACAGAAACGGGTCTTTTCTCAAGGCAGCACAGAGGAGGCAAGGGTATCATCTGCTACAAGCTTAACGAAAAGACAGGCAGGCTTGTCGGAATGAAAGTTACGGATAATGACAGTGACGTTATGATGATAACCAACGAGGGTATTATTGTAAGAACGCCTGTTGAATCAATAAGCGTTATCGGCAGAAACACCTCCGGCGTAAAGTGTATGAATGTTGACGGAGAAAATATTGCGGTTGCAAGCATATCTCTTGCGGATAAAGAGCCGGAGGAAGATTATTCCGAAGCACATGCTGAGGACGAAGAGGCTGAAAAGGATAAACAGTAAATCTGCTTTCTGGAGGTATTACGATGTGGTTTTGGCTGGCGCTAGGTTCAGCGGTATTTGCTGCGCTAACATCAATACTGGCAAAGATAGGAATTGAAGGTGTCGGCTCTAACCTTGCTACTGCAATCCGCACAATGGTCGTTGTCGTCATGGCATGGGGCATGGTCTTTATTACGCATCAGCAGAATGATATCAAGTTTATCAGTCAAAAAAGTTGGATTTTCTTGATTTTGTCCGGTCTTGCTACAGGCGTTTCGTGGCTATGCTATTATAAGGCTTTGCAGATGGGAGATGCTTCAAAGGTTGTTCCAATTGACAAGCTGTCCGTAGTCATTACGCTTTTACTGGCTTTTATTTTTCTGCATGAAGAATTTACGGTTAAATCAGCGATTGGTTGTGTTCTCATCGGAGTCGGAACCCTGCTGATGGTTCTGTAAGATTAAATTGCAGTTATAAAGCAGCAAAAAAGAAAATTAAATATGTCTTTGTACTAAAGGAGCCTAAAATAAAATTTAGACTCCTTTAGTTATTTTTATCGGCTTTATTAAATGCTTAATAATTAAAAAACTACTTATGTCCCTTTCGATGTTATTAGAAACAATGGGGTAATAACGTAAAATTATAATATTAAAAGTCAACTGCAGGTATAAATCGCTTTAAATTTCAATACCCGTTAATAGAAAGGAAACTCTCCGTATCCCGCCATTCCGATTTGTCCGTCTGCCCAGCCAATCTGTCCGTCCATTTGAAGCTCACACCATTGGTGGGTGTATTGATGTTCATTGACATGCTTCCACTTAAATCCCATACATTCAAGCACCATTCCTAGGGCGCGGGTTGCTCCGGCGCAGGAGTATTCTCCCTTTACAAATACACCGTAAGGAAGCTTGTAATCCTTTCCTTCCATCGTATAGTTACATCTTGAACAGTAGTCTGAAACCGCTTCGGCGGCGTATGTAACTTTATCTATGTCGGAAGCATTTTTAGGGGCATTTTCCGCAATCTGTTTAGCTACCTTTAACGCCATAGCTGTTTTTTCTTCGTCAGTCGGAACAATAATATCGATAACGGCGGTTTCAGTTTTGCTGCAGACCTGACAGCTTCTGGTTTTCTCTCCGGCTTCAAAAATTGTAGCTTCTTTAAGAATTTTCCAGTTGCTCCATGAATGTCCTTTGGCATCCACAGTCTGTTTATCCTCTGCACCGCATACCAAACAGGTACGTTTTCTCGATCCCTTTTCGGTACAGGTTGCAGCCTTGACGGTTGTCCACTCTCCGTAATTGTGTCCTTTTGCTTTAACTGTTGCGGTTTCTTTCTTGCCGCACACTGTACAGCTTCTTTCCTGACTGCCCTCTCCGACACAGGTTGCGTTAGAGACGGTTTTCCAATCTCCAAACCTGTGTCCCAAAGGTTCAATATCTTGGGTTTCTGTTTTTCCGCATACGCTGCATTTACGGGATTTTAAGCCCTTTAGCTCACAGGATGCTTCTTCGTCAATTATCCAGCCGCCAAAGGTGTGCGTATGCGGAGGATTGGATTCTGCTGCTTGCGGCGAGGGTGAAATTAAAGGAGTTGTCCCGTTTGTTTCATCAACAGTGCCGGTGGGAACAGGGCCGGTCGCTTCATTTGTTATGTCTGTTGGAGTCGGATCGGTAGAAGCATCAGCTGGCTCAGTCGGTGAAGGGTCAGAGGCAATGTCAGTTATGTCCGTTGGAGAAGGCTTTGAAGTAACGTCGGTAATATCGGCTGCTTCGGACGGCGTAATTTCAGAGGCTGCGCCAGGCGTGACGGTCTCAGCTGATTTGGGAGTGGATTTGGCATCAGAACCGTTTCCGCATCCCGTCAACAAAAGCAGCAGCGCAAAAAGAAGCGGATAAAATGAATTTCTGATTTCTTTTCTCATACCCATTTTCCTCCTGTTATTCAAATAGATTTCTGTATTCAAATATAATTTGGAATTACCTTAGATTGGTTCTGTCCTGTAGCTAAGAAATATTTTTAACCTGTTTTTTCTGATTTCAGTATAGTAACCTAAAATTCATCTGTCAATTTTAATTCTTATTTGTAAAAAACTGTAACAAGGATTGAAATGCAAAAACCTGATTTTTACCCTAAGTGTGACGCTTTTCTTGACATTGTAGGTTTGTCAAACATTTGTTACACTGACCGCAGATAATCCATCAGTACCTGTCTGGGAGTATGCCAGCCCAA
>CANRAZ010000033.1 GCA_947628705.1 uncultured Lachnospiraceae bacterium | reverse complement strand
CTGGACTTATTCAAGGACATCAGTAAAGGTGAAATCGAAAAGCTGTTGGACTGCTCGAAAGCGATAAAGAAAAAATACAGGGAAGGCGAGTATCTTTTCAGGCAGCACAATAAGCCGATTTATATGTTTGTCATACTTGAGGGAGACGCCGTTATATCAAAGGATTTTTCATCAGGCCGTCAGGACATTCTCCTTAATGTCCATGCAGGCGACGTTTTGGGAGAGATGTTCTTTAATCCTAATGTCGATGAATACTGGTACGACGCTATTGCTATGAACAGTATGGAGGTCCTTCTCCTGCCTTGGGCTTTCTTTTACGGCTTTTGCCGCAACGCCTGCGGAAGGCATCAGACAATTACGAAAAACATGCTGGAAATTTTTTCCGACAGGAACTATGAAATAACAAGAAAAGCACACATTCTTAGCTGTAACATTCTTAGGGAAAGAATTGCCCTCTGGCTGTTAAATGAGGCGGATGAAAGCGGAAGGGTCGAGCTTCGCATGAACAGAGAACAGCTTGCATCGTATTTAGGCGTTACAAGGCCCAGTCTTTCCAGAGAGCTTATGAAAATGCAGGATGAAGGAATTATTTCTACTCAAAAAAACAGTATAAAAATCCTTGCATATGACGCTTTGGAAGATTTTAGATAATTTTTAATATTTGTAACATTTGTTACAGACAAGAGCTTATTGACGTATTATAATACAGACGTAACGAGAAATAAGGTTCAGGAATGGACCCAGACAAAAAATATCACAAAAAAACCTTAAGTTTTACATCGTTTTTGTTGAAACCTGAACGGTTTTGAGGTATTATAAGTCTGTATGATTTTATTAAACATTTGTCTGCCCGGCAGGGGGCAGGCTGATTATAAGAAGGAGGTAATTGAAATGGAAAATCGTGAGCAGTGGAATTCTTTCCAAGGACGACTTTGGAAGGAAGAAGTTAATGTACGGGATTTCATTCAAAACAACTACACCCCATACGATGGCGACCAGTCATTCCTTGAGGGAACAACGGAGGCAACCGATAAGCTTTGGGGCAAGTTGCAGGCACTTAACAAAGAAGCGCGTGCCAAGGGCGGCATACTCGATATGGACACCGAGATAGTTTCCACTATAACTTCACATGGACCGGGTTACATTGATGAAGAACTTAAGGACATGGAGAAGATTGTGGGTCTCCAGACCGACAAACCGCTTAAAAGAGCTTTTATGCCGTTTGGCGGAATTAAGATGGCTGAGCAGTCATGCACCACATACGGCTACGAGCCAAGCGAGGAGCTTCACAAAATCTTTACAGAATATCATAAGACGCACAGCGACGCTGTATTTGATGTTTACACGCCTGAAATAAGAGCGGCACGCCGCGCAAAGATTCTTACAGGTCTTCCTGATACATACGGAAGAGGCCGTATCGTAGGCGACTACAGAAGAGTGGCTCTTTACGGTATCGACTTCCTTGTTGAGGAAAAGTCAAAGGATTTGGCAAATTGCGGATGCGGCGTTATGACAGACGATATCGTCCGTCAGCGTGAAGAGCTTGCAGAGCAGATAAAGGCTCTTAAGGCAATGAAAGTTATGGCGGAAAAGTACGGCTACGATATTTCCGCTCCTGCAAAGAATGCAAAGGAAGCCGTTCAGTGGCTTTACTTCGGCTACCTCGCTGCGATCAAGACGCAGAACGGAGCCGCAATGTCCGTAGGACGTGTTTCTACTTTCCTTGACATCTACATTGAAAGAGACCTCAAAGCAGGCGTTATCACAGAGAAGGAAGCTCAGGAACTTATCGACCACTTTGTAATGAAGTTAAGAATGGTTAAGTTTGCAAGAATTCCTTCCTACAATGAACTGTTCTCAGGCGACCCTGTATGGGCTACGCTTGAGGTTGCCGGACTTGGCTGTGACGGACGTTCAATGGTAACAAAGAACGATTACCGTTTCCTCCATACTCTGGAGAACATGGGCCCTGCTCCTGAGCCGAACCTTACGATACTTTACAGCAAGAGGCTTCCTGAAAACTTCAGAAAGTATGCGGCTCATATCTCCGTTACCACATCTTCGGTACAGTATGAGAACGATGACGTAATGCGTCCTGTATGGGGCGATGATTACAGCATATGCTGCTGCGTTTCGGCTACTCAGACAGGTAAGGAAATGCAGTTCTTCGGAGCAAGAGCAAATCTTGCCAAGTGTCTTCTTTATGCTATCAACGGCGGTGTCGATGAGAAGAGCAAGGTTCAGGTAGGACCTCATTATATTCCGATCACATCAGAGTACCTTGATTATGATGAAGTTCTTGAGAAGTACGATGTGATGATGGAGTGGCTTGCAGGACTTTATGTGAACACCCTCAACCTTATTCAGTACATGCATGACAAATATTACTATGAGGCAGCTGAGATGGCTCTTATAGATACTGATGTAAGACGTACCTTTGCAACAGGTATTGCAGGCTTCTCGCATGTCGTTGACTCGCTTTCAGCTATTAAGTATGCAAAGGTTAAGGTTATCCGTGACGATGACGGAGTTGCAACCGATTACGAAATCGAAGGCGACTTCCCAAGATACGGAAACGATGATGACAGAGCGGACGATATCGCAGTATGGCTTCTCAGAACCTTCATGGATAAGATTAAGAAGCATCACACATACCGTAATTCAGAGCCTACTACATCGATCCTTACAATTACGTCTAATGTAGTTTACGGTAAGGCTACAGGATCTCTTCCTGACGGACGTAAGGCAGGCGAGCCTCTTTCACCTGGCGCAAACCCTGCATACGGCGCTGAGCAGAACGGTCTGCTTGCTTCGCTTAACTCGGTTGCCAAGCTTCCTTACACATGGGCTCTTGACGGTATTTCCAATACGCAGACAATCAATCCGTCGGCGCTTGGAAACACAGAAGCCGAGCAGGTTGAAAATCTTGTTAACGTAATGGACGGATACTTCGAACAGGGTGCGCATCACCTTAACGTAAACGTATTCGGTACGGAAAAGCTCATTGACTGTATGGAGCATCCTGAGAAGGAAGAATATGCAAACTTCACGATTCGTGTATCAGGTTATGCGGTTAAATTCATCGACCTTACACGCGAGCAGCAGATGGACGTTATCAAGAGAACCTGCCACGACAGAATGTAACACGAAAGCCTTAAGGCGCACTGAAGTGCGGCTTGGAGCATGCTGTAACGGCAGACGTTCTATGACGATGTTTTGACTGATATGTACTTAAGTAACCCGATGGGAAGCTTTCCCGTCGGGTTATTTGTACAAAAAATGAATTTAAGGAAACGACTATGGAAGAAATTAAGGGATATGTTCATTCAATTGAATCTTTCGGTTCAGCCGACGGTCCGGGAGTAAGGTACATTATTTTTTTGCAGGGCTGCAACATGAGGTGCCGTTACTGTCACAATCCTGACACATGGAAGCAGGGCACGGGACAGCTCTGCACTGCCGACGAGCTTCTGGATAAGGCTGAAAGGTACAAGGCATACTGGAAGGACACGGGCGGTATTACCGTGAGCGGAGGTGAAGCCTTGGTGCAGATCGATTTTTTGACTGATATTTTTGAAAAGGCAAAGCAGAGAGGAATCAACACTTGTCTTGATACAAGCGGAAATCCGTTCACAAGAGAGGAACCTTTTTTTGGCAAGTTTAAAAAACTTATGGATGTCACCGACAGGCTTCTGCTTGACATAAAGCACATTGACGATGAAAAACACAAGGAGCTGACGGGATTTACCAATAAAAACATTCTTGACCTTGCACGGTACCTTTCTGAAATCGGAAAGCCGGTCTGGATAAGGCATGTGCTTGTGCCGGGCTGGACGGACGATGATGAATATCTTAAAAAGACAAGACAGTTTATTGACACTCTGAAGAATGTTGAAAGGGTAGAGGTGCTTCCTTACCACAGGCTCGGACTGTTTAAGTGGGAAAATCTTGGAATTAAAAACACTCTTGCTGACGTGGAGCCTCCTGATAAGGAAAGAATTGCAAATGCAAAGGAAATTCTCGGCTGTGCAAAATAGAAAAATCAGAGTAAAGGTACGTTGGAAATTGGGGGAAATCAAGGTTTTATTTAATGAAAAACGATCGCAGAAGAGTCAGCGTCGGTTGCATAAAGTTAAATGTTAATTAAAATATTTTAAGGAGGCTTACAATGAGAAAAAAACTGAAAATCACGGAGGGCATTTTCCCAATGCCGGTGTTGATGGTTGCCACCTATAACGACGACGGCAGCGTAAATGTGATGAATGCGGCATGGGGAACGATGCAGGAGCGGGACACCGTTGCGCTCAATCTCAGCGAGACGCATAAGACCGTACAGAACATTCGGAATAGGGGCGCTTTTACCGTGAGCGTCGCCGACGCCGCACACGTAAAGGAAGCGGACTACTTCGGTGTGGAATCCGGCAACAAAGAACCAAATAAGCTTGCAAAATCGGGACTGACCGCCGGTAAAGCTGAAACGGTTGACGCACCGGTAATTAACGAATTTCCTCTCTGTCTGGAATGTGAGTTTATTGAGTATCAAAAGAACGAATACGGCTGCGGCGTTATCGGAAGGGTAGTCAACGTGACTGCTGACGAGAGCGTGATGCCGGGAGGAAAGCTCGATATGTCGTTGGTAAACGCCATTGCTTTCGACCCGTATACGCACGGATATTACAGAGTGTCCGAACGTGTAGGCGAGGCGTTTAAAGACGGTCTTGAATTGAAATAACCTATCCGAATACGGTGGGATTGGTTTCTAAGGATTAAAAGCTGTGACAGGCGTTCTGTCGCAGCTTTATTAAATTTGATGATATTATTTTAAAAATACTCTTTTTTTTTACGGGATATTTGGTATAATCAAAATGGCAGAGGGAGCCTGTCGGTTTTTTCTGGGAAGATAAAATAAATATACGGAGAAATTATGTTCAGTAACGATATCGGGATAGATTTGGGAACTGCTAACATTCTGGTTTATCTTAAAGGAAAGGGAGTTATCCTTGATGAGCCGAGTGTGGTAGCTTATGATAAAGACACAAGTAAAATTAAAGCAATCGGCGAGGAAGCAAGGCAGATGCTTGGAAGAACGCCCGGAAACGTAGTCGCTATCAGACCGATTCAGCATGGCGTTATTTCAGATTACGCAATTACAGAGAGAATGCTTAAGTATTTTATACAAAAATCAATAGGCAGGCACAGATTTTTAAAGCCTGTTATAAGCATTTGCGTGCCAAGCGAATGCACAGAGCTTGAAAAGAGGGCGGTCGAGAATGCTACATATGCCGCAGGGGCAAGGTATGTAGAGCTTGTTGAAGAACCGATAGCCGCTGCAATAGGTGCAGGAATCGATATCAGCAGGCCGTGCGGCAACATGATAGTGGACATCGGCGGCGGAACCACAGATATTGCCGTTATCAGTCTCGGAGGTGCCGTTTTCAGCAGTTCTTCTAAGGTGGCAGGGGACGATTTTGACGAGGCGATTGTGAGATATATGCGTAAAAAGTATAATATGCTCATCGGCGACCGTACTGCGGAGGAAATTAAAATAAAAATCGGCTCGTGCTTTAAGCGTCCGGAATCTCTTTCAATGGACGTTAAGGGACGTAACCTTGTTACGGGTCTCCCTAAGACGATTTCTCTTACAAGCGAGGAAACCGAGGAGGCGTTTAAGGAGCCTGCAAACCAGATTATTGATGCTATTCACACGGCATTTGAGGCTACTCCTCCCGAGCTTGCTGCGGACATTGCAGACAGAGGAATCGTTTTGACAGGCGGCGGAGCGCTGCTTTACGGCTTGGAAGACTTAATAGAGGAAAAAACCGGAATTTCTACGGCAGTTGCAGAGGACGCCAGACTTTGTGTGGTAAACGGCACCGGAAAATATGTTGAGGTTTTAAGTCATAAAAACATAAAAAAGGTTCAGCAGTAAATTAATTCCCTCTTCGTTTGTGCGCAGGGGGAATTTTATGTTATCCTATGCAAGTTTTATTCGGATTACAGTTTTATGTTATTAAGACGTTTCTATGTTAAAGCGCAGGCTGCGTCAGCTTTTTAAATCCTGCGAAATGCCTTAAAAGTGAAAGGATATAATATGGACAGGCTTGAGGGCTATGTGGAAAAAATTATTTACCGTAATTCTGACAACGGATATACCGTCTTCTCCTTGGCAACAGAGGACAGCGATTCTCAGATCTGCGTGGGAAGCTTCCCTTTTATCAATGAGGGGGAGTACCTTAAATTAGAGGGAACCTACGGTCATCACAGCCTTTACGGAGAACAGTTTAAGGTTGCGTCATCTGTTATGGGGGAGCCGGAAGATGCAGTGGCAATGGAGAGATATCTGGGTTCGGGCGCAATAAAGGGCGTTGGAGAATCGCTTGCAAAGCGCATAGTAGAAAAATTCGGTAAGGAAACGTTTAATATAATTGAACGTGAACCTGAAAGGCTTGCGGAAATAAAGGGAATCAGTGAAAGAATTGCCCGTGAGATATACCGGCAGTTTGAAGAAAAGCGTGAAGCGAGAGAAGCTATGATTTATCTTCAGCGTTACGGTATAGGAACCAATCTCGCGGTAAAAATCTACAATACCTATGGCGTGCGTATGAAGGAGGTCTTAAGCAGAAATCCTTATAGGCTTGCAGAAGATATTAAGGGAATAGGATTTAAAAACGCTGACGACATTGCTTCAAAAATGGGGTTCGATTTTAATTCCGAATTCAGAATAAGAGCAGGCATAATATATACCCTGCTTCAGGGAAGCAACGCCGGAAACAGCTATCTCCCTGAGGAAGTGCTGTATCGGCATGCATCGGAAACTCTCGGCATCGGCAGTGATAACTTTGGCAGCGTGATTGACGAGCTTTGTCTTTCAAACAGCATTACAGTCAAACTTTTCGGTGAGGAACGAAGGATTTACGCTTCCTCGTATTATTATACAGAGCTTAGCATCGCAAGAATGCTGATAGATTTAAATAAAAAGAATGTTGTCAACGAGAGCCATATTTTACAGCGTCTTACAGCTGTAGAAAACAAGCTGGGAATAATACTTGACGATTTACAGAGGCAAGCCTTAATTGAAGCGATGCAAAATTATCTTTTGATAATTACAGGAGGCCCCGGAACAGGTAAAACAACTACAATAAACGCTTTAATCGAAATGTTCGGACAGGAGGGGCTTACTGTTTTTCTGGCGGCTCCGACCGGCCGTGCTGCAAAGCGCATGAGCGAAGCTACAGGACAGGAGGCAAGAACAATACACCGCCTGCTTGAATTTATGCCAGGCGGTGAAGATATGGACAGCTATGCCTTAAGCTTCCAAAAAAATGAAGAAAATCCTTTAAAGGCTGACGTGATAATAGTGGACGAAGCTTCTATGATAGATATGCACCTGATGAACGCTCTCCTTAAAGCTATACTGATTGGAACACGGGTGATTTTTTCAGGAGATTCCAGACAGCTTCCGAGCGTAGGCCCCGGAAATGTTCTGAGCGACATGATTTCGTCGGAGGTATTCCCTGTTGTAAGGCTTACTAAGATTTTCAGACAGGCGGAAAGCAGCGATATAATCGTAAACGCCCATAAGATCAATAACGGAATCCATCCTGTGATGGACAATAAAAGCAAGGACTTTTTTATGCTGAAAAGGTACGATCCTGCATCTGTGACAAACGTGGTTTTACAGATGGTGAGAGATAAGATGCCTAAATATATAAATGTGTCCCCCATAGATGTTCAGGTACTTACCCCGATGAGAAAGGGAGAGCTTGGCGTTGAAAAAATGAATACTGTATTACAGGCGTTTTTAAACCCGGCAGGGAAAGGGAAAAAGGAAAAAGAGCATCAGAGAAGAATTTTCCGCGAGGGCGATAAGGTAATGCAGGTAAAAAACGATTATCAGCTTGAATGGAAATGCTACAACTCTTACGGAATACCTGTCGATGGAGGCATGGGCGTTTTTAACGGAGATATCGGAATCATCAAAGAAATAAACCTGTTTGCGGAATGTCTGACTGTAAGGTTTGATGACAATAAAGAGGTTGAGTACTCCTTTAACGCATTGGACGAGCTGGAACACGCATATGCTGTTACAGTACACAAATCACAGGGGAGCGAGTATCCGGCAGTAGTAATTCCGTTGCTCGGAGGCCCTAAGCCGCTGATGAACCGCAACCTGCTTTATACCGCGGTGACCAGGGCGTCAAAGTGCGTTACTATCGTAGGACGCGAAGACGTTGTAAATATGATGATTGACAACGAAAACGAAAATAAGAGGTTTACCGGATTAACGGATGCAATTCTGGAGATGAGCAATATAAAGAATATGTAAAGCGGTAATTTTCAGCCGTATTCAGATAATTTATTTTAAATCGGAGGCAATTATGAGAGAAACAGCATTAGTTATTATGGCAGCGGGAATCGGAAGCAGATTCGGAGGCGGCATCAAGCAGCTTGAGCCTGTCGGCCCCTGCGGTGAAATAATAATGGACTATTCGATATTTGACGCGATTAATGCAGGCTTTAACAAAGTGGTATTTATTATAAGAAAAGATATTGAAGAAGATTTTAGAAAAATAATCGGCAACCGTGTAGAAAGGCATGTGGAAACAGAGTATGTTTTTCAGGAAAATGACATATCTGAATTTGGCTTTAAAATGCCTGGCAACCGCACAAAGCCATGGGGAACAGGTCATGCGCTATTGAGCTGTTACGGTGTTGTAAAAGAACCGTTTATGGTGATAAATGCAGACGACTACTACGGTAGAACGGCATATTTAAAGGTACATGATTATCTTGCAAACTTGCAGGACGGCTCGGCAGGCGATTATTGCATGGCAGGCTTCGTTCTCGGAAACACGTTAAGCGATAACGGGACGGTAAAACGCGGAGTCTGTAAAACAGACGGTGAAGGGTACCTTGTAAGCGTAGAGGAGTGCACGGATCTAAGAGCTGCGGACGGAGGAGTAAGAGGAATCGGACTTGCAGGAAACGACTTCATTATTTCTCGGAACACTCCTGTTTCAATGAATATGTTTGGCTTTACAAAGGATTTTCTGGAAGAGCTTAAGGGCGGATTTGAACGTTTTCTTGCAGGACTTGATGAAAGCAACGCTTTAAAAGCAGAGTTTTATCTTCCTTCAATGGTCAGCGAACTGATTGACGGAGGAAAGGCAAAGGTTAAGGTGCTTACCACTGACGACAGGTGGATCGGAGTTACTTACAGGGAGGATAAGCCGGCAGTGGTTGAAGCAATAAAGAAGCTTGTGGAAAACGGTACATATCCGGAGGGTATTTTACGTTAGGAAAGAAAACAGGCAATGAAAAGCATTTCAAAGAAAATTTTTAAACCCTTGAGCGGAGGTTTTATTCATCTGCTCTATCCTCCGGTGTGTCCCTTGTGTGACAGCACTCTTCCTATGGGCGAGAGCGGACGGCTGTGTGACGAATGCAGGAAAAAAATTGTTCCGATAAGCGAGCCGGCATGCTTCAGGTGCGGAAGACAGCTGACAGATGCTTCGGCAGAATACTGCCGTCAGTGCGAAAAAAGAAGCTTCCGTTTTAAAAGAGGCTTTTCGGTTTTTAATTACGAGGGAGAGGCGAAGGAGCTTATCTTAAAATTAAAATATAAAGGGAGAAAGGATATTGCGCGTTTTTTCGCAAATGAGGCGTTTGACATATATGGCAGCCGCCTTTTGGAGTACGGATTTGACGCTGTGATTCCTGTCCCGATACATAAAAAGCGTCTGGTCAAAAGAGGCTATAATCAGGCGCAGGCCATAGCGGAAGCCTTAGCCGAAAAATTAAATACTGAATGCTTGGAGGATATGCTTGTAAGAAACAGGCAGACAGAGGTTCAAAAATCGCTAAGCGCAGGGGAGAGGTTCTTAAATCTAATGAATGCTTTTTCCGTGAACAGAGACTTAGCGCAAATATATGCATGTAAGCTTGAAAAAGAAAAGAGAACCCTGAAAAGAGTTCTCCTTGTTGACGATATTTACACCACCGGAAGTACCTTGGAGTGCTGCACCTTGGCGCTTCTTGACGCCGGTATACGTGAAGTTTATTTTTTATGCGCGGCATCTACAAATTATCAGGGATAGGCAAGACGCCCTTGGTTTTCTCATATTAAGGCGTCTGCTGTCAGGTAGGATTATCCGTACCGTTTTTTAATGTAATTCCCGAATCTGAAATCGTTATTTCGCCGTTTTTATAAAGCGAACCGATAGCTCGCTTATATGCCGCCTTGCTGAGTCCGAAGCGCTCCTTGATTTCTTCAGGAGTGCTTTTATCATGGTACGGAAGAAATCCGCCTGCAGATTTTAGCGAGAGAAGAACAAGCCTTGCGTCGGCGTCCATTTGAATAAAGGATTTTTCACGGCACGAAAGAGTAAGCTTGCCGTCGTCAAGCACGCGTATAACACGTGCGGTTATCCTTGCTCCGATGGGTATCGGATGGAAAAGCTCGTTTTTCGGTATCATTGCAGAATAAAGATTGTCTACGGCGACAAAGGTTCCGAAATTCCCGCTTACCTCATAGACCGTTCCCGTGACATGTTCATCTAAGGAATACGGAGAATTGGTTTTAAGATAATGGTATACTTTCATGGTCGCACAGAGCCGTCCTGTTTTATCTACATATAAAGCCACCAGCACATCTTCGCCCTTTTCGATTTTTTTAGTCTGTTCTCTGAAAGGAAGAAGCAGGTCTTTAGGGAGCCCCCAATCTAAAAAAGCGCCTATTTTCGTTACCTCGTTGCACTTTAAAACAGCGACCTCTCCCAGCGTGATGTAAGGAACCGTAGTGGTTGCGACAGGCCTGTCTTCAGAGTCCAGATAGATAAAAACTTCGATCGTATCCTCCGGTTTAAGCTTTCCGGCTTGGTTTTTAGGAAGGAGAACCTCCTTGACATTAAGAGCGTTATCATTGCCTGTCTTAGAATTAAGGGATATGTTATCAGCCGGACTATTTGAATCGGGTGAGTAAGTCAAATTGTCAGAAGCATTTAAATTCGCCGCATAAGCCGTATTTGGCAAATCGGTAAGATAAACACCGTAATCCGTGCTTCTTGCGGCTTTTAGTTTTTGGATAACTCCGAGTTTCATTATCAGTCTCCGTTCTGTTGAATTACAGTTTTTGAGTAAGAGCCTGCCGACAATACAGCTTGCTAATGCTTACTGCAGCTGTCCATAGTCTCTTTTCATGACAGTATAGCATAAATATGTGGAAAATTACAGAAAATTTGATATACTGAGAAAAAGTAATTCAGCCGGTTTGCCGGCAATGCTCACCGGAGGGGAAAATGCAATATAAATTTCAAAATATGCTGCGAGGCAAACCGTCATACGGACGGCGGAGTGAAATACAGGGCTACAATGCGGTTAATAAGCTGTTTCTTTTTACGATCTTATTTATACTTATCATATCCTTGAGCGGCATTACTTCTATTTCGGACAGCTACCTAATCGGGCTTTCGATCTCCCAATTTTCAATGCTTCTTCCTGCCCTTCTTTACCTTTCGGGGAAAAAAGGAAAAATTCAGAGCGGGCTTATGCTGAAAAAACCCAATCTTTTGGGAACTCTTGCGTCAATAGTTATGGGCTTTGCAATTATTCCGTTTATAAGCATGATTAATTCAGTTTCGATGATTTTTGTAAAAAATGTTACAGACAGCCGCGTGACGGAAGCAATTGAACAGTATCCGCTTTGGCTGATGTTACTTGGAGTAGCGGTCGTCCCTGCCGTCGTGGAGGAGCTTATATACAGAGGTATTTATTTCGGAACCTATAAAAAGGCAGGCACGGTTAAGGGCGCGCTTCTTGCAGCCGTTTTGTTTGCGCTTATGCACGGTAATCTGAATCAGTTTGCCTATGCAGTCGTTGCCGGCTTTCTGTTTGCGATGACTGCGGAAGCAGGGGGAAGCATAATATATACGATGATAATACACATAATAATAAACGGGGTTTCCATTGTATCTCTTTATGCGTCCGAGCATGACCTGAAGCAGTTCGGCAAGCTTGCAGAGGAAAAAATATACGGTTCTGTATCAGATGTTTTCAGGGACTTGGCATTACCTGTCGTTGTCGGGCTTTTAATTGCCGCTGCGGCATATTACGTAATTGCACGCTCGGCATACAACGCTGAAAAAGGCAAAAAAGATTATTTTGAATCAGGAAAAGCCTCGCAAAAATCATCTGAATCGCAAAAAAACTTACAATCCGGAAATAAGGCGGAAAACAGCGGCAAGGGTAAAATTTTTGACGCATATTTGATAAGCGGAATCGTTATTATGGCAATCAATCTTATTTTGAACGAAACATTATAGTAAAATTTCGGGAGGCAAATAAAACAGTGTATGACGTTATTATTATCGGAAGCGGCATAGCAGGTATGACAGCCGCAATTTATGCTCAAAGGGCAGGTCTTGAACACCTTTTAATTGAAAAGGAGGCTGTGCCGGGAGGGCAGATTATAAAGGCTTACGAGATAGACAATTATCCCGGATTACAAAAAATCTCCGGCGCGGATCTCGCTCTTTCTCTCCAGAAGCAATGTAAGGATTTGGGAGTTAAGACTTTAAGGGGAGAAGCGGAAAGGGTGGAAGCCTGCAAAGCCGAAAGCCATGCCTACAACGTTATATTAAGCGACGGTTCTTTATACAGTACTGCAAACGTTGTCCTTGCTGTCGGAGCCAAGCCTCGTCTTCTTGGGATAGAGGGCGAAGAAAAATTTGCAGGCAGGGGAATATCCTACTGCGCGACCTGCGACGGATTTTTCTATAAAGGGAAAAAAACAGTCGTTATAGGCGGCGGAGACACCGCGCTGAAAAGCGCGCTCTATCTTTCGAATGTAGCTTCCGAGGTTTATCTTATACACAGAAGAAGCGAGTTCAGAGGCTCTTATTCGACTCTTGAAAAAGTAAAGCAATGTAAAAATATAACCTTGGTTACGGATTCGGTTCCGGTTTCGCTTGTGGGTGAGGACTCCGTAGAAGGTATATGGATTAAAAAAACGGACGCTTCGCAGGAAAGTTCTTTTATAGAATGTGAAGGAATATTCGCCGCCATAGGCAATGTTCCGCTGACAGATAAATTTTCGGACATTGTTGATTTGGACAGTCAGGGCTATATACTGGCAGGAGAAGACTGCAGAACCTCCGCACAGGGAATTTTTGCGGTTGGCGACTGTCGGAGCGGACGGCTAAAACAGCTTATTACGGCTGCTTCTGACGGAGCTGTAGCGGTTTCACAAATAAAAGGTCGAAAAAACAGTTAAATGTGACAAAATATAGGCAGAATCAAAGCTGATATTGGATATAAAATTACAAAAAGCGACAACTACAGGTGTAGATTTGCTCAAATTAGCATCGAAAAAGCCGGCAAAAAATCATAAAAAATCGAACTATCTGTGTAGAAAAAAATGTCGATGCAAACAGCTGTTTGGAGGTTGGTTAAAATTTTGTTTAAACAAAAATGTAAATTTTATATAAAATACATCGAAATTTGTAAAATATAACAACTTCTGAAATATCAAAATTTGCACTTGACATTTTGTGGAAAACTGTTCTTTTTTTCGGGTTACTAACATAAAAACAGTGGATTAAATTCAAAAAAGTGGATAAAAAAACGGATAACGTGAGTTATCCACAGCCTAAAATCTTGAAATTATGCCCGATTTTATCTTATGCACCAAGTTATCCACTTTATCCACAAACAAAAAACACTGATGTAGAACGAAAAAATACGATAGATGTCGAATTCGCCGTTTTAGGAGCCTTAAAAATCAATTGGTCTCGAAAGCAATAAAAATTTATCGAAATGAAGATACAATTCTATGCACATATCAGAAAAATGTCAAAAAGGATTTGCTATTTTTTATATTTTATTATCGAACCACCAGTTTTTTTTAAAATTTTTGTCAGAAATAGCTCAATAATACGTAGAAAAAAGGCGAAAATATGTTCATAAAGAAAAAAACGGGCATTTGAGGTTTAACGGTAAAGCAAAGTGCCCAAATATTTAGAATAATTTTGCGAAAATAAAAGAAATCTTGAAGAAAAACGGAAAAAAATAAAAATGTTATAAGGCAACAGGAAAGGCAACAGGACGCAAAATCGGCAGGGGGACGGAGTAAAAGTCTTTTTTCTTTACACAAATTGATATAAATGTTATAATACCAAGGGTAATATGGGGCAGGCTTGAGCTGGAAAATAGCTGAAGGGACAATAAATTTATTTGCTGCAGCCGCCATGAAGCTTAGGTGACGGAGCGTGCCTTTAATGAAAAAGCAACTAGAAAATAATGGAGGATTCAAGATAGAATGGGAATAATTACAAAGGTTTTCGGAACTCACAGTGAGCGTGAGCTTAAGAGGATATATCCTATTGCAGACAAAATAGAAGCTCTTGAGCCGCAAATGGAGGCGATGAGCGACGAAGAGCTTAGAGGACAGACAGACAAATTCAAAGCAAGGCTGGCGCAGGGAGAGACGCTTGACGATATTCTTGTCGAGGCTTACGCGACTGTGCGTGAGGCTGCAAAGAGAGTTTTGGGACTTCGCGCCTACAGGGTTCAGCTTATCGGCGGAGTGGTTCTCCATCAGGGACGTATCGCTGAGATGAAAACAGGTGAAGGTAAAACTCTCGTATCAACCTTTCCGGTATATCTGAATGCGCTTGAGGGAAAGGGAGTACATGTCGTTACCGTAAACGAATACCTTGCAACCAGAGACAGCGAGTGGATGGGAAGCGTCCACAGATTTTTAGGACTTACCGTTGGCACGATACTCTCCAGCATGGACGTAAACGAAAGGCAGGAGGCTTATAACAGCGACATAACTTACGGTACAAACAATGAATTCGGTTTTGATTACCTAAGAGACAACATGGTAATATACAAAGAAAGATTGGTTCAGAGAGGCCTTAATTTTGCCGTAATAGATGAGGTTGACTCGGTTCTTATCGATGAGGCAAGGACGCCTCTTATTATTTCAGGCCAGAGCGGAAAGTCAACAAAGCTTTACGAGGTAAGCGATATACTTGCAAGGCAGCTCAAAAGAGGAACCGCAACCGATGTTTCCAAAATGGATATGCTCATGGGGCAGGAGGTTGAGGAGACCGGCGATTTCGTCGTGGACGAAAAGGAAAAGAACGTCAATCTTACCGAAGAGGGCGTAAAGAGGGTTGAAAGCTTCTTTAAAATCGATAACCTTGCTGATCCCGAAAATCTTGATATACAGCACCACATAATCCTTGCCCTTAAGGCGCATTATATTATGCACAGGGATCAGGATTATGTCGTAAAGGACGATGAGATTCTCATTGTAGACGACTTTACCGGACGTATACTTCCCGGAAGACGTTACAGTGACGGTCTTCATCAGGCAATTGAAGCAAAGGAAAGGGTGAAGGTAAAAAGGGAGAACAGGACTCTTGCAACGATTACCTTCCAGAATTTCTTTAATAAATATAAGAAGAAAAGCGGCATGACCGGTACTGCCCTTACCGAAGAAAACGAATTCAGGGAAATATACGGCATGGACGTTGTTGAGATACCTACCAACAAGCCTGTCGCGCGTATTGACCATGAGGATGCAGTTTACCGTTCAAAGAGAGAAAAGCTTGCGGCCATTGTCGAACAGGTAAAGGAAGCTTACGATAAGGGACAGCCGGTGCTTGTCGGTACGGTTACTATTGAATCCAGCGAGGAGATAAGCAATCTTCTTAGCAAAAAAGGAATTCCTCATAAGGTGCTTAATGCAAAATTTCATGAACTTGAAGCGCAGATTATTGCCGACGCAGGTCAGGTAGGAGCGGTTACCATAGCTACCAACATGGCAGGACGTGGTACCGATATCAAGCTTGGCGAAGGAGTGACCGAGCTTGGCGGTCTGCGGATAATAGGTACGGAAAGGCATGAATCAAGACGTATCGATAATCAGCTCAGAGGACGTTCAGGCCGTCAGGGCGATGTGGGCGAATCTCGGTTCTATATATCGCTTGAAGACGATTTGATGAGACTGTTCGGTTCGGAGAGAATGATGCAGGTGTTCACGACTCTTGGAATTGAGGAGGGACAGGAAATTCACCATAAGATGCTTTCTTCCGTAATTGAAAAGGCACAGAAGAAAATAGAGGACAACCATTTCGGAATCAGAAGAAACCTTATGGAGTTCGATATTGTAAATAATGAGCAGAGAGAGATCATCTATGACGAAAGAAGAAGGGTTCTTGACGGTGAAAGCATGAGAGAACCGGTTCTGGGAATGGTTAAATCCGTAACGGAGGGTTATGTCGACCGCTGCATAGGCGATGACCAGATGCCGGAAGAATGGGACGTATCTGAGCTTAACCAGCTTTTGCAGGATACCTTTGCAATAGAAGAACCGCTCAGGTTCAGCAAGGATGACCTTGAAAAGCTTAATAAAAAGAATCTCAAGGAGCAGCTTGTCGAAAGGACAAAAGGACTGTATGAAGCGAAGGAGGCTCTTTTCCCTAGAGTAGAGGAATTTAGGGAGGTTGAGCGCGTCATACTCCTCAAGTGCATTGACAGAAGGTGGATGGTTCATATTGACGACATGGAACAGCTCAGACAGGGTATCGGACTTCAGGCGTACGGCAATAAGCAGCCGGCGCAGGAGTACAAGATTCAGGGCTTCGATATGTTTGAGGAAATGACCGACGGAATTGCAGAGGACACTGTAAAGACCATAATGCATATCAAGGTTGAGCAGAAGGTTGAACGTGAAGAGGTCGCAAAGGTTACCGGAACGAACAGAGACGATACGGCGGCGCCTAAAACCGTTAAGAGAAGCGGAAAGAAGCTCATGCCGAATGACCCTTGCTACTGCGGAAGCGGTAAAAAATACAAGTTCTGCCACATGAGGCTTGATAAGCAGAACTAAGTTTGGCGAGGCCTATCGGACAGGAAGCGGTTTGTTCAAAAGCGTTCAGCGGTACGGCTGATGTGCCGGCTTATTACAGGCACGCAGCCGCTGAATTTTGCTGACAGTTAAAACAGGCCGACGGCAGGACATAGATATTTCGGTGGCAGTTATGTGGAGCTTACCGATAGAGATGGAGGCATCAGTGGTAGAACTTGATCAGGTGAAATATTCGCTTTTGGAATATGAAAAGCCCTTGGAAGAAATGGAAGCAAGCCTTAGCGTTGACAGCAAGCTTGAACGTATAAAGGAAATTGAAAGAAACATGGAGGAGCCGAACTTCTGGGACGACGCCGCATCGAGCGCGTCCATGGTTCAGGAGCTTAAGACCCTGAAGGGAAGCGTCGAGTCCATTGCAGGTCTTAAGCAGGCCTACGAAGATATACTTACACTGATTGAGATGGCGGAAGAGGAAAACGACGCATCTCTTGTTCCGGAGGTACAGGCGGAGTTTGCGCAGTTCGAAGAGGAATATGCCGACCTTAGGACGGAAACGCTGCTTTCGGAGGAATTCGACCACGAAAACGCAATCGTTACCCTTCATGCCGGAGCGGGCGGCACGGAAAGCTGTGATTGGGCAGGAATGCTTTACAGAATGTATCAGCATTGGGTGAACAAGAAGGGCTACGGCATTGAAATCCTCGACTGGCTGGACGGTGAAGAAGCAGGCATAAAATCCGTAACCTTTCAGGTAAACGGAGCGAGCGCTTACGGCTACCTTAAAAGCGAGCATGGCGTTCACAGGCTTGTAAGGATTTCTCCTTTTAACGCTGCGGGCAAGAGACAGACCTCATTTGTGTCATGCGACGTCATGCCGGATATCGAGGACGATATAAACGTTGAAATAAACATGGACGACTTACGCATAGATACATACCGAAGCAGCGGCGCGGGCGGTCAGCATATCAACAAGACAAGTTCGGCAATCCGAATTACTCACCTTCCTACGGGAATTGTGGTTCAGTGCCAAAACGAGCGTTCACAGTTTCAGAATAAGGACAAGGCCATGCAGATGCTGAAGGCGAAGCTCTTTCTTTTGGAAAAACAGAAGCAGGCGGATTATGCGGCAGGGATCAGAGGCGATGTAAAAGACATTAATTTCGGTTCGCAGATTCGCTCCTATGTGCTTCAGCCCTATACAATGGTAAAGGACCATAGGACAGGCGTTGAAATCGGCAATGCGCAGTCAGTGCTTGACGGAAATCTTGACCCGTTCATTAACGGTTATCTTAGCTGGGTCGCAAACGGCTGCAAGAGCAGAGATGACGGCGATATTTAATTTTTAGGGGTAATTGATGGATCATTTTGTGTTACATTCTGAATATGAGCCGACGGGCGATCAGCCTGAAGCAATTGAAGCTCTGGTAAAGGGCTTTGAGGACGGCAATCAGTTTCAGACTCTTCTTGGAGTTACCGGTTCAGGCAAGACCTTTACGATGGCTAATATAATCGCAAGGCTCAACAGACCTACGCTGGTTATTGCACACAATAAAACTCTTGCGGCACAGCTCTACGGCGAATTTAAAGAATTTTTCCCTGAAAACGCTGTAGAGTATTTTGTCTCTTATTACGACTATTACCAGCCTGAGGCGTATGTTCCGTCCACTGACACCTACATTGAAAAGGATTCGGACATAAACGATGAAATTGACAGGCTGCGGCACTCCGCAACGGCGTCTCTTACGGAAAGAAGAGATGTTGTGGTGGTCGCCAGCGTGTCGTGTATTTACGGTCTCGGCTCGCCTATCGACTATCAGAACATGACTCTTTCGGTAAGACCGGGAATGGTGTGGGAGCGTAACGATGTTCTTGCAAGGCTTATTGATATCCAGTACACAAGGAGCGAGCTGGATTTTAAACGTGGAACCTTCAGGGTTCACGGAGACGTCGTTGAGATATATCCTGTTTCAGGCGATGATAACAAGGCTGTCAGGATCGAATTTTTCGGAGATGAGATAGACAGAATCTGTGAGGTAGACGCTCTTACGGGAGAGGTTAAGGCAACTCTTGAGCATGTTGTAATTTTCCCTGCGTCGCACTATGTCGTTCCTGCGGAACAGATGGAGGCGGCGCTTTCGGACATTGAAAAGGAACTTGATGAAAGAATAGATTATTTTAAAAGCGAAGACAGGCTTTTGGAGGCGCAGCGCATATCCGAAAGGACCCATTACGATTTGGAAATGCTCAGGGAAACCGGTTTTTGCAGCGGCATAGAAAACTACTCGATGCACCTTGCAAGGCTGACTCCGGAGGATTCTCCGAATACTCTTATGGATTATTTCCCTGACGATTACCTTATAATAATAGACGAAAGCCATATGACTATTCCGCAGGTGAGAGGAATGTATAACGGCGACCGTTCAAGAAAGAAAACGCTTGTGGATTACGGCTTCAGGCTGCCAAGCGCACTGTGCAACCGTCCTCTTTCTTTTGATGAGTTTGAGAGCAAGATAAATCAGATGCTTTTTGTTTCTGCAACTCCAAGCACTTATGAAGAAGAACATGAACTGTTCCGCACAGAGCAGATAATCAGACCGACGGGACTTCTTGACCCTGAGGTTTTTGTAAGACCTGTCGAGGGGCAGATCGACGATTTAATAGGCGAGATCAGAAAAGAAACAGAAAAGCACAACAAGGTGCTTGTGACAACGCTTACAAAGAGAATGGCGGAGGAGCTTACCGATTACATGCGTGAGGTCGGAATCAGGGTAAAATACCTTCATTCGGACATAGACACGCTTGAGAGAAGCGAAATAATCCGTGATATGAGAATGGACGCCTTTGACGTCCTCGTCGGAATAAATCTTCTTAGAGAGGGTCTGGATATTCCTGAAATAAGCCTTGTGGCAATACTCGATGCGGACAAGGAGGGCTTCCTCCGTTCGGAGACCTCTCTTATACAGACGATCGGACGGGCGGCCAGAAATGCCGAGGGCCATGTGATAATGTATGCCGACACCGTGACCGATTCCATGAAGAACGCCCTTGAGGAAACTGCAAGAAGAAGGAAGATACAGGATGAATATAACAGGGCTCACGGCATAACCCCGACCAGTATTCAGAAGGCTGTAAGGGAGCTTATCAGCATATCCAAAAAGGTTGACAAAAAGCTTTCGGACAAGCTTGAAAAGGATTATGAGTCGATGTCCGACAAGGAGCTTAAGGAGCTGGCTTCGGAGATAAGGAAGAAAATGAATACCGCTGCGGCTGAGCTGAATTTTGAACTTGCGGCAGAGCTCAGGGACAAGCTCATTGAAATCAACAAGCATCTTTATGAAAGCTGAAAAAAGTGTTGACAAACAAATGTTCGGTAAGTATGATTATATTTGAAGTAAATGTAAGGAGCGCTTACGTGCATGAAGTATATCAAAATCAGGGGAGCAAGAGAGAATAATCTTAAAAATATCGACATAGACATTCCAAGAGAGCAATTTGTCGTTTTAACAGGGCTTTCCGGCTCAGGCAAGTCTTCGCTTGCCTTTGACACGATTTATGCAGAGGGACAGAGACGGTACATGGAGTCTCTGTCCTCCTATGCGAGAATGTTCCTTGGACAGATGGAAAAACCGGACGTGGATTCCATAGAAGGGCTTCCGCCGGCAATTTCCATAGACCAGAAATCAACAAATAAAAATCCGCGTTCTACCGTAGGCACGGTGACGGAAATTTACGATTATTTCCGTCTGCTCTATGCCAGAATAGGTATTCCTCATTGCCCAAAATGCGGCAGAGAGGTTAAACGTCAGACCGTGGATGAAATGGTTGATGATATAATGTCTTATCCTGAAAGAAGCCGGATAACGCTGCTTGCGCCGATGGTTCAGGGCAGAAAGGGCGAGCATGCAAAGGTTTTGGATCAGGCAAGACGAAGCGGCTACGTCAGGGTGGTAATCGACGGAAATCTGTATGAGCTTTCAGAAGAAATCAAGCTTGAGAAAAACATAAAGCACACGATTTCAATCGTTGTGGACAGGCTTATTGTTAAGCCGGGAATTGAAAGCAGGCTTACCGATTCCATTGAAAACATTCTGAAGCTGACGGACGGACTGCTGGTTGTGGACATTGCAGACGGAGAGCAGAAAACCTATTCGCAGAATTTTGCATGTCCGGACTGCGGGATTTCAATTCCCGAGCTGGAGCCCCGTTCATTTTCATTTAATAACCCTTACGGCGCATGTCCCGAATGTCACGGTATCGGTATTAAAATGGAATTTTCGGAAGACCTCATTATTCCGGACTGGAATCTTTCAATTGATGAAGGAGCAATTGCCGTTTTGGGCTGGCAGTCCGCAAAAGAGGAGGGAAGCTTCAGCAGGTGTCTTCTTGAAGCACTTGCAAAAGAGTACAAGTTCAGCCTCAGTACCCCTTACAAGGATTTGCCAGAAAAGGTGCGGAACATGATAATGCACGGTACGGGAGGCAAAGAGGTAAAGGTTCACTACAGAGGACAGCGCGGCGAGGGCGTTTATGACGTGGCCTTTGAAGGACTGCTTTTAAATGTTGCAAGGCGCTATAGGGAAACCGCATCCGATTACACAAAATCGGAGTATGAAACTTTTATGACCATTACTCCGTGCAAGGCTTGCCGGGGCAAGAGGCTCAGCCCTGAGTCGCTTGCGGTAACGGTGGCAGACAAAAACATTGCCGAAATCACCGAGATGAGCATTGAAGAGCTTTATGCCTTTATGAATGATCTCAGGCTGACGCCCGTACAGGAAGAAATCGGAAGGCTTGTGCTTCGTGAAATAAGAGCAAGGCTTAAGTTCCTTAACGATGTGGGGCTTTCTTACCTGACGCTTGCAAGGGCAACCGCTTCGCTTTCGGGAGGCGAGGCACAGAGAATAAGGCTTGCAACACAGATAGGTTCGGGACTTGTCGGAGTTGCATATATTCTCGACGAGCCGAGCATCGGGCTTCACCAGAAGGACAATGACAAGCTGCTTGCCTCGCTTAAGGGACTCAGAGATCTTGGCAACACGCTGATAGTGGTCGAGCACGACGAGGACACCATGCTTGCGGCCGACTATGTTGTGGACATCGGACCGGGAGCAGGGGAGCACGGAGGGGAGGTCGTCGCCTGCGGAAAAGCAGAGGATATAATGGCGTGCGAGGCCTCAATTACAGGAGCCTACCTTAGTAGAAAGCTCTCTGTTCCGCTTCCGAAAAGCTACAGAAAACCGACAGGCTTTTTGAAGGTAAAGGGGGCAAGGGAGAACAATCTCAAGGATATAAATGTCGATATCCCTTTGGGCGTTATGACCTGTGTGACGGGAGTGTCCGGTTCAGGAAAAAGCTCCCTTATCACGGAGATCGTTTATAAGAGGCTGGCAAAGGAGCTTAACAGGGCGAGATGCATTCCAGGCGCGCACAAAGACATTCTCGGGATCGGACAGCTTGATAAGGTCATCAATATCGATCAGTCTCCGATAGGAAGGACGCCTCGCTCAAATCCTGCAACCTACACGGGAGTTTTTGACATGATAAGGGATCTTTTCGCATCGACGCAGGATGCAAAGATGAGAGGCTACGGTAAGGGAAGATTCTCTTTTAATGTAAAAGGCGGACGCTGTGAGGCATGTTCGGGCGACGGCATAAACAAGATCGAAATGAATTTTCTTCCTGACATTTACGTGACCTGCGAGGTGTGCGGAGGAAAGAGGTACAACAGAGAGACCCTTGAAGTTTATTACAAGGGAAAGAACATTTCTGACGTGCTTGACATGACTGTGGAGGAAGCCCTGACCTTTTTTGAAAACGTGCCAAGCATCAGGAGAAAGATCCAGACGCTTTACGACGTCGGGCTTTCTTATCTCAAGCTTGGACATCCGTCGACCCTCCTGTCAGGCGGGGAGGCACAGAGAATCAAGCTTGCGACGGAGCTTAGTAAAAAGAGTACGGGAAGAACCATCTATATTCTGGACGAGCCGACAACAGGACTGCATTTTGCGGACGTTCATAAATTAGTGGATATTTTGCAGAGACTGACCGATGGAGGAAACACCGTGCTTGTCATCGAGCATAATCTCGATGTGATCAAATCAGCCGACTATATCATCGATATAGGTCCCGACGGCGGTGATAAGGGCGGAACCGTGGTAGCTCACGGAACGCCTAAGGAAATTGCAGAAAACAAAAAATCTTATACCGGAGTTTACCTCAAAAGAATTTTTGAAGAGGCAGAAAGGGAAGCAGGGAAAAAGGTATAAAACGGCGGAAAGCGGCGTGAAGATAATCATGTGATTTTGGCTTGAGGAACCTTTACGGAGACGCTTAAAGGTTTAAATAAACGTTGAAATACCGAAGAGTTCGGAGGAAAACATGAACAATCAGTTTTTTGCCATGATGTCCAGAATGAAATATATTGAACGCTGGGCTCTTATGCGTAATTCCGTCAAAGAAAATATCAGCGAACACTCTCTTGAGGTTGCGATGGTGGCGCATGCTCTCGCAGTCATCGGAAACGTGCATCACGGTAAAAATTATAATGCCGAAAAATGCGCTGTTATCGCCATGTACCATGACTGCTCGGAAATAATTACGGGAGATATGCCTACGCCCGTAAAGTATTACAATTCTCATATCAGCGGAATTTATCACGAAATTGAAGATAAGGCAAACGACGCCCTTTTAAACATGCTTCCGGAGGATATGAGGGATATTTACAGAGAGTATTTTTTTAAAAATGAAGAGGATGCGGAGCTTTGGAGGCTTGTAAAGGCAGCGGACAAGATTTCCGCTCTCGTCAAGTGCATAGAAGAAGAAAAAGCCGGAAACAGAGAATTTGAGGAAGCAAGGAAGATGACCCGCGAGGCAATCAGAAAAATGCAGCTGCCTGAGGCAGACGAGTTCCTTAAAATATTCGCTCAGAGCTATGAGCTTACTCTCGATGAATTAAACCGTGACAATAAGATTTTTTAGCCTGCAGTTTGCATGAATGTATAACAGTTAGGAGGACTGGATGAGAAGAGCTATTTATGTAGACTATGAAAACGTGAACATCAGCGGACTTAAAGGAATTGAAGAGCTTACGCATGAAGATGTAGTAAAAATTTTTATCGGCGCACAGGTGTCAAAGCTGACAATGGTAGATGCGGACCGTATTTTTAACTGTGAAGCGACAGTAGAGCTTATTACTAACAAGTACATCGGCAAGAATGCGCTTGATTTTATTATAATGGTGCATATGGGCTATGATATTGCTCAGGAGCTTGCTAAATCCTATTATATCATTTCAAAGGATAAGGGCTATGACCCTGCAATCCATGAAATGCGTAAGATGAGCGGACTTACGGTTGCAAGGCGCGAGGATATTACCGCTCTTTTGGAAGTAAAACAAGGCATAGGCAAGAAGATAAAAGGGCTGCTTGGAATCGGCAAGGACAAGGAAACGCCTGATACAACGGAACATACTGTTGTCGGAAAGGGTAAGAAGGACAGCAATGAGATTTCAAAGATTAAAAAAGAATATGTGAGCGATGAACCTGAAAGGCCGAAGAAGGAGCAGAAAAAGCAGAAAAGCAAAAAGACTCAGGAACGCAGCGCAAGGGAAAATAAGGGTGACAGGAACCGTCAGGGGCTTGAAGCAAAAGCCGATAAAACAGAAAATCAGGGACAGGATTCCAGCGTAAAAGACAGTAAAGCTAAAGGCAAGGTTCAGGAAAGAAGCTCAAAGGGCGGCAGTTCTGACAAAAACGGCGCATACGATAAAAAGCAGGAAAGAAACAGAAGAAACGTTCGGCAAATTAAAAACAGCACGGACGGCGCCGGCGATAAAGCAGAAAAACCGAATAATACAGCCGTTGACCGCCACACTGCAAAAGAAGCTTTAAATTCCGACACCGTAAATTCCGATACCGTAAATTTCGATGCCGTAAATTCCGGCACAGACGGTTCCGAAACCGTAAAGCCCGAAGCTTCAAACACCGCAGCGTCAAAGGATTCCCTTTATGGAAGGAAAAATTCAGGGAGAAGCGCCAGGGGCGGCAGGGATCGGAAAAACGGATTTGAGAATGGCAGTGATAAGCCTGAGGCTGTTTCTGACAGCATTCAAAATGACGTTTCAAGTGAAGCTTCAAATCCTTCTCAGCAAAATGCCGGCAAAGACACAGAAGGAAAAGCAGAGGTTAAAAGCGGAACCGTCACAGGCCGTGAGGTTCTTGCCATGAAGAAGAACATTGAGAAAAGCGATGTCAGAACCTATGATAATAAGATCGAGAGCAGGGGCAAAATGTATGACAGAAGCAGCGGAAGCCATCATGGCAGAGGAAGAAGGAGCCGCTATGTCAGCACGGATCATGAGGTTCCTGAAAGCTTAAAGAAGGCGAATAAAAGCGTCATCATGGAAAAGAATGTTGAGCTTGTTCCGCAAAACGGGGAGCCGGCACAGGAGCAGGCACGCGACGTCAGTCCGGCTCCTGCATGGGAAGCGCCGCATGAAGAAACAGAGCGTGAAAAACAGAGACGTGAAGCCTTTGACATTCTTGCACAGCTTGAAAATGAGGATTGACCTCCTCATTTTCTTTTTTAGGACTGTACAGGAACGGTAAAAGAGTTTAAAATGATAGCATGATTTTCAGCGTCAAAACGGAGCTTGGCGAACAGGTAAATTGATAGACAGGCAAATAAAAACATTATAACAGACCGATAAACGAAAATAAGATAACGGCAGTAAATTTCATAAAAGCCTTTTGGCACAGAGCAGGAGGAAGCATATGACGAAGGAAACAATTTTAGTTCTTGATTTCGGAGGACAGTACAACCAGCTGATTGCACGAAGAGTCAGAGAGTGCAGCGTTTATGCGGAGGTTAAGCCATACAAGATGACTCTTGATGAAATCCGTGAAATGAATCCTAAGGGAATTATTTTTACGGGCGGGCCAAACAGTGTTTACGACGAAAGCTCGCCTCATTACAGTGAAGAAATCTTTGAGCTTGGAATTCCGATTTTAGGCATATGTTACGGCTCGCAGCTTATGGCTTATGAGCTTGGCGGAGAGGTTAAGACTGCGCCCGTAAGCGAATATGGCTACACTGAGGTCAAGGTTGACAAAAGCTCAGTACTCTTTAAGGACGTTACGAGCGTTACGACCTGCTGGATGAGCCACACCGATTATATTTCAAAGGCTCCGAGAGGCTTTAGAATTACTGCGACGACACCTGTATGCCCTGTCGCCGCAATGGAAGATGAAGAGAGGAAATTTTACGCAACACAGTTCCATCCGGAGGTCATGCACACGGAGGAGGGCATGAAAATGCTCCATAATTTTGTGTACGACGTTTGCGGTTGCACAGGCGACTGGAAGATGGATTCCTTCGTTGAGACTACGATTCAGGCATTACGTCAGAAAATCGGCAGCGGAAGAGTGCTTTGCGCCCTTTCCGGCGGTGTTGATTCTTCAGTTGCGGCGGTTCTTCTCAGTAAGGCAGTCGGCAAGCAGCTGACCTGCGTATTTGTCGATCACGGGCTTCTCCGCAAGAACGAGGGAGACGAGGTTG
>CANRAZ010000032.1 GCA_947628705.1 uncultured Lachnospiraceae bacterium | reverse complement strand
ATTGGTAGTAAATTCAGCTTGAAATCCTGCTTGTATGCCCGTAAATCAAGGCTTTTTTGAGATAATCAACCATTTTCTTTAGAAAAATGCGTTGCCGGGTTACGGTCTGGTTTGTCATGCTGATTTTCCTATGCGCATGTTTAATTTCCAATATACAGAGTGCCGATGCTGACGAAAACCAAGCGGAAAAATTTCCGGGCGGTTTTCAGCCGACAAACGGCACTCTTATTTTGATTTATGAAGATAAAGCCGCTGAAAATAATGACAATAAAAAAAGAGCTGCTGAAAATAATGACAATAAAAAAAGAGCTGCTGAAAATAATGACGAAAGAAAAACAACCGCAGAAAACCGGGACGGAAAAAATACAGCTGAAGAATACAAGGTTACGGAAAATAATGAAGGAATCGAAAGCCTGATTGAAGAACTGGAGGCGGACGAGAGCGTCAGGTCGCTTGTCAGCTATTCCGGATTGTTTACAAAGCCGGCAGCGGCGGACGAGCTCGCATCAATGCTGACAGATGTGAGCGAGAAGCTTTGTATTGATTCCGACCTTATAAAAATGCTCTGTTATCTCTATTTTACTGATTCGAAGGATTCGCCGGCCGGTGAAATTGGAGTCGGACAGGATGGTTTTACTTCTCTTTCAATGACCGCCAAGGATTTTTTCGGTTTTCTTTCTGGTACTGCTCTTAAAAAAGAAGCTTTTTTGGCGTACCTTGATGAAAACATGCTGGAGACCTTAAAGCTGTCTTCCGGATTCTCAAATGAGTATGAGCTTACAAAGCCGCTTAGCTCCAAGGAGCTTGCCGAGGTCTTTGGGATTAATGAGGAAACCGTTAAAAGCCTGATAACGCTTTACTGTACGGAAAAAGGAGAAGCGTCTGCCACCCCTATAGCCCTGCCTGAGTTTGCGGATTTTGTTTTAAACGAGGTGATGCCGGAAGGCGGTACGGGCTCAATGCTGGGGCAAAAAACGTTGGGAAATCTGGAAACGGCGCTTAGATTCGGCGGAAGCGACGTAAGCAATGAACTCGTTGCTCCGACGTCCTGCGAGGAGCTTGCCTCTGTTTTTGGCGTCAATGAATCAGCAATGAAGATAATCTTTACCTGCTGTTTTGCAAATTCCGACAGCTTTCAGCCGTGTAAAATGGCGCTTACTGAGTTTGTCGGCTTTTTACGGTCGGACGGTATGAAAAATTCAAGGCTGTCCTACATTATCGGTAAAGATACAAAGGCTCTGGTGGATACGATCGGCTATTATGCAAATAAAAATGAGCTCCTTGCGGAAAGAACCCCGGCGGAGCTTGCACAGATTTTTGGAATGGACGAAAGCTCGGTTAAGAGCATGTTCATGTTATACGGTGCGCAAAATCCGGGAAAGAGCACCGTTTCAATCGCCGAAGCTGTGGATTATGTTCTTGGAAATTTTATCATCAGGGGAATGCTGGACGATGAAACGCTCTCTCAGCTTAAGGTCATTCAGGGAATGATAAAGTCTGTAATAAACGGCACGGAGATGACATATTACGAATTAGCGCAGACGGTTGAAATGGACGAGACTGCGGCTAAAATGATATATGCGCTTTATGACTCCCGCGACGCTATTGATTCGCTGCAGATTTCTGCAGAGGCTGTGCTCGACTGCATGGCGGAAAACGAGGGCAGGCTTGATGAGATGATGGGCAGCGTTCAAAGCGAGCTGTTTCATACCGGAAAAGAACTGATAGAAGGTTCAGTCAATAAAACCGAATATTCCGCAGAAGAGCTGGCGAGGCTTGTGGGCATGTCGCAAAATCAGGTAAGGGAGCTTTGCACGATTTATGCGGGTCGTCATCAAAACACCGCCGACAGGACGCTTTCGGTCTATGAACTGGCGGATTTTGCAGAAGGATATATAATTACCGACAGCGTGCTTCCTCCGGAAAAAAATGTTTTAAGCGACGGTGAGGCAGCCGTTTTGGAGCTTTCATGCCGCTTGGCTGAGGCAGTAATGTCAGGCAGGGAGTATACGGCTGAGGAGATGTACCGGCTGCTTTCGGGTGCGGACGGCAAAATCAAGGAGAATGCTGCTGACATAGCCGTAAGGGACGTCGCCGCTGAAACCGAAGGGAGCGCCGCCGACGGAATCGGCGCAAGCCGAAGCGGTGCGTCGGGTCTGGGAACGGTAGAGTTTCTTTACATTTATGCGAAAAGTCAGGACGCAGGGCTTTCGGGAGGATTTTCAGATAACGTTATTTCAATTGAAGATTTTTTTGAATATATTTCAGAGGAATTTTTAAATGTCAATAGGTATGAAAACCTGATAAATCAGAATCTACGCGATCATCTGACAGATGCAGGGCAGGAATATGATAAGAACAAAGCGTACTTAGCATCGAACGGATACTGCCGTCTGCTGATTGCTTCTTCATATGCCGTCGGTTCGAAGGAAATGGCGGAATTTATAAAAAATCTAAATGAAAAATGCGGCGAGCTGCTTTCGGGAGACTTTTATCTGGTGGGGAGCGCCGCGACGGTTTTTGAGATGCAGGAAAACTTTAAAAGGGTTTTAAGGCTTACCGTACCGCTTGCCGTGCTTATAATTGCGTTTTATGCCGCACACGGCGTCCGGGGCAGGAGAAAAACAGTAAAAACGGAAGGCTGACGCCTTTATATCAGCCTTCCGTTTTCCATGCGTAAAACATCATCGCACAAAATGTTGATATCCTCCTCGCTGTGAGAAGCAATGACGATATTTTTGCCCTTTTCACGCAGTCCAAGCAAAATTTCCCTTATTTCCAAAACACCCTGTCTGTCCAGTCCGTTGAACGGTTCATCCAACACCAATATATCAGGGTCTTCCATAATTGCCTGTGCGATCCCGAGACGCTGCCTCATTCCAAGGCTGTATTTGCGTACCGACAGTTTTCCGACGTTCTCAAGTCCCACGGCTTTAAGCACATCATAAATATCCTGTTTTCCGATGAGATGTTTGTACTCCGACAGGATTTTCAGGTTACGGTAACCGCTTAAATAAGGAATAAAAACAGGGGTTTCTATAATAACTCCGAGGCTTTCAGGAAAATCCGTATCTTTTCCGATAAGCTTTTCGTTTACGCGGACGGTTCCTGAGGTAGGGCGTATGAATCCGCAGATGCATTTCATCAGCATCGTTTTGCCGCAGCCGTTTCTTCCTACCAGTCCGTGTATTTTTCCGTCGGCAAAGCTTGCGCTTATGTCCTGTAAAATATCCTTATCTTTTATTTTTAATGAAAGCTCTTTTATTTCTATCATACTTCAACCTCCTCCATTATGTAGCTGCGTTTAATAATCCATGTATTTACCGCAAGCAGCAGTATTATCAGAACGCCAAAGTAAATATAAGAACAATAAAGCGGTAATTCTTCTTTGGCGTAGAATAAATTAAAATGCGTTTCAAAAATGCTTTGTATGACCGGGAAAAACCATTTTATGATCTTGGAACGGTCGTCTAATGCAACGCCTACAATTGTCAGAGATACGCTGATAAAGATTCCAAGCTTTTTCAGAGAAAGCAGTTTAAACAGCGCAAGCAGCAGCGCAAGAAAGAGCAGATATAAGAACATCAGGCTTACGCTGTGGAGCATTACCGTTACGGGAGTTCCCTGTGCCAGGGTTCCCGTTTTTATAAACAACTGGTCATTCATTGTATACGCTTCGGGATTAATCATATAAAGCTTGCGCATATAAGGACTCCACTCGGTAAGAAAGCTGCTGTGCTTCCAGACCCAGAGCATTGTTCCGAAAAACAAAAACAAAATAAAAGTCAGTCCGACCATGCCTGCGTAGAGTATTTCCCCAAACAGCCATGATGTCCGGCTTATTCTGGACATGGTAAAATATCCGCTTTTTTCATTTGACGGAAAGTTGGACATCATTACCACGAAAACGATAGGAACGAGCATTACGTGGACCTTATAGGAGAAAAGCAGAATAAACGGCTCAAATCTCCCCAATATAACTCCGTTTTCGGCGGCAAGGATTGCCATTTTGCCGACTACATCCTCCGCAAGAAATATAAAGGCGAATAACATAAACAGCGCCCTTTTGCTGGTGATGAACCCCATGTATTCCGTCCGTGCAACTCCCCAAATTTTCCGCATCATCAGACATTTCTCCTTTTTACAATGCAAATCATTATTAAAGCCATGACTGCTATAATGGCCAGCAGATATACGTGCCACAAAACGTCAGGAACTCCGAACCATGTACTAAACGAACTTTCCATGTCAGCGTACAGGGACGGAATAAGCAGGCTGATCATATTGGCCCCAAGCGGAGGCGTGTCAAAGCCGTAGTTCCGTATTAAGTACTTCATGTAGAAGCCTGCCGCTTTTGTACTGAGGTATATCAGCATCATAGGCAGCGTCAGCGCCATAAAAGAATCGTGAACTACAGTCAGCAGGATCATGGAGAAGACCGAAGCGATGCTCCCCAGAAGTCCTACATGCACCAGAACTTTTATAAATTTTAAAAGCCGTGCCGCTTGGGTCTGGCCGTATAACATGGCAATAATGCTTTCTTCCGGGCTAAGCGAATACGAGCTGTAGGACGGAAAAGCAAACGTACAGATTACCGAGAAAAGCAGCACCCCTGCGCACATAACCAAAAAACCTGTAAATGCAGCTACAAAAACGTTTTCTAAAGCATAGGATAATCTTTTGGAGCGGGGGAGGCGCATGTAGTAGTAGCCTGTCAGCCATTCATTGGCAAACCGGCTTATGTAAGGAATCGCCGCTACTATCGGGACAATAATGGGGAACCAATAGTTGCTGCGAAAGACCATTATAACGCCGTAGGAAGAATACATTTCTCCCTTGCTAAGCATATCATGTTTGGAAAGGTGCAGTATCAGATTGTAGATCGCAGAGTCTGATGACGCCGATTCCCCGTTTATGTTTGCGCATAAGCAGAGAATTGCAATAACAGCTACAGCAATCCAAAATTTTACCGCATACATTTCCGTAAGGATTTTTTTTGCAATTCGCTTTATCTGCATCCGTTGCCTTACCTCCTTATATAATTGCTTCCTTAAAGATTCAGATGCCCGCTCTAAGCGCCGCCTTTATAATAATATAGCCCTTCTGCATGACTCTGTCAACAAACATTTGCAATTTAAACTACATAGTTAAAACAAACTTCAACGACAAAACGCAGCTTATTAATTGGCTGCGTGTTTAACGCTTTAATAAAAGGACAGGGCATATCTTTTCCGACGGTCTTAAAGCGGGACAGAATCAGCCATCAGAGCTTAAAGCCTGACTTAAGGTCAGTATAGAAAGAAAAAAAATTTATTTCAAGCCGTTGGGACAAAATAAAGTTTAAGATTTCCTTAAGATGGAATAGATTGGCGCATTTTGACACCCCCGTTTTATAAATTCAGGTTTTGAATGAGAAAAATATTGCTGTTATCACAACGGGAAGCCCTATGCGGTATTGACTATATCCTTTACAGCTGATATTTTATTATAAGTAAAATTTATAACCAGACATAAATTATGAGTATTATTAAAAAAACTGCTTATAACGTATACTAAATGCGTGAATAGGACTGTCTCTCGCAGTCAGGCGCACGCATTTACAGAACAGGAGGAAGGAAAGAATGACCCTACAGCAGATTATATATGCGGTAAAAATTGCAGAGACAAAATCAATGAACAAGGCGGCCGCGGAGCTTTACATCTCGCAGCCGGCTCTGTCAAGCGCTATCCATGAATTGGAGGAGGAGCTGCGCATAGAAATCTTCATCAGAAACCAGCGTGGAATTATTGTGACCACGGAGGGAGAAAACTTCCTTAAATATGCAAGGCAGATGGTGGAAATGGGCGAGATGATCAAGGAAAGATATGCCTCTGACGGGGTGGCAGCCAACAAGTTCAGCGTTTCAATGCAGCATTATTCGTTTGCTGTCGAAGCCTTTATGACGCTCGCTAATGAGTTCAGGCTAAATGACTACGAGCTTGCCATTCACGAGACAAAGACGGCGGAGGTAATATCAAATGTTGAGAATTTCCGCAGTGAAATCGGAATCCTGTACGAAAACGGGTTTAACGAAAAGGCAATCAGTAAGATTCTTGCCGACAAGGAGCTTGAATTCATTCCGCTGTTTCAGTGTGAGGTATATGTGTATATGAGCGTGCTTCACCCTCTTGCAAAAAAGAAGGAGATTCAATTCGAGGATCTTTTGGAATATCCGTGCCTTTCCTTTGAGCAGGGGGACAACAATTCTTTTTACTATGCGGAGGAAATGTTTTCCACTTACAGGTATAAAAGGATTATTAAGGCGGATGACAGGGCGACCATGTTAAACCTCATGACGGGAATGAACGGTTTTACCCTTTGTTCAGGAATAATCTGCGAGAAGCTGAACGGAGACGGTTATGTTGCAATTCCTCTTAAAACCGACGAAAAAATGACGATTGGCTACATAAAAAGAAGGAATATGCCGCTCAGCAAGCTCGGCGAAAGATACATTTCAATTTTAAAGACCTATGCAAAAGATGTCGATAAAAAGATCCAATAAACATTTGGAGGAAAATGCTAAAGAAGCAAGGAGCGTTGACGGATAACGCCGATTAACGATACTAATTGAAAGGCAGGACTGAGATATGAACTTACGGTTTGCGACTAAATGTATTTACGGCAATAAAGAAGGGTTTGGCGGAGAAGCTACAGGAACAGTCAGCTTCCCGATATATCAGACGGCTACATATGCACATCCTGAAGTGGGGAAAAGCACGGGCTTTGATTATTCCAGACTGCAGAACCCGACAAGACAGCAGGTCGAAAGGGTGGTTGCCGCTCTGGAAAAAGGAAAAGACGCACTGGCGTTTTCAAGCGGAATGGCGGCGATCACCGCCCTTATGGAAATTTTTAAACCGGGCGACCACCTAATTACCGATGCGGATCTCTACGGCGGAAGCATACGTTTGTTTAACAGCATAAGCGAAAAGAACGGAATAACCTTTTCTCATATTAATTGCAGCAAGGAAGACGTAGAAAGCTTCGTGAGGAAGAACACTAAAGCAATATTTATCGAAACGCCGACAAATCCGATGATGAATGTCGTTGATATAAGAAAGATGGCTGACATTGCAAAACGGCATGAGCTGCTCCTGATAGTGGACAATACGTTTTTGTCTCCGTATTTTCAGAATCCGCTTGAGCTTGGCGCGGATATCGTGGTTCACAGCGGAACAAAGTTTTTAGGCGGTCACAACGACACGCTTTCAGGCTTTATTGTTACTAATTCAGACGAAATCTCCGAGAAGATGAGATTTATCATCAAAACAGTCGGTTCAGGGCTTGCGCCAATGGACAGCTGGCTGATTCTAAGAGGCATTAAGACCCTTCCGCTCAGAATGGAAAAATCGCAGGAAAATGCAAAGGCAATTGTGGAATATCTGCTTTCAGAGCCTAAGGTAAAGAAGGTTTACTATCCGGGAATAGAGGGCAGCGAGGGCTGTGAAATCTGCAAAAAACAGGCAAGAGGCTTCGGTTCAATGATTACGTTTGAGCTTGAAAGCAGGGAGCTGGCGCAGCATATATTAAAGCACACTAGGATAATTCCCTTTGCGGAGAGCCTCGGCGGAGTTGAGACGCTGCTGACATATCCGTGTACCCAGACGCACGCAGACGTGCCGGAGGAGGTAAGGATCGCAAACGGGATCACCGACTGCGTGCTTCGCCTGTCGGCAGGCATAGAGGATAAAGAGGATTTGATAGCAGACCTTAAGTATGCGATTGATTCTTTTGACGGTTATAAAGCGCTCTATATTTAAAGCCCGGTGCATTTAAGGCTCTTTTTAATTAGAATTTGGGCTTAAAAGAATAAAAGGCTAACCGTGCTGAAAGGGTAAAAGACGTTGACCGTGTTCAAAGCAAAAGGGCATAAGCCTGAAAAGCGAGCCGGGATAAGAGCGATTGAAGATAACATTAAGCAGGAGATAACAAAAATGACGGAAAAAAACCTGAATTTCGATGAGGTTATCAACAGAAAAAATACGGACAGTCTTAAATTTGATTTTGCAGCGCGCAGGGGAAGGCCGGAGGATTTGCTTCCCCTCTGGGTCGCGGACATGGATTTTAAGACCTCAAGCCTGATACTTGACGAGCTTCAAAAAAGGCTTGAGCACGGAGTGTTCGGCTACACGGAAACCCTTGATGATTATTTTGAAGCTGTCGCAGGCTGGCTGAAGGAACGCCACGGAATGGAAATAGAACAAAACTGGCTTGTAAAAACTCCGGGAATTGTTTTTGCGCTCGCAATGGCGGTTAAAGCATATACGGAGGAGGGCGACGCCGTCCTGATCCAGCAGCCGGTTTATTATCCTTTCTCGGAGGTCGTTCTGGACAATAAAAGAAAGCTTGTAAGCAACGATTTAGTTTTGGGCGATGACGGAAAATATCACATAGACTTTAATGATTTTGAAGAAAAAATAATAAAGAATAATATCAGGCTGTTTCTTCTTTGCAGTCCTCATAATCCGGTCGGAAGAGTGTGGACAAGAGAAGAGCTTGCGAAGCTTGCGGAAATCTGTTTAAAGCATAACGTAATCGTTGTAAGCGATGAAATTCACGAGGATTTTACCTATGAAGGATATAAGCATGTTCCTTTTTTGAATGCTTTTGAGGATACTGACAAGGATAAATATGAAGCGGGCGGAAAAGCGGCGGCAGCCGACGCAGGAGAAAATCATGCCCGGTGCAGCAATGAAGAGCTTGAGGGGAACTTAACAGAAAGGCTTGCCGAAATTACGCTTGTCTGCACCTCTCCGGCCAAAACCTTCAACCTTGCAGGACTTCAGATTTCAAATATTATTATTCCAAACAGCACTCTCAGACATCGGTTTAAGAGACAAATTGACGCCGCAGGCTACAGCCAGTCAAATACCATGGGAATAATTGCCTGCAAGGCGGCATACAGGTATGGCGGCGAGTGGTACGAGGCGCTTAAAAAATATCTTCAGGGCAGCCTTGATTTTGTCAGAGAGTATCTTAGAAACGAACTGCCGCAGGTCAAGCTTATCGAACCGGAAGGCACTTATCTTATCTGGCTGGATTTCCGAGGACTGGGACTGGACGGAAGGGCGCTCGAGAGTCTTATAGTAAACAAGGCAAAGCTCTGGCTCGACAGCGGCGCGATTTTTGGAGAGGTCGGAAAAGGCTTCCAAAGAATCAATATTGCCACGTCAAGGAGCGTGCTTAAGGAAGCGCTTGAGCGAATACGGTCCGCGGTGGAGGACGTTATAAGGTAAACTTATTACACGCTATAAAATTTAACTGATTTTCAAGAAATGAAATTTGTGGTAGTATATGGCTAGTTTAAAAATCATTGTAAGGAGGAACAAATCAATGAGTGAAATTAAACAAAGCGCGCTTGAGTTAATCGGAGGAACGCCGTTGCTTCAGATTAACGGTTATGCAAAGAAAAGAGAAATTACAGAGGCTACTGTACTGGCTAAGCTGGAGTACTTAAATCCGGCAGGCTCCGTTAAGGACCGTATTGCAAAGGCAATGATAGAGGATGCTGAGGAAAAGGGCATCTTAAAGCCGGGTGCAACGATTATTGAGCCGACAAGCGGAAACACAGGAATCGGACTTGCAGCGGTTGCCGCAGCAAAGGGATACAGAGCAATTCTGACGCTTCCTGAGACGATGAGCGTTGAGAGAAGAAATCTTCTTAAAGCATATGGCGCAGAGCTTGTTCTCACAGAGGGAGCAAAGGGAATGAAGGGCGCCATCGCAAAGGCAGAGGAGCTGAACAAGGAAATTGAAGGCTCCGTAATTCTCGGACAGTTTGTGAACCCTGCAAATCCAAAGATACATAAAGAAACGACAGGTCCTGAAATCTGGAAACAGACGGACGGCAAGGTTGACATCTTTGTTGCAGGCGTAGGAACCGGCGGAACAATAACAGGCGTCGGAGAGTATCTTAAGGAGCAGAATCCTGATGTTAAGATCGTGGCTGTTGAGCCTGCAACGAGCGCAGTGCTTTCGACAGGAGTTGCAGGAGCCCACAAGATTCAGGGCATCGGTGCAGGCTTTGTACCGGAGGTTCTTAACACCAAGGTTTATGACGAAATAATCGCCATTGAAAATGAAGATGCGTTTGCAGAGGGCAAGGCATTTGCAATTTCAGAGGGTATTCTTGTCGGAATTTCATCGGGCGCTGCGCTTAAGGCGGCTGAGATCCTTGCCAAGAGACCTGAAAATAAGGGAAAGACAATAGTTGTGCTTCTCCCTGATTCAGGCGACAGATATCTTTCGACTCCTCTTTTCAACAGCTGATTGACAGACTGCTCACATTTTTAACAGCCCTTCCTGCACCGAAACGGACGATATATCAACAGTTCGTTGCAGTGCAGGAGGGGCTGTTTAATAATCCGTCACCCATTCTGTTTAAAATCCCGCGTCTTGATATGTTTTGTACATTTCAATCAGCTGACTAATGCAAATATCAAGCTTCCATCTGCCGTTAACACGCAGTACATAAATGTCTTCCTGCCCCTTGTCTCCGTCCGGGTCTGTATAAGAGAAGGTTACAGAGTGAGCTTTATCTATTTTATAATCCTCGGAAAAATTTAAACTCTCTTCAATTCCAAGTATTTCTTCGACAAACCCCGACTTAAGAAGTTCATTAAGCTCATCGGGCATTGACGGATTTTCCGTTAAGGACTCTATCTTTATATCTGCAGCATCGACTTCATATACATCCGTCCAATTGCCGCTTTCTGTAAGCTGGTTTATAATTGCCTTATCAGAGCTCATTTCGCCAAAGCCGGAATAGTAAAGAAAATCGACAGTCGTAAATCTTACAAAGTCTTCCACGGAATGACTGCCGTTTTTCGTCATTGAACCGATGCCCTTTTCAGCGGCTTCTCTGATTAATGCTTCTTCATATTCGGCGGAGGAAGTCGGAATGACGGAGGCTTCTCCGGTCGGGCTGCCCTGCGGCTTCTTTGTCGGCTCTGCGGTCGGAGAGACCTTGTCCGACTCGCTGCCTGTCGGTTTTTGTGCATCGGTGGGTACGGCAGCCTTTGTCGGCTCTGCGGTAACGGCAGGCGTAATATCGCCCGTGGGTTTTTCGGTTCCCGTAGGGGCGGCATCATCTGTCGGCTTTGTATTGTCCGTAGGAGCAACGCTTCCTGTCGGCTCTATTGCAGGGGAAGTCAGCGTTACCTCAGGATCTTTGCCCTCGCGAGAATCCTTTTCGTCATTATTCTTTTTACCGCAGCCCGAAAGAACAATTAAAAGCACAAGAAACAAAGCCGACACCTTGAAAATGTTGGCTCCGCTTCTCGTCTTTTTGGTCTTTGCCGGTAAAAATTGCCCGCCGGTTTTAGGCACATATATCATAAATCTCTCCCTATATTGCAGCGACCCTCGTCGCCGTTTATTTATTAATAAAAGCCGTTAAGGCCTTATTTATCTATTTATCAGAATCAGGCGCTTCAGCCGACGGAATACTTCATGTTGAAATCCGCAAGAGTCATCGGTTTTGCGTAATAAAAACCCTGTGCCATATCGCATCCGCAGCTGCTTAAAAACATCGCCTGCTCCTTGGTCTCAACACCTTCGGCAACAAGGTCAAGACCAATTGCGCGCGTCATTCTGATAGTGTGCTCCACGATGTTTCTGCCTCTTTCCGAGGATATGAAATCCTGCAGGAAGATGCGGTCAATTTTAATTACGTCGAATTGAGTGTCCTTAAGCATATTCAAGGACGAGTAACCGCTTCCGAAATCATCCATCAAAAGGGTGTAACCGCTTTCTTTAAGTGAGAGAATCCCCTCCTTCACAGCGGCTTCTTCTATTGTCTCGGTTATTTCAATTTCAAGAAGGTGTTTCGGAATGCCGTATTTATGGGTAAGGTTATTCAGAATATCCACAAATAATCTGTCCTTTAGGTGCCTTCTGGAAACGTTAACGGAAATAGGAACAGGTTCGACCCCTCGGTCGATCCAGTCTCTTATTGCCTTGCAGGCTTCCTCCCATATGTACGCATCCATTTTCAGTATGAATCCGTTTTCTTCAAAAAGCGGAACAAATTCCATCGGAGGGATAATGCCCCGTTCCGGGTGGACCCAGCGAACCAAAGCCTCGGCTCCGATGACTTTCTCACGGGATATGCTGTACTTAGGCTGAAGATACATCACAAACTCATGGTTTTGGAGAGCGTTTTCCATGCTGTCTTCAATGAACTTGTGCATTTTGGCGCTCTCCTTCATCTCGTCGCTATAGAAAGCAAGATGAGTCAGCACGTCGTTTTTGATGCTCTGTCTTGCAAGCGCGGCGCCGTCTCCAAACTTACGGAGGTTCGCAGACTTATCTCTGATACGGCACACGCCGAAAACAAGCCTGTAAGGAATGCCCTTATAGCCCAAAAGATTGGAGTTTATATATTCAACAAATCTTGAAATGTCGTCCTTTGTTTCAAACGGAGTAAGCAGCATGAAAACATCGGCCGTCAGCCTCACATAAAGCTGATCCTTGCCGCAGAGCAGCTTAAGGGTGTGAATAAAATAATCAAGCAATTCATCGCCGAATTCTTCGCCAAACTGCTCGTTGATCATCTTAAACTTTGCCACGTCAAATTGTATAAGAGCAAAATTCTTATCGGGATTACTGTCCATGATTGCCCTTGCTTCCTGGTTAAAGAAAGAAGGGTTCTTGTCATTTGTAATTACCTGTGCAAGATGCAAACGGTACACGTCCTCTGCTTCAAGCTCCGGAATTCTGACAAGCAGCTTCCTTACGACGCCAAGCTCGTCTGTCTTAAAATGACATTCGATTTTGTGGTACCTGAAAGAACCGTCAGTTGTTTTAAGATGGAATGCGGCGTCAAAAAAACTGCTTGTTCCGGAAGGGACGGTTTCACCCACCTCAACATTTTCTTTGACCCTTTCAAGGAAAGCGTCAAAAAGACCGAGGTCGCTGTCCTTAACAACGGCTCTGAGCCCCTCAAGCCCCTCGTTTTTCAGAAGCGCTGCATCTATTGATAAATCACCGTTGCCGGCGACCTGCCATCCGTCATTTTTGTCCCAGAAAAGCATGAGGACGGAACGTTCGCTTAGCAGTACCTCGCCAATTTCTTCGTTTATCTTCATGCGGCGGCCTCCTTTCAGGGAATATAGTATTTAGCAGCTTCCGGCCCGTTCTGACTGCAATATCGCAGCAGCGATTTACAAAATACCGCTAATTCCGGATAATATAAATATATTGATTACTGTACATTGTAACATAAATACAAAAAAAAACAATAAATAAATGAATTTTTGGTAAAAACGCACAAAAAATTAAAACAAAATAAGCAAATATATACAATGGATAAAAATGTAAAATATTTATGATAAATCTATATGTCTGTTTATCCGTGCCAAAGCGGAAAGCTCCCTGTTTCTGTCAGGCAGAGCAGGATTTTATGCAGCACGGGAAGCACGTTTTGCCAGTGCTTTTTCGGCTTGATCTGCGCAATCTGCGCCATTAAAAAATGAGCGGAAGGGAAGAAGTTTCGGCATTTGCTGTTTCCGGCTGCCGGCTGTAATTTTGAATTAACAAGCTTGACTTTTACTGTTACATTTAATATATTTTACTGTGCGGAAGCATATATTGTTTAACGCACGGAATTTTCGTAGCGCCGGCAGCCGAGCCGTCCTGCGTTTATCTGTGGAAACGGCGGGCGGCGGCGAGCTTGCGGTCTGTCCTGTGTCGGAGGGAAATGTATGGCGAATTTTACTAAAAAAGCGATAAAGGAGTCGTTTCTTAAGCTCCTCGACGAACGTTCTCTTTCTCAGATTACAGTAAAGGATATTGTTTCTGACTGCGGCGTCAACCGCAACACCTTTTATTACTATTTTGAAGACATTCCCAAGCTTATTGAAGAAATATTTACTGAAGATCTGCAAGCGATAATTTTAAAATACCCAACTGTAGAAGCCATAGAGGACTGCCTGAATGAAGTCATTGACCTTGCCCTTTCGAAAAAGCGGGCCATGCTGCACATTTACAATTCAGTCAACCGTGAGCTCTATGAACAGTATCTCTGGCAGGTCTGCGACCACGTTATCGACACTTATATGAATACCGTTTTAAAAGGACGAAGGGTTAGCGACGGCGACCTTGAAGCGATTAAAAAATATCTTGAAAGCATCGGTTTCGGCATCGTCTCCGGATGGTTAAGGGACGGAATGAACGATGATATCAAAAACGTTCTGGAACGGATATGCGAAATAAAAAAGGGAAGCGTGGAGGAAATGATTTCCAGATTTGAAATAAAATAGACATATTTGATGCTTTGTCCAAAAACCAGACATTTTACGGCCTCGTGTCTAAAAAACAGACACGGGGCTTTTTTTGCCTGTTTGCAAAAGGCGAAATCGGGAATTAAATAATAGCAGATTAAAACAGGAGGAAAAAATATGAAAATGCGTTCTGTAGCGCCGATGAAAATCGCAAAGATAGGTTACATAATCATGTCACTCCTTTTCTGCATAGTCGGCGCGGTATTTATTATCAGTCCGGAAATTTCGACGTTTATAATCGGCGTTGCCGTCGGAGCGGCGCTGCTTGTCTTCGGAATGGTAAAGCTTATCGGTTATTTTTCCAAGGATTTGTTCCGTCTTGCTTTTCAGTATGACCTTGAATTCGGCATTTTTCTGCTGATTCTCGGAATAATCGTCCTTATCAATCCGAAAAACCTTATGAACTTTATATGTATTGCGTTGGGAATAGCAATACTGCTGGACGGACTTTTTAAGATACGTATTGCATTGGATTCCAAAAAATTCGGTATCGGAAGCTGGTGGGCTATTCTGGTCATAGCAATAATAACATCGGCAGCAGGCACGGCTCTAATATTCGACTCCGCAAGCGGAGCAGGTCTTTTGACGGTACTGCTCGGAATTGCGCTGCTGGCTGAAGGAATACTGAATTTGTACACTGTAATAAGCACGGTTCTGATAATCAAAAATCAGAGACCCGACGTTATAGAAGCAGAATATGTTGAAATAAATGAAAAGGATGTGTAAATATCATGCGTTTTTCCAAATGGGTCGTAAAATTCCGCATACCCATTCTGATTGCCGTTACTGTCCTGATGATTCCTTCCGTTTTTGGAATGATTGGGACGCGCATCAATTACGATATGCTTAACTATCTCCCTAAGGATATGGAAACCGTAATCGGTCAGGACGAACTGCTTAAGGATTTCGGCAAGGGCGCCTTTTCCTTTATCATAATTGAAAATATGTCGGATAAAGACGTTGCAGGCCTGAAAGCTAAAATTGAAAAGGTCGAACATGTTGAAACGGTTCTCTGGTACGATTCGATTGCGGACATATCCGTTCCTAAGGAAGTGCTTCCTGAGGATATTTACAGTGCGTTCAACACTGAAAATTCGACAATGATTGCGGTTTTCTTTGATACCTCGACCTCATCGGATCTTACGATGGACGCAATAAGGGATATCAGGAAAATAGCCGGGAGCCAGTGCTTTGTGTCCGGTATGTCCGCAATGGTAACCGACCTTAAGGATTTGTGCGAAAAAGAAGAGCCGGTGTATGTCTGCATAGCGGTGCTTCTTGCTTGCGCCGCGATGCTCATCTTTCTTGACAGCTGGATCGTGCCGTTTATTTTCCTTATCAGCATCGGAATGATGATATTGATAAATCTTGGAACAAATTACTTCATGGGAGAGATTTCATATATAACCAAGGCCTTGTCCGCCGTCCTTCAGCTCGCCGTGACGATGGATTATTCAATCTTTCTGTGGCACAGCTACAACGAACAGCGAACAAAGCATGAGGACAGTGAGGAGGCAATGGCAGTCGCCGTAAAGGAAACTCTCACGTCGGTCGTCGGAAGCTCCATTACCACGATTGCAGGTTTTATTGCTCTTTGCTTCATGTCTTTTACAATGGGGCGCGACCTCGGAATCGTAATGGCAAAGGGCGTCCTGCTTGGAGTTGTCGGCTGCGTGACGGTGCTGCCTGCTCTGATTCTGGTGTTTGACAAGCCTTTGCAGAAGACAAAGCACAAAGCTCTTATCCCTGACCTGAACGGTCTGTCGGCAAAGCTGCTGAAGATATTCCCTGTTTTCCTTATAATCTTTGTTTTGCTGGTGCTGCCTGCTTATTACGGCTACAGCAAGACAAACGACGAGGTATATTATAATATCGGCGAATGTCTGCCGGACGACATGGACTATGTAATAGCCAATAACAAGCTTTCCGAAAGCTTTGACATTGCTTCGACCCACATGCTGCTTGTGGATGCAGGCCTTGCCGCAAAGGACGTTAGAACGATGTCGGAGGAAATGGAGAGGGTTGACGGTGTAAAATACGTTCTCGGCCTTGAATCGCTTGTCGGCTCCAGAATACCGGAGGAGGTGCTTCCGGAGTCCGTAACAGGTCTTTTAAAAAGCGATAAGTGGGAGCTGCTTCTTATCAATTCCGAGTACAAGGTAGCAAGCGACGAAGTAAGCCGGCAGATAGACGAGTTGAATGAAATACTGAAAAAATACGACAAAAACGGCATGCTTATCGGAGAGGCTCCTTGTACTAAGGACATGATTGATACCACGTCGCACGATTTCAAGGTCGTAAACGCCGTGTCTATAATTGCGATCTTTGTAATCATAGCGCTGGTAGAAAAAAGCGTGTCGCTTCCGTTCATACTCATATCGGTTATTGAGCTTGCGATTTTTATTAATCTCGGCATGCCGCACTATCTCGGTCAGAGCCTGCCGTTTATCGCTCCGATATGCATAAGCACGATTCAGCTTGGAGCAACCGTCGACTACGCAATACTGATGACGACCCGTTACAAAAAAGAAAGAATTGCAGGAATGAAAAAGAAGCAGGCGGTTCAGACGGCGCTTGCCACTTCCGTTCCGTCCATCGTCGTATCCGGCATGGGGCTGTTTGCAGCAACCTTCGGCGTAGCGGTTTATTCGGACATTGACATGATCGGTTCCATGTGTATGCTGATGGCAAGAGGCGCGATTATCAGTATGTTCGCCGTGGTGCTTATTCTTCCGGCGCTTCTTATGCTGTGCGACAGGCTGATATGTTTTACGACGCTTGGAATGAGATCGGTATATAGACGTAAACAGGAGGTCAAATAAAATGAAGGGAAAAGTTAAAAAAATCATTGCGCTTTGCATGTGCGTGTTACTTACCGTGGGCGTAATTTCCGTTACTGCCTATGCAATAAATGAAAAGAAATATGCTTCATCTGCAAGTGGTGCAGATAAAGCGGCTCAAAGCTTAGACGGTAAAATTTCAGGCGTCCAAGAAGCAGACGCAGGCGTTTCTACTGCCGCGTCAGCGGATGAAGGCGAAGCATATTATAAAGACGAAACGGTGTATGTGCTTGCAGGAGCCGACGGTTCGATCAGCAAGATAATCGTAAGCGACTGGCTTAAAAACAGCACGGGCAGCCAGACAATAAATGACAAAACCGAGCTGACTGACGTGGAAAATGTTAAGGGCAGCGAAAGCTTTACCGTAGGCAGCGGCAACGCCTGCGTCTGGGACGCACAGGGCGGCGACATTTTCTATCAGGGAAACGCTGATAAGGAACTCCCTGTGGGTCTTACGGTTACCTACAAGCTTGACGGAAAAACGGTTACGCCTGAGGAGCTTGCAGGAAAAAGCGGCAAGGTCACGATTCGCTTTGACTATGACAACAGGCAATTTGAAAATGTGACGGTTGGCGAAAAGGAAGAAAAAATTTATGTTCCGTTCGCAATGCTTACGGGCGTAATAATTGACAACAGCGTTTTCAGAAATGTGGAGGTTACGAACGGAAAGCTTATTAATGACGGCAGCCGTACTGCGGTCATAGGAATTGCTTTTCCCGGCCTTCAGGAAGACCTTGCAATTCCGTCTGATGAGCTGGAAATACCTGACTATGTTGAAATAACCGGCGATGCGGAGGATTTTAAGCTTGGAATGACGGTCACGCTTGCAACAAACGAGGTGTTTAATGAAATCGATACCGAATCGTTTGATTCCGCCGATGAGCTTTTTAACGCTATGTCAGAGCTTACGGACGGAATGAAGCAGCTGCTTGACGGTTCATCACAGCTTTATGACGGTTTGGCAGTACTGCTTGAAAAATCAGGAGAGCTTGCAGACGGGATCGATAAGCTTGCTTCGGGAGCAGAGTCCCTTAAAGACGGAGCGAACGATTTGGATCTGGGAGCTGCACAGCTTCAGGCAGGTGCAAAACAGCTTGAGGAAGGTCTGAATACTCTTGTTTCTAACAATGAAGAGCTTAACGGCGGCGCAAAGCAGGTATTTGACACTCTTTTGTCTACTGCAAATACGCAGCTTGCCGCAGCAGGGCTTGAGGTTCCAAAGCTGACAACGGACAATTACGCCAAGGTTTTGGACGGAGTAATCGCTTCTCTTGACAAAAATGCAGTATATGAAAAAGCGCTTGCCGAAGTGACCGCAGCCGTGGAGCAGAAACGCTCTTACATTGAGTCCCAGGTTTCCGCCGCCGTAATGCAGGAGGTAAGCACTCAGGTCAGCGAGGCTGTAAGAGCGCAGGTGGCTTTACAGGTGAAAGACGCAGTAAACGTTACCGTAGCGGAAAGTGTAATTCAGGCGGCAGCGCATATGAGCAAAGCCGATTATGACGCCGCAGTCAGCGCAGGTCTTGTGGATAAGGCCACGCAGGCGGCGATAGAAGACGCTGTCAGCCTGCAAATGCAAAGCGAACAAATACAACAGACCGTTGAAGCTAAGATAAATGAACAAATGTCGTCGGAATCCGTTAAGGGCATAATTTCAGCAACCGTTAATGAGAAAATGCAGAGTGCGGAAATTAAAGAAACGGTTGCGGCAAATACAGAATTGCAGATCAAAAAAGCGATTTCAGACAATATGGCCTCAGAGGAAGTCCAATCTCAGCTTGCCGCAGCTTCAGAGGGCGCTAAATCGGTGATTAATCTTAAGATGTCTCTTGACAGCTATAACACCTTTTATCTTGGGCTTAAGGCCTACACGGACGGGGCGGCGCAGGCGGCTGACGGCGCGAAGGAATTAAAGACGGGCACAGACGCGCTTAAGGACGGCGCTTCAGCGCTTTCTTCGGGCGCTTCCGAGCTGTATAACGGAATCCTCACGCTTAAAGACGGAGTGCCTGAGCTGACAGACGGCGTTTCCAAACTCTGCGACGGAGCGATGCAGCTCTCGGACGGACTCAAGAAGTTTAATGAAGAGGGCATACAAAAGCTGTCAGAGTTTGTGGACGGCGACCTGAACGCTTTAATAACGAGACTGCGCGCAATACACAGCGTTTCTTTAAATTATAAAAACTTTGCCGGCATTGCCGACGGCGCAGACGGAAAGGTTAAGTTTATCTACAGGACGGACGCTGTGGAGCAGTCCTCACAGAATTAAACGCCCGTACGGTTTTAATGAAAATATGACATGATAAAAATATCGCCGGCAGAATTGCTCCTGCCGGCGATATTATTTTAATATTTTTAACAAAAGACGTCCGATGTTTAAAAAGCAGCCGTCCCTGCTTCTTTACTCGCCGTTGTTCAGAACGGAGAAGATCCACATCGTTTCATCGTTGTCGTCACTGTCGCTGTCCAGCTTCAGCACCTGAAGCTTAATCCACGAACCGTCCTTCCTCTTGTAGGTTTCCAGCACGGCTCCTTGCTTTTCCAGAGCGGCTTCAAGATATTCATAATCCATAAGCTTCTGAAATTCTGCGTAGAACTCCTCGTTAACATGCTTATACATATATTTTTTGAGCGCGGCGCTGTAACAGAACTCCGATTCCTTAAGCTGCTGTACAAAATGATCCGGAATAAATATGTGGCGTATGGTATCATATTTAAGGTTTACAAAATAAACGCCTGCGTAATTCTTTGAAATGGCTTTAAGGAAATACTCCGCATCCTGTTTTTCGACAAGCATATGTTCAAGCTCTTCGTTTCTGCTTCTGCGAAGCCTTTGGTCTCCTTTATTTTTGTAGTAAAGCTCCTTGTCGTTACGCATTTCAAGCTCTGCCTGACCGATGATCTCTTTTACCGTTACGCCGTGTCCGCCTTCTGCGACGCCTGCCGAAATAGCATAATTGCTCTGAGTGATTTTTTTCCTTACATAATCCACTCTTTCCTCTACAACCGTTTTTGCAAGGTTTTTACTGAGCATGACAAATTCATCTCCGCCGATCCTGTAAACACGCTCGTCAGGAAAAAATTCCTTCAGCGTCTCGGCAATAAAACAAAGCATGTCATCGCCCTTTTTGTGCCCCAAAAGGTTGTTTACCTCATGCAGCCCGTTCGCGTCAATGTACAGGCAGGTCAGCAATTCGTATTCCTCGCCGCTAAGCTTTTCAATATCCTCTTGGTACTTGTGCCGGTTGAAAAGCATGGTAAGAGCGTCTCTTATGTAGTTGTTTTCAAGCTCTCTGAAATTGTTGATCTCGCGCAGGTATTCTTCGTGGAAATCCTGTACATAAAGAATCAGCACCTGATTGTCATTTGAATACTCGATGCTTGGCGTTATATCCATCTGGACCCACTTGTAGCTGTCCCCTTTTTTCCTTCTGTAGCGGCAGCTGATTTTATTGTTGTGTTTTTTAAAATAACTCTTTAAATAGTCGATGTCGGTATACTGATTGTAGGTCTCAAGGTCCTTGTCGTAAATGTTGCCGGCTTCCGCATATTCCTTCCACCACCGTTTAATGCTGTCATGGTCGGTCGGGGCGGTTTCGTTATCGCCCATCCTGATAACCTTAAACGTGTCGGCGGTAAGATTAATTTTCAGAATCTTGCAGTACATTACCGACAGCGTGTCGATGGCGTCTATCATCGTTATGGTGTCGGGATCTGCATATCTCCATGTAAACAATGCCCATGGGTTTTCCGGCGAACAGTTTACAGGGGCGATTATTGAGAACGTAACCCAGATTTCGCTCTCTTTTGATTTTCTTTTATAACTCTGTACAATCCTCTTTTCACCCGAAAATACCCTTCCGTGGACGTATTTGGGATCTGAAAACTTTAAGTAATAGGCGGCGTACTCGGAAAGCACGATTTTGTCGTCAACCTGTTTTTTTATGTAAGAATAAATGTCGGGAATGTCTTCATATCCTTCGTCATATACGGAATCGTCTTTTTTCAGAAATTCATATTCACCTGTTATTATGTTAACTCTTGCAATTTTAAGAAATGTTTCCACAAGGGTTTTTTCGGCAAAATCGACGATATCATTTTGCAGATTCAGCTCCTGCGCCTCCATGAGGAAATCACTCTCCTTACTGTCTTATTAATAACATTTAAATTATATCAAATTTAACTACCTAAGTCAAACGGCTGTAACAGGAATTAATGCCAATTCTGCTGGTTTTAGCCCGGTCGGATTAAAAATTCCTGAATTTATCTGCATATCGCTTACAAAATATCCTTGTAAGAAACTAATGTTACATTTCCCATCTGTTTTGCTTTATCGACACACCCTTTGGTAAAGCCGGACTTGGCAAAGAGGTAGAAGTGTTTCTTTTTATATGGGAAAAGCCCGCTGCGCCTGACCAGCGTTTCCAAGACCCCAAGGTCGACCTTTTCATTCGTCCATTTGCACTCGCCGAAAAGAGCGGTGTTTTTGTCCTGCTCGGCGAGAATGTCGATTTCCGCCTGACGCTTTTCCTTCGGGTCGCTGCCCCACCAGCGGCCGAGAGATGAAAACTGCATCGGGCATCTTCCTGCCAGCAGCAGCTTCCAAAGATACTGTTTGCAGATCTCCTCAAACACCTTGCCCATGTAGTCAGGCAAAAACGGCTCGATGCGCCGATAGGCAAGATCGGCTGCGCCGCGGGCGATGATGGAATTGTTCTCCGGCACAAAGCGGTACCAAAAACGGAACAAATTGTCCTCGATGGCATAAATTGTCTTCCGTGACGCATTTTCGCCGTAAGGCGTTTCTTTTCGAATGATGCCGAGGGCGACAAGATTTTTCACATAGGCGGAGCACACATTTGTATCCTCGCCGACCTTGCCGGAAATTTCTGACATCCGGGTAGAGCCGGTGGCAATTGCGGTAATGATGGCGTTGTAGAGTGCGGGCTCACGCACCTCCTGCTTGAGCAGATTTTCCGGCTCCTCAAAAAGTGCAGATATGGGATTCAGAAACGTGTTTTTGATATTGTCTGCGACGCTTAATGCGTCGTTCATTTGCAGAAGATACTGCGGCGTGCCGCCGACGATTCCGTAGATCAGCGCCTTGTCTTCATCGGAAAAATTCTTAAAATACCGGCAAGTCTCCTCAAAATCAAAGGGAACGATCTTCATTTGCGCCGTCCGCCGTCCGTAAAGAGGCGCTTTGTAAGCGAGGACGTGATCCTCCATATAGGACATGGAGGAGCCGCACAAAATCAGCATTAGCTTTGAGCTGTCCCTGTGCCTGTCGATGAGCAGCTGAAGCGTGGAGGCAAGGCTTTTATCCGATCGGGCGACATAGGGGTACTCGTCGATAGCGAGGACGAGCCGCTCTTTTTCGGACAGCTTAAAAACATAATCCAAAGCCGCCTGAAAGGAGAGAAAGGAGCCTTCCGTCTCGATGCCGGTACGGTACTCCAAGATGCTTTTGCTGAAGTTTTCGAGGTTTTGCTTGGAGTTGCTCTCAACTCCCATAAAATAAATGGCGCTTTTGTCCTTGATAAACTGATTGATGAGCGCCGTTTTTCCAACTCGGCGGCGCCCGTATATGACAGTAAATTCAAATTTGTTTGAAAAATACAGCTTGTTCAGAGCCTCCAGCTCACGCTCTCTACCGATAAACATGGCAATACCTCCGTCTTAGGGTAGGTACAGTATAGTGCAGAAAAACAAATTAGTCAAGTATGATTCGGCAAATCTTACTTGACTAATTAAAGGATTATGATAAGTTTTTGTAAAACCTATGCTGTTTTAAATAGCTTGTGCGGACGGTAATTGCCGTGCAGCATAAGGGTGCAGGCTGAAAAAGGCTTGGCAAATAGCAGTACATTTGTATGATTAAAGGCAATATGGTGCCATTAATTTTTATTTGCCTCGATATATCTTACTATATCGGCTATTGTATGGAAATCAGAAATTTGTCTGTCCGGAATTTCAATTTCAAATTCATTTTCAAACATTACAACAGCGTCTATCGTGTCTAACGAATTCATTCCAAGGTCATTCAGCAAATCCGTGTTAGGCATCATTTCTGATATATCGACCTCTGTAAAATTTGCCAGAATCTCACATACTTTATTAAACATCGTTTTTCCTCCTTAATATTTGTACGTTTTTCAAAATATTGCGTGTATTAATTATTTCCGTACTTTGATTTTCTTTTTATCTTTTTAGTTGTTGTTTTTTCAAACTCTGAATCACGCAGGTAAACAGAATTAATCTGTTTGAATTTGGGAAGATTATCATTGATATGCTTTATTTGAACTTTTAGTTCAGCAAGTATATCAGTTATTTTGTTTTTTTCCGCATAAGATAAATCAGGAAAAATCTCAGCGGCAATTTTTCCGTTATCTTCAAACACAATAACTTCATTGACAATAGGAATATCCTGCAGAATTTCTTCAAGCTCTTCCGGAGAGACATTTTCGCCATTATTTAATATAATTGTATTTTTTATTCGTCCGGTAATAAATAAAAAATTTTCCTCATCCAAATAACCGATATCTCCAGTGTGAAACCAACCATTTTCTAATACTTTAGCAGTTTCATCTTCCATGTGGTAGTATCCCAGCATTACATTTAATCCCTTTACGCAGATTTCGCCGGTACCGTTATTAGGATTATCTATCATAACAGAACATACGTTTATAACCTGACCTACACTCCCGTCTTTGTAATAATTATTTCGGTTGACCGAAATGACAGGCGAGCATTCGGTTATTCCATATCCGTTTAATAAATTAATTCCCAGTTCACGGAAATTGCGGATATATTTGGAATTTAATGGCGCACCTCCGCATACTATGGTATCCAGATTTCCGCCTAAAGGAGATATAAATGATTGAAATAATTGCTTTCTGTTATCAATTCCGTCTGCCAATAATTTATTGCTTTTTGTAATCATATCAGCTAACGTCTTATCAGTTCCATTCTGTTCAGCAATTTTCCATATGTTTTTGTAAAGTGTTTCAGCCAGCAAAGGGACTAAAAATAATATTTTAGGTTTTACTTTAATCAAATCGGACATTAATTGCCTTAAGCTTAAATTTATGTGAACCGTATAACCATACAGCATAACCATAAATACGCCTGCAACCAGTCCGAAGGTATGGTGCAGGGGAAGCAGCAATACCGTATTACCTGCGATTTTACAATTGCAACACGATGAATATGTGTCATATGCTAGGTTGCTGTGACTAAGCATGACGCCTTTGCTTGTTCCTGTAGTTCCTGATGTATATACAATTATGACAACGCTGCTTTCATCGATATTGTGATTTAAATATTCGTTATATCCTTCCGATATGAGACTCGCTCCCTTTTTAATTAATTTTTCAGCGTCCCTCATGTTAATAATTATTATCCCAAGCTCGTTCTCCAATTGCTCAGCAATATCGGTATATGTATCAGAAAAGATCAGCGCCGAACAATTACTGTTTTTAATCATATTTTTTAATGTTTGAACCGGCAGTTCTCTGTCTAGGGGAACTGTTACAATATTACCGCATACTAACGCAAAAAAATTCAAAAGCCAGTCATAAGAGTTTTCGCCTAAAATTGCCACATGACAGTTTCTCAGTCCCAAGTTATAAAAAGCTGTTCCAAGAGCGTTTATTTGATACTTAAGTTCTGAGAAGGTTATTTTTTCTGTGATCCCCTTATTAGTTTCATACTCAAAAGCAACGGCAGATGCTGATTCGTCTGCTCTATAATCTATTAACTGTCTAAGGTTTGTTACACGTTTGATTTCATACAATGGGTACGGTGTATTCATCATTTATTCCTCCTTATTCTTATCGGTTTCCCAAAAATTAAGATTTTCAAAGTACTTCAAGTACTTTTCAACGTATTCATATGTTATTTTGCACCGGCAGTAACCGACAGCATTCAACATGTTGTTAGAAAAACTGCTGTTAACTGCTACCTTGGCATATTCCTTTGCCTTAATCATTTCATTCAAATCGTTAATAGCGGAATCGTACATAACGTCACTTGCAGCATAAATTTTATCTGCAAAATCCTCTGTGGAATCCGCAACAATTTTATACCCGGCTCTATTTATCATTTTAATAAGTTGACCATATGTAATTAAGTCCGGATTATCAACATGAAAAATACTGTATTTGCTGTCAGTATTTTCGGCTAATTTTATAATAGCGTTGGCGGTATCATCTACAGGCGATATTTCGACAGGTTCATCAGACAGTATAGACGGGTATGCCTTAATATCTATGAATGTTTTTATTCTCTTCAAAAAAGCGTTATCCTTATAATTTGGCTGAAATTTCAAATCGGAGAATCGGTTTGTTAGATTTCCAACCCTGTAAATACAGCAGTCGGCTCCCTTTTGTTTTGCTTCGAGCACAAGCCTTTCGGCTTCAAATTTGCTTCGTACATATACGTTGCTCAAGTCTTGCCGTATATACAGATTAGATTCATTAAATACCGCTGTTTTGTTACCTGTCGTTATAAGGTAAGAACCGCTTACGCTGGTTGTTGAAATATGTATAAATTTGGAATAAAGCTTTATCGCACAGTTTAGTGCGTTCTCCGTTCCTTTAACATTAATGGCGTAAAATTGGTTGTAATCCCCATAATGCTTAACTGTTGCCGCTGAATGAATCACGGTATTTATATCGTCAGGCAAAATATTCGGAAGATCATCAGATAAAATATCTCCGCAAATTGTAATAATGCGTTTGTCAAATTCGTCGATATAAGCATTGCCGAAGTAATAATTCAGAGTATTCAGCATTCTTTTTTTACTGTCTTCAAGTGAACTGCCGCGTACCAAGCAGTATATCTTGCCTGTTTCATTTTTCATCAAGCTGTCAAGTATGTGGACTCCCAGAAAACCCGTTGCGCCTGTCAGTAAAATGTTTCCAAGAGATTTATTAACTGGAAAAATTTTTCCGCTATTGTTGTTAACGAGTAATATTTTTTCAATCTCATTAAAGTCTGATAAAGAGTACTCCGGGCAGCAGGCGGAGTCTTTTGCAATTGCGGCGCTAATTTCTGCTACTGTCGGGTGTTCAAAAACAGTTTGTAAATTAAACCGAATGCCTTTTTCCGCAGCATTTGCCATAAACTCCATAGCTTTTAAACTATCTCCGCCTAAGTCGAAAAAGTTGCTTTTTATTCCAATACGTTTATAATTAAGTATCTTTGCTGCAATTGCGCAAAGTGTTTTTTCCATCTCATTTCTTGGATTTTCAAAGCTATTAATGTCTTCTGTAAAATACGGTTCAGGAAGATTATGTCTATCGGTCTTTCCGCTTGAGGTTAACGGTATTTCCGTCAGCCGCATAAAGTAGTTTGGAATCATATACTGAGGAAGCTTGCCGGACAGATATTTGC
>CANRAZ010000031.1 GCA_947628705.1 uncultured Lachnospiraceae bacterium | reverse complement strand
ATAAGTGTATTATATGTATACTTCAGGCTGTAAATATTACCGCAAAGGCCACTCCGAAAATTACTCCGATAAGAGCCGAGCCGAAAATCATGCCTATCACTCCCGTCATTATAAAATACCGCATTTTTGCCGTCCAACTCTTTTCCGCACAAAAAAACAGGAACGCTTCGTTTTAAAGCGTCCCTGTTTCAGGTAAAAGAATGATCCGGACAATGCCTTTTTTAATATATGCCGTAACATGGATTTCCGCATAAAAATCTCATATTACATATTTTTTCAATTGCAGCTTAACCAATCCAATATTCCTTCTGCAATCGAGGCGGAAACCGTACTCTGATATTTGCTGCTTTTAAGCATCTCTCTTTCATTTTCATTTGAAAGATAGCCTATCTCTATTAACGTCGCAGGCATAGCGGTTTCACGGAGCACAAAATAGTCTTCCTCCTTCGTTTTTCTCACATTTATTAAATTTCCGCCTGCTTGGCGTAATATGCTTTCGCTTAACGACTTTCCTTTTTCGGATTTGAACCAGTATCCTTCAAGTCCGCTTACCGTTTCGTCCTCAAATGAATTGCAGTGTATGCTCACAAAGCAGTCCGCTTCGGAAGCGTTTGCAAGGTTTGCACGGTCTTCCAGACTTACAAATTCATCGGAGCTTCTGGTAAGAATAACCTCAACTCCCGCAGTCTCCAGCCTTTCCTTTACTCCAAGAGCAACTAAAAGATTAACGTCTTTCTCGTCTGTACCGTCAAAGCTGCACCCCATATCTTTGCCTCCATGGCCTGCGTCTATTACCACTGTTCCGGAAATCTTCACGTCAGAGCCTAAGATTTTGTCCGTGCCTTGACCGCCTTCTGCGGTAAATCCTGCCTGCGGCGTCAATTCCGAAAGATGAAAGGGCCGTGTGCTTAAACGCTTTTTCTCCGTATCCTCCGCTTTTTTACCTTCTCCCGATAAATTTACGGCATTTTTAAACAGCATGAACAGCATAGCGCCTAAAACTACTATCGCAGCCGTGCATAGAACCTTTTTCACTGTCGTTTCCTCCTTAGCATCGCTTTATTTTCGGCTTAATGATAAGGAGCATCTGCATCGGTTTTCGTCATTTTTCTGCATCATAACTGCATAAAGTTTCCTAAAGAATTGCTTTCTCAGTTAAGATTTTTCAGTATTCAGGGTAGAAGCAGGACAATAAATAAGGGCATGAAAAAAGGACGACTATTGGGGAAGCCGTCCTCTTTCGGAGAAGGTATTTTTGTTACTTATGGGGTGTAGCAAAAACTATATAATGTATTGGGGTTTACGCTATAGAGTATATCACTAAAAACAAAAGCCGTGTGCACAAACTTTTTAAAAATATGCCAATTTTTTTGTACATTTTGACATAGTATGCGCAACGGCTTTGTGCAATTAGTCCATAATTATCTCTTCTATGGGCTTGTTTTCGTCACTTGTGAAAAGGCTTTCAAATTCTTCTTTGCCGATGCGCTCCTTCTCAAGAAGCAGCTTTGCACAGGCATGAAGCACCTCTATATTTTCATTAAGAATTTCCTTTGCCTTCCTGTAACAGCCGTCAATAATCCCGTGGACTTCCTTATCAATAAGCCCTGCCGTGCTTTCAGAAAAGCTCTTCTGCTGAGCAAGGTCACGGCCGATAAAGACCTCCTCCTCACTGTTTTCATAGTTTATCATGCCGATATTTTCAGAAAATCCGTACTTTGTCACCATCGCCCTCGCATAGCTTGTAGCCTGCTTTATATCCTGACTTGCGCCTGTGGTGATATCATCGAATATCAGCTCTTCGGCAATTCTGCCGCCCAAGTCAACCATAATCTCCTGAAGCATCATGCCCTTGGTAATAAACATGTTGTCATTCTCAGGAAGCGGCATGGTGTAGCCTGCCGCACTCGGTCCCGTCGGAATTATGGAGACTGTATAAACCGGTCCGACGTCAGGTAGCAAATGGAAAAGTATTGCGTGACCTGATTCATGGTAAGCCGTAATTTTCTTTTCCTTATCGGAAATGATGCGGCTCTTCTTTTCCTTGCCGATTCCGACCTTAATGAAGGATTTTCTGATGTCCTCCATGGAGATAAAAGTACGGTTATCGCCTGCGGCGCAAATTGCAGACTCATTCATAAGGTTCTCAAGGTCCGCCCCCGTAAATCCTGCCGTGCTTCCGGCAACCTGTCTTAAGTCGACGTCGTCTGCAAGAGGTTTATTTCTGGAATGAACCTGCAGAATTTCTTCTCTTCCCTTAATGTCAGGCCTTCCAATCACAACCTTACGGTCAAACCGTCCCGGCCTCATGATGGCAGGGTCGAGAATATCCACCCTGTTTGTTGCGGCTATTACGATAATGCCGGTATTTGCGCCAAAGCCGTCCATTTCTACAAGCATCTGGTTAAGCGTTTGCTCACGTTCGTCATGGCCGCCGCCCATACCGGTGCCCCTGCGCCTAGCCACGGCGTCTATTTCATCTATAAAAACGATGCAAGGCGCATTGTTTTTAGCGTCCTCAAACAAATCCCTCACTCTGGAGGCTCCGACTCCGACAAACATCTCGACAAAATCCGAGCCCGAAATTGAGAAAAAAGGAACCTGCGCCTCTCCTGCAATTGCCCTTGCCAGAAGAGTCTTACCTGTTCCCGGAGGCCCCTCCATAAGAATGCCCTTCGGGATTCTGGCTCCCAGACGGGTATACTTCTGCGGATCTCTTAGGAAATCTACTACCTCTGCAAGTTCTTCCTTCTCCTCGACAAGGCCTGCAACATCCTTAAAGGTTGTGCCGACCTCATTTGCCTCTTTTTTCTGCGCTCGGCTTTTACCGAAATTCATCAGCTTTTGGTTGGCGCTGCTGCCGCCGCCCGCCGAACGCAGGAATAACGTCAGCATAATGACAACTATCAGTACTATGCAAAGGTACGGAAACACGCTGGTAAAAAACCATGAACGGTCAACCACCTTATCTGTAGCCACCCTTACCCCGTGCTTAATTGCGTCGGTTTCTATCTCAGAAACATTTGTAGCATAAAAGCTTTCTGTTTTTCCGTCATCAAGCATAACGGTTATCTCGCCCGTCGGAACGTGCGAGTCCTGATCTATTTGAATTTCCTCCACGATGCCTTCCTCAAGGTCGGCATAAAAATCGCTTACGGAATATCCGTCTCCTGAATTGCCGAAATTACCCGATGCGTAGACTGCAAATATCAAAATCCCGATAAGCAGCAGGTAAAAAAGCAAACCGCTGTGTTTACTCAAGTATTCATCCTCCTTTTTACAGTGTTTCTCCCCGGCGTCAAAGCTCTACGACTCCTATATAAGGGAGCGTCCTGTATTTTTGCGCATAATCCATTCCGTAGCCTACCACAAATTCATCAGGAATGTCAAATCCTATATAATCCACAGGAATATCAACCACTCTCCTGTCGGGCTTGTTTAAAAGCGTACAAAGCTTGAGGCTTTTAGGCTTTCTCGCAGAAAGCATATCAAGCAGGAAGGACAGTGTTCTCCCCGAATCAATTATATCCTCAACAACAATAACATTTTTTCCCTCGATGTTTTCATCAAGATCCTTTACAACACGTATGCGCCCTGAGCTTTCAGAGCCGTTGCCGTAGCTTGAAACCGACATAAAATCAAGACTGACAGGAAGCGTGATTCTCTTTGCAAGCTCGGCGGTAAAAAAAATGCTTCCCTTCAGAATGCAAATCAAATGAACCTCTTCATGATTATAATCCTTCGTTATCTGCGCCGCAATTTCACGGACTCTTTTTTCTACCTCTTCTTCAGTATACATTACCCTTATCTTGTGTTCCATGCTGCTGTTTCCTCTCTTTCTCTACTGTAAATTCAAGTACTCTTTTGGAACCTTCACCGATCCTCGCCGCCTCATCTCTGCGCAGTCCCGGTATCCACAGGCACCTATGCCCCATTGCTATTACAGGAAGTCCTTCTCTTTCTTCCCTTGGAATCTTTTCGTCTATAAACAGTCTTGCAAGCTTCTTTTTCCGTCCGTCGGCATACGAACAAAAATAATCCCCTTCGCAGGGAACTCTCAATACAAGTTGTTGCCCGATTTTGTCCGCATCAAACCATACCTTGAATTTTCCCGAAGGTATTTCAAAAGTTTTGTCATATGAGAACGTCTTTATTTTAAGAATTTTTCCTTCCCCAAGACTGTAAATGCCTCCGCGGTCAGTATCAAGCATGACTTCTTTGTTTAAAAAAGAGCCTTGCTCACCACGAGGATCGCTTAACCCCTTCTTGCAGCAGTATAAGTGACCGTACTCGCGCCTTACCGTTATATCATAAGGCAAATCGACAGATTTGCCAACTTGATTTTTTAACAATTCAAGAACATTCAGCACATGGATCCGATGAATGTCCTTTTTATGCCCTGCTTTTTCAGTGATAAACCTGTAAATCAGTTCTTTCTTCACTGCCGCAGGCGCGCTTTCACAAATTCCGATGTCAAGTCTGTCCCCGCTGCAAGCCCTTAGATAGAGCCTTTCCGCTTCAGCCCTGATAAAATCCTCCGCCTCCCTTGCCTCGCAGCTGAGAAGCCTTATGTGCTCCGAAACACCTCCGCGCATTTTTTCCATGGCAGGCATCAGTGTGTTCCTTATATAGTTTCTGGAATAGCCCTCCTCTGAATTCGTGCTGTCCTCGCACCACTGCTCGCCTATTGAAATAAGGTATTTTGTAATTTCTTTTTTTGTAATATCGAGAAGAGGCCTTATTACGCTTATTCCGTTTTCTCCTTCAAGCGTGCTTACCGGTCGGATTCCGCACAAACCGGAAAGAGAGCTTCCTCTTATTATATTAAACAGCACCGTCTCCGCATGGTCATCAGCATTATGCGCCACTGCAAGCTTTACGGAATTAACCTGTCTGCAAACCTCCGCAAAACGGATATATCTGACTTTCCTGCCGGCTTCTTCCTCGGTAAGTCCGTTTTCCCTTGCATACTGCGGAATATTTTCCCTGAAAACCCTGCATTCTATACCGAGCCTGCCGCACAGCCTCCTGACAAAATCCTCATCTCTGTCAGCTTCACCGCCCCTTATCCCATGATTTATGTGCACAGCGCTGATCAAAAGACCGTATTCGCTTTTTACCTCGTTTAACAGTAAAAGAAGGCAGACCGAATCCGCACCTCCGCTCACGCCGACAACGACCTGCTCTCCTCTATCCAGCATTTTATATTCTTCAAGGTATTTTTCAAATCTGTTTAACATTATGCTTTATCTGCTCAATTTTCCTACTATTACCGTCATGTCGTCCATAGGCTCGTAGTATCTTTTTCTCAGCGACGCCATCAGCACCGCGCCTGCCATATCCTTCGGCGGCATATCCGGAAGCTCCTTTATCATTTCCTGCAAGAGCTTTTCCTTTTCATCTACAGGAAGTCCGTCAAGAACTCCGTCGCTCAAAACAATAATGCTGTCGCCGTGAAACAGCCTTTTCTTCGTTATTTCGGGCTTTACGTCCGGCAGCATTCCAAGAGGAAGTCCTGATGCTGATATAGTCTCTACCCAATCTTCATGCTTTATAAAGGTGAGGGACGCCCCTGATTTGGCAACCGTAAGACCGCCGTCATATAAATTGACAAGACACATATCAAGCGTAGAATAGGACTTTGCCTCATTACCCATCAGCAGTACCGAGTTAATAAGAGAAACAACTCCGTCTCCCCGAAAGCCTGCCCGAAGGAAGCGTTCCATCAGCTCGATAACGGCTGCGCTTTCAAGATAAGCGGCTTTTCCGCTGCCCATTCCGTCGCTTAAAACGATGGCTGCCTCGCCAAGTCCCGGCGAAAGCACCGAATAATTGTCCCCCGACGGCTCTCCGGCTGTTTTCGCGGCTCTCACGGCGCCCGTCAACAGCTTATACTTCTCTTTCTGACGGAAAACATAATATGCGTAATCTCTTCCGAATATTCTCCGGCAGCCTTCCTTTAAAATAAGATTTTCGCCCAGTTCCGCCGATATAAAACTGGCGACCTCATCGCTCAGATAGCAGGGATTTTTGCTGCATCTTGCAACCATGTGGACCTCTATGCCCTTGTCCTTTACGGATATCAGAGAGATCTGCCTGACCTTTACGCCCTTGGAAGCAAGCATCTGTTTAAGGAAGCTTTCGCGCTGATCGTTCGCAGGCTTAAAAAGCGCCGAGGTGTCAGACATATTAAGAAGTATGTCCGCAAGCTCCGTGTACTGGTTCGCAAGCATTTCCCTTGCGTCGTGCAAAAGCTTGTTCCAGATTCCGTCGCTGTCCGTACCGCCCGAACCGCTTTCTAAGGTTTCGCTTCTTTTTCTGTAGCCTTCAGCGATATATTCCATTGCCTCGGAAAGCTTTTTTATTCTCTCTCCGGCGAGCCCCATTTCATAATCGTAGCCGCTTATACCGGACGCCTTTAATAAATTTACTACACTGCCCATAAATGCCTCTCCCTTCGGAAATAATTAAAGGCATTGTAGCAAATATCAGGGCGTATATATTGTCATATGCTGTATGCGAAGCAAAAAACTCACCGCAAAGTCCGATAAAAACCTCATCAGTTTTCCGAATTTGCCCTGAAAATTACCTCATTTTTGTAAACAAGACCTAATACGTCCCTCGCAACATCTTCCATGTAGCTTTTTGTCTGAACATAGGCCTTGTATTCTTCTATCTGGCTGCTTCTCTTTTCTTCCTCAGCAATAAGAATTTCCAATCGCTTTTTTTCTTCCAAAAGCGCGTTTTTTTCTTTCTGAAGCTCCACACGCTTTCCGTAAAGACTGATGCAGATGAAAAAGGTGCTTACCGTAAGGATCACCGCACCGAGCAGTCTCTTTGGTCTTTTCTTTCTTACAACTCTTTTTATCGGCATTTTATCATCTTCCTTTACTTTTTCGTAAGGCCTCCTGCTTTGCAGACGAATTTTCTCTTTTTCCCTGTCTTTCGGCAGCTCTTACGATGCAGACCGTCCTAAGCTTACCAAGAACCGCTGTTCCAAAAACAATTCCCAGAATCAGCGCCAAATAATTGTAGCCCCTCACAAGACCGCCGCAGGTTTCATACATAAACATGTAGGTGCTTACGGCAAATATTATGGCTAAGAAGAAATCCTCCAGCATACATACCGTCCTGCCTCGTCCCAAAAACCTGCGGAAAAGTCCTAACAGCCGATACGCCACGGTCCATGCAAAGCCGGCGGCAAAGCTCAACAGTATCATGAAAACAGCCTCTTTGCAAGCGACTGTTTTTCCTTTTTTGCGCCCTGCCTGGTGTAAACCATTGCTTCAAGCTCTCCCTCTATGTTCACAATTCCCTTGTCTAAAGAGAGCGTCTTTACCGCAAGTCCCTTTCCCCTGATAAGAAGCATTCCCAGCTCGGTCTCCGCCAGTATTTCCAATTCATCAAAGGATTTTACATCCCTGACGCCCGTCAGATTAATTACTTTTCTGTCTGCAACGCTTATATTATGGGACAACGCAGTCCTGTTATCATTTTTTTCCATAAGATGAATAAACCCAAATTGCTTAATGTATTTGTATTCATCTTTAATTGAGGCTATTACAGTTATTTGAACAGTTTCTTAATCCCCATGCTTCTTGAAGACATAGGGGCGTCTCCTAACACATATCATATCAGATATATCTGAAAAGCTCCTTTGCTTCATCCTTTTTAGAGGTTTCCGCAATACTTAATACTTCCGCCTTAACGGACTTGGTTCCGAATCCTACCTCAATAATATCCCCGACCTTAACCTCCTGGCTTGCCTTTGCAGTCTTGCCGTTTACAAGCACTCTCCCTGCATCACACGCCTCATTTGCCACAGTCCTTCTTTTTATGATTCTGGAAACCTTAAGATATTTATCAAGTCTCATTTCATTCTCCGTCACGAAAAGCAAACCGCCTGCCTCACCGTCTTAGTCCGCGTCCGGTAATCCTACGCTGCGCCGGACAAATAACCGGCAAAAACCGGTTATATAAAAATAAGGGGCATTCAGCCCCCTACTTTTAAAGAATCCTTAATTATTTATTAACGGTTTCCTTTAAGCCCTTGCCCGCCTTAAACTTAGGAAGCTTGGAAGCAGGTATCTCGATGTCCTGTCCGGTAAGAGGATTGCGTCCTGTTCTGGCTTCTCTTTCAGCTACTTCAAAAGTACCGAAACCAACTAATGCAATCTTATCACCCTTAGCAAGTCCTTCAGTTACGACATCAACAAAAGCATCAACTGCCTTCTTAGCATCTTCCTTCTTTAATCCTGTCTTTTCTGCAATTGCTGCAACTAACTCTGTCTTATTCATTTTTTCCTCCTAATAAACTTTTCGGTGTAACCGACTGTATTAATATGGTAAAATCCATACCCTAGAATAGTTATAACCGATTGAACTTTATCTGTCAACACTAATTTGCCTGTTTTATCGGAGTTTTAAGGCAGATTACCTTAGAAATCCATCGGATTACGCTAGTTTTCCATCTGTTTTCCCAATATTGCGGCCGTACACTTTGCAAGTCTCTCCTCTGTTTCTCCCACAAAGGTACCCGTTCCCTTCGGAAGAAGTATTACGGCGCCGATAGGATCTCCCTCGCACACAATGGGTGCGATAACCTCGCTTGCAGGCGGTTCAAGCTCCGGAGAAACGGTTACATAATCTTTTTCGTCCTTAACCGCCCTCACGATTTCTTTTTTGTTGATTTTATCCTCAAGCTCGTGACTTATCGGCTTATCCTGCATTTCTCTCTTAGGTCCGCACACGGCGACGATTTTATTTTTATCCGTTACGACTGCAATGTGTCCCGTGACCTGTCCCAGAGAATCGGCGCACTTGCCTGCAATCTGGGAAAGATTTTCAATCTGGGAATATTTTTTCAGGATAATTTCATTTTCCCTGTTTACGAAAATTTCAATCTGATCTCCCTCGCCTATCCTGAGGGTTTTTCTGATTTCCTTCGGAACAACTATTCTTCCTAGCTGATCCACTCTTCGGATCACTCCTGTTGCTTTCATTTAAATTCCTCCATTACCACTTCTTGCATGAATTAAACACCTGAAATTTAGTCTTCATGTCTTAGGCACAAATTCAGATTAATTTTATTAACTCATATTGGCTATGGAGTTATTATGTGGAAAATGAAATTAATTATACTGTCATAATGCAGACAGGGAAAAAGCATTTTTTAGTAAAAAATTTCAGGCTTCCTTCTTTTCGTCATCAGACTCAAGTATTTTATAAACTACCGCTGCGACAGTCGCGCCTACAAGCGGTCCTACAATGAACACCCAAAGCTCTCCCAAAGGAGTTGTGTTTCCGTCGATTGCCGCCATGATTGCCGGTCCGATGCTTCTTGCCGGATTAACCGACGTTCCTGTAAGACCGATTCCGAGAATATGTACAAGCGTAAGCGAAAGACCGATTACAATGCCCGCAAATGAACCGTGTCCTGCTTTCTTGGAAGTAACTCCGAGAATCGCAATTACAAAAATAAAGGTAAGAACCGCCTCAACGACAAGTCCGGCTCCGATGCTTCCGTCAACTCCTGCAAGTCCGTTTGAGCCGTAGCCTCCTGTCTGGTCGGTTACTCCTCCAAGCCCGAAGATAAGAGCCAAAATTCCCGATCCGGCAAATGCGCCGAGAATCTGTGCGATTACATATCCAACGAAATCGACTACGCTCATGCCGCCGGAGATAAGCACTCCGAGGGAGACTGCCGGATTAATGTGACAGCCCGAAATGTTGCCTATGGAATAAGCCATCGCAACTATTGTAAGACCAAAGGCAAAAGCCGTAAGGATGTAGCCGCTTCCCAGCACTGCATCACAGCCTACAAGCATTGCCGTTCCGCAGCCTAATGTTACCAGAACGCAGGTTCCGATAAACTCCGCCAAGTATTTTTTCATAATATACCCTCCTGTTTTCTATTGGTAAAAAAAGTATATCATATCTCAGCGTCCTTTACAAACGGTTTCTTATGTGTCCGCACTAAGATGCAGAAATCCCGTTATGCACTCGGCGGAAAAAGCTCCTGCCGTTGGAAGCCTTCCCCTTAGCTTCAGAATTATACAGTCATATTCAGGTTTTTTCTTGATTTTATTATTTCCCTACTGTAAAATAGCCGTAAGTACCTTTACATCTTCATACCGGAGGAACAGATATGGATAAGACTCAGAACAGCCCTCAGATTTCGCAGGAAATAAAAAACATGCTTAAAGCAATGGAAAACAGGGAAATCAAGGTTTATTACCAGCCTCAGTTCGATGCGCTCACAAACAAATTAACAGGCGCAGAAGCCCTTGCGCGCTGGGTCAGGCCTGACGGAAGCGTCATCATGCCGGGAAGCTTTATTCCGCTGCTTGAAGAATCCGATTACATAAACGATTTTGACTGGTACATACTCAATGAGGTCTGCGTTTTCATAAAAGGACTTCTTTCAAAAGGATTAAACGCAGTACCTGTTGCGGTTAATTTTTCAAGGAGGCATGTACATGAAGCGGATTATGTTGAGCGCCTTTGCAGAGTAACCGACGGGTTCGGTATTCCGCACAGGCTTATAGAGGTTGAAATAACCGAATCCGCTTTTGTGGACCGCTCCGATGCAATTCCTTCTCAGATAAATGCGATCAGAGAAGCAGGCTTCCGTGTCGCAATAGACGATTTCGGAAGCGGTCTGTCTTCGCTAAGCTTTGTTAAAGACATTAACATTGACGTGCTGAAAATAGACAAATCCCTTTTAAGCAGGAACTGCGAAGACGAAAAGGAAAGAATAGTGCTTGAAAGCATTTTCAACTTTGCAAACCGCCTCAAGCTTACCACTGTTGCAGAGGGAGTTGAAACCAAGGAACAGCTGGGCTTTCTGCGTACCTGCTCCTGCAAGATAATTCAGGGCTTCCTTTTTGCCAAACCGATGCCCGCGTCAGATTTTGAAGAGTTCTGCAAGCAGGGCAGCAGCGTTACGGAAATTGAGGATATACTTAAAATCCAGGCTCCTTCCAGCGCCACCCAGCTTCTCCTTGAAGCGGTTTTCATGCGCTATCCTCTTGTAATACTGTCTAATCTGTCCAGAAACAGCTTTTACATGATGGCATACGAGAACTTCACATCTCAGTCCTGCCCTTCTACGGGAGTATATGACGAATTAATCGCTCACGGAGCTTCTACGATGCACCCTGACGACCAAGAGCTGTTCAAAAGCACTTTTACAATCCCTAATCAGATGGCTGCTTACGAAAGAGGCGAAAAATCAATTACCGTGATTACAAGACAGCTTGGAGACGATGGGATTTACCGCAGGGTGGATACGACAAATTATTTTGTGAAAAACCCTTCTGTTGACGATTTGCTTGTAATAAGCCTTTGCCACAATCTTGACTGACTGTTAATGACCGCTAAGACCAATTTCCGCTATGCTTTTGTTTAAAAAGCATAGCAGGACAATTTTATTTTGCCGTTTGATTCCTTTTATATTTTTCTGTCTTGGTATTTTATAAGAGAGGTATACTTTATCTTTTAAAAATGTTCTTCAAGCCGCTTTATCAGGAGGCTTTATGCTCGATTTAGAAGCTATAGGACTACGGATCAAAACCTGCCGCGAAGCTTTGGGGCTTACACGGGAGGTTTTTTCCGAATTGGTAAATGTGACGCCCAGATTTATTTACGATATTGAACTCGGCAACAAGGGCATGTCAATAGACACCTTGGTTTACATCGGAAAAACGCTGAACGTTCCGATTGACTATCTGCTGTTCGGCGATGTGTCGGAAAATGCGGTCTTAAGTCCCGAATTGCTTTCGCTTCTCCAAAGCTGTCCCAAGGATAAAATTTATTTTCTAAACGAAATCATAAAAAACTACATAACGGCGCTGAATAATGACGGCGGCTGATAAAGCAGCGCCTCCTGCCTTATTGCCGGCTGCCGCAGATATTGAGCCTTTCATACGGCATGTAAATAAAAAAATCAGGGCAATATCACACGGATTTCATGCCGTCGGATATTGCCCTTGCTTTTTACTCTTTTACTTTATTGCTTGTTTTGCTTATTCTTGGTATTAATTTTCAGCTTTGTCCTTCCGTGCTTTACAGGAAAACATATTTCAGCACGAAAAGTACCGCAAGCACATACATAAGCGGAGTAATCTTCTTTGCCTTCCCGCATATGAGATTAATCACAACGTATGAAATAACTCCTATGGCAATTCCTTCGGAGATGCTGTACATAAGAGGCATTGCGAGCAGACACAGATATGCCGGAACCGCTTCCGTCAAATCACTGAAATCGATTTCAACAACAGCCGATACCATAAGGAAGCCTACAAATATAAGCGCAGGCGCCGTTGCAAATCCGGGTATTGCAATAAAGACAGGAGCCAGAAAAACCGAAAGCAGGAACAGAAGACCCGTCACTATAGAGGAAAGGCCTGTCCTTCCGCCTTCGGCAACGCCTGCCGAGCTTTCAACAAATGTCGTAGTCGTTGAGGTTCCGAGAACGGCGCCTGCCGAAGTAGCAACCGCATCTGCAAGCAAAGCCTGCTTGATTCTCGGCAGCCTGCCCTCTTCGTCCAGCATATTTGCCTTGTTCGCAACTCCGATAAGGGTTCCGAGAGTATCAAACATGTCTACGAACAGGAAGGCGAACATGATAACGATAAAGTCAACAATTTTTATGTCTGCAAAATTAACGCTGAAGCACTGGCCAAAGGTTTTTCCTATTGCCCCAAGGTCAAAATCCGACCATGCCGGATAAAGCGAGTAAAATCCAGCCGCAGCGTCGACCTTATAAAGACCTGCCGCCTGACATATCATTCCAAGCGCCCATGTAACAACGATTCCGATAAGGATTGAGCCCTTTACCTTCTTGACATAGAGAATTGCAATCACAAAAAGTCCGATTACGGCAAGCAGAGCTCCTATTCCGACCGTATTAAAATTCTCTCTGAAATCGACTACCGTAACCAGAGTTGAGCTGTCCACAACAAGATTTGCCCCCTGAAGTCCGATAAAGGCAACAAACAAGCCGATTCCCACCGATACGCCCTTTTTGAGCTGAAACGGAATTGCGTTGAATATCGCTTCACGGATATTGGTCACGGAAAGGATAATAAAAATAATGCCCTCTACAAAAACCGCAAACAGCGCTATCTGCCACGAATACCCCATTTCTCCGCAGACGGTATAGGCAAAATATGCGTTAAGCCCAAGTCCGGGCGCAAGAGCAAACGGATAATTTGCCACTAACGCCATTATAAACGTTCCGACAAACGCCGCAAGGGCGGTCGCCATGAGCACTGCCTGAGAATCCATGCCGGATGCGGACAGTATGCTGGGATTGACGGCAAGAATGTAAGCCATTGTCATAAATGTAGTGATGCCGGCAATCACTTCCGTCCTTACGTTAGTGTTGTTTTCTTTCAGTTTGAAAAATTTTTCCACCGCTATTTCCTCCTAAATTTTATCCTGAACGGATTAAGGCTGTTTCAGAAATCAGAATCAGGTTGTCAGGAACAGATCCGCTTGCTTTTATGCGCATTATCCGAAACGGATTCGGGTTTCTGCTGACATATTTTGCTTAAATCAGTTCAAGTAATTTAATAATAAACGGCAATTCCCGTAAAATCAATCTTTTTCCGCTTTATTTCGGCTTTTTTAAGCATTTACGTTACTTTTTTCATTTTTGCCGCTTGCGTTTATCCACAGGGTTTTTAACATTATGCAAGTTATTTGTTGACACATCAACTTTTTTGAGTTATTTTTATCTTTGGAATTCTTTAGGGCGCTGTTTTAAAAGCATTTGCGGAGCTTTTAATACGGCTCCTGACTTGAATGCCTAAATAAAATCAGAACGCTTCGGAGGCGTACAATGAATATTTTTAAAAAAATATACTGCAGGGTTTTTCAAACGGCGTTTAAAATTGCAATCCCCTTTATGCCGTACAGAAAGCCAAAAATCATTTACAGCATGAAAGAGGTTCCGGACATTATCTACAGCAATAACTGCGACAATGTACTTATTGTCACTGACAAATCAATTCACAGCCTCGGACTCCTTAACGGTCTTGAAAAAGCACTGACAAAAAGAAACGTAAAATACTGCATATTTGACGATACCGTTGCTAACCCTACCACGGAAAATATCTGCGAAGCGCTTACAATGTACTATTCACATGAGTGCAACGCCTTAATCGGCTTCGGAGGCGGTTCAAGCATGGACTGTGCAAAGGCGGTAGGCGCCTGCATTGCAAAGCCTCATCAGTCCTTTGAAAGCATGAAGGGTATTCTTAAAATTCACAAGAAGCTGCCGCTTCTCATTGCGGTCCCGACCACTGCCGGTACCGGAAGCGAAACTACTCTTGCCGCCGTCATTACCGACGCCAAGACGCGGCATAAGTACGCTATCAACGACTTTCCGCTTATCCCCCGCTATGCGGTTCTTGACCCTCACGTGACGGTTTCGCTTCCGAAGCACATAACCTCAACTACGGGCATGGACGCTCTGACGCACGCAGTTGAAGCATATATCGGACGTTCAACCACTATCGACACCAGAAAGGACGCGCTGAAAGCGGTTAAGCTTATTTTTGAAAACATTGACAAAGCCTACAATGAAGGAAACGATCTTATGGCAAGAAAAAATATGCTAAAAGCATCGTTTTACGCAGGCTGCGCCTTCACTAAATCATATGTCGGGTATATCCATGCGGTAGCCCATTCTCTCGGCGGAGAATACAATGTTCCTCACGGACTTGCAAACTCAATAATTCTGCCTATGGTTCTTGAAGATTACGGCGAGACCGTGCACAGAAAGCTTTACAGGCTTGCGCTCGCAACAGGAGTATGCAGCAAATCCTCCACGGTAAGGGAGGGCGCCGAGGCGTTTATTCAGGCTGTAAAGGACATGAAAAAGCGATTCGGCATCGGTGACACGATTCCTGAAATTCAGGAAAAAGACATTCCGAAGCTCGCGAAATACGCTGATAAGGAGGCAAATCCTCTTTACCCTGTTCCTGTGCTGATGGACGCAAAGGAATTGCAGAAATTCTACTACATGCTTATGCCGAAGGATACTGCAAAAGGCGCTGAAGAGATATAAGCTTTTGCGGCGCTCCCGTTACTGCAAATAATAATTATCGGCAATTGAACCCAAACGATGCCGATTAAGCGAAACAGCAGTCAGGCTAAAAACATACCCGGCTGTTTACGGAAATTCAGGTGAAATAATGAACGAAACAGAAATTAAAAATCTTACGGACAAACAAAGAAAATTTTTTCAAACCGGCAAAACGCTCCCTGTCAGTTTTAGAATAGACGCTCTAAAACGTCTTCACTTCTGTATAAGGAGGCATGAGGAGGATATAACTACTGCGATAAAAAAGGACTTAGGCAAAAGCGTAACCGAAAGCTTCATGTGCGAGGTCGGGCTTACTCTCAGCGAAATCAGCTTTATGCTTAAGCACATACGTTCCTATGCCGGAGAAAAAAATGTCCGCACTCCTATTACAAACTTCCCTGCAAGGAGCTTTCGTAAGCCGTCTCCTTACGGCGTCGTGCTTATAATGAGTCCGTGGAACTATCCTTTCTTATTGACAATGGAGCCGTTAGTCGACGCTCTTGCGGCAGGCAACACCGCAATCGTTAAGCCCAGCGCATATTCCCCTGCCACAAGCGAGGTAATCGCACTCATTTTAAGGGAATGCTTTAACGAGGAATATGTTGCAGCCGTAACGGGAGGCAGGACTGAAAACAACTGTCTGCTGAATGAACATTTTGACTACATATTCTTCACCGGCAGCAAGCAGGTTGGCAAATACGTTATGGAATGCGCTTCCAGACGCCTCACCCCAATTACCCTTGAGCTTGGAGGGAAAAGCCCTTGCATAGTTGATAAAACGGCAAACCTAAAGCTTGCGGCAAGACGCATCGTTTTCGGAAAATACTTAAACTGCGGCCAGACCTGCGTTGCGCCTGACTATATATACTGTGATGAGAGCATCAAGGATACGCTTATCGCGGAGATAAAAAAACAAATCGTGAAACAGTTTGGCGCCGCTCCGCTTGAAAATGAAAACTACGGAAAAATAATAAACGAAAAGCACTTTAACAGAATCTGCGGACTGATTGACGAGACAAAGCTTGTCCACGGAGGAGCAGTCAACCCTGAAGCCTTAAAGATAGAACCGACTGTCCTTGACAATGTGGATTTCAGCGATGCAGTAATGCAGGAGGAAATCTTCGGACCCGTTCTTCCCGTTTTAACCTTTTCCTCGCTTGAAGATGCAATCGCAAGAATAAACGGCATGGAACACCCTCTCGCCCTTTATATTTTTTCTTCTGATAAAAGGGCAATCAGGCAGGTTGCCTCAAGGTGCGGTTTCGGCGGCGGCTGTATAAACGACACCATTATACACCTTGCTACAAGCGAAATGGAATTCGGCGGTTTTGGCGAAAGCGGTATGGGTGCTTATCACGGAAAATACGGTTTTGAAACCTTCTCACATTTCAAGAGTATTGTGGATAAAAAAACATGGCTTGACGTCCCAATGCGGTATCAGCCTTACAAAAAAATGTATGAAACGATGATAAGGATGTTTTTGAGATAGTGCGCAAAGCCGCGCTTAAAGCAGATGTCCGGGCGTCCTTTACTCAATTCCCTCAAATTCGTCCTCTTTCGGACTTCTTACATGAGCCAGACAAGTCTCCTCACAGGCGCCGAACTCAAGGAAGTTTTTCCTTGCCTGAAGGAGGCTTACTTTGTTTGCGCCGCCCTCAAGCTCCGGATTTTTCAGCTGCACCGGATCGTCCTCCCAAAAGCATACAGGACATATATCGTAATTTCCGCCGGGACGCTCGTTAAAAGTATAAAATCCGCAGCAGGGACATTTATATTTCATATAATTTCACCTTCTTCTAATTTTGTATTGATCAAACGACAAAGCATACGTTTCGGAAGAGCAAAAATCACTGCCGCCGGCGTCAGCCTGCTGTATTACCTTCCGTTCTCGGCAAGCTCCGCAAGCGTTCTGTAAAAATCAGGATACTCCTTATTCAGTCTTATGACAAACCCCTTGTCGTTTAAGAAGCAGTGCTCCGATTTTCCTTCAAAGACCGTTTTCCCCTCTTCATCGGTCATTATATATCTTATTTTAAGCTTTACTCCCTTAAATTCTTCGATAGCGGTCGTAATGCTCACTACGTCTGAAAACCGTGTTGAAAGCTTATATTTACATTCTATCGAAACAACAGGCGAAAAAATGCCCAGCGCTTCAAGCTTTGCATAATCCCAGCCTATGCGTGCAAGAAAATCAACTCTTGCCTCTTCCATCCACCTTATGTAATTTGAATGGTGAGTAATCCCCATTTTGTCAGTTTCATAATACTGAACCGTGTGCCTGTAGACCTCGCTCATAGTTTCCAAGACCCTCTCTTTGCTCTGTAATGCGTTTTTGTCAATTTCGATATGCGCCGTTCAACGCAGCGCAAAAAAGACTTTATTCGGTGAAGCTTCTCATTCCGCTGCCGTGCAGCAATCTTTAATTAAAGCTGCCGTTATATTATGCGGCTGTTAAGCCTTTCACTTAAGCCCCAGACCGTTTTCCGGTCTGAAGCTTAAGATTAGCTTTTAAAAACGGCTGCCTTTTAAACCGTCTTATTGAAATTCATTTTATAAGCAGCCATTTTTTACTGTTTGAAATCAGCTGACAGATACGACCTTGTAGTCCTTTTCCTCTACAGCTTTCTTCAGTACCTCGTTGTCAACCTCTGAATTAAGCTTGACAACGGCCGTACCCTCTGTGTGGCTTACCACAGCCTCGTCAACCTGTGCAAGCGCTTCAAGCGCTTTCTTAACAGACGCTTCGCAGTGTCCGCACATCATGCCTTCGATTTTCAAAGTTTTTTCCATAATTTCACCTCCTTCTAAAGCTCCGTTTACGTTATTTTTTATCTCAGCTTTCGCCTCAATTTCACGGTTTTCAGTCCTTGAACCGTCAGTTTTCACACTATCGGTTTCCTGATTATCAATTTCTGAATTTTTACTTCCTGCTGCTTTTTTCCTTCTTCTGATTCTTCTGTCCCTCCTGCCGTCATACACATTCAGGAGGTTCAGCCTTAACGCATTCGATACCACGCAAAAGCTTGAAAGGCTCATCGCCGCCGCTCCGAACATCGGATTTAACTGCCAGCCAAGCAGACTGATAAAAACGCCTGCCGCAAGCGGAATTCCGCATACGTTGTATATGAACGCCCAGAAAAGATTTTCACGTATATTTTTAAGCGTCGCCCTGCTGAGACGTATTGCAGCAGGGACATCGGTAAGCCTGCTCTTCATCAGCACTATATCCGCTGCATCTATGGCAACGTCCGTACCTGCTCCGATTGCGATTCCTATATCTGCTCTGATGAGGGCAGGAGCATCATTTATTCCGTCTCCGACCATCGCAACCTTGCCCTGCTTTTTCAAATCCCGTATTGCGCTTTCCTTTCCGTCAGGCAGAACTCCTGCAATTACCTCGTCGACTCCTGCCTGTTTTCCCACAGCGTTTGCAGTCTTTTCATTATCGCCCGTTATCATAACCACGCGGATACCCATGTTTTTTAGCTCGCTTACGGCTTTCGGACTGTCAGGCTTTATCACATCGGCAACTGCAATGATCCCCAAAAAGCTTCCGTCTTTTACAAAGAACAGAGGAGTTTTCCCCTCGTCGGCGAGAGCCTCCGCAGTCCTTTTAACCTCCTCCGTAACGCCTGCCTTTTCGCTGATAAATTTATAGTTGCCGCCGTAGGCGCGGCTCCCGTCAATCACAGCCGTAAGGCCGTTCCCCGGAAGTGCTTCAAAATCCTTAACCTCTGAAGAGCCTTCTATTCCCCTGCTTTCGGCTTCCTTAATCACTGCCTTTGCAAGCGGATGCTCGCTTCTGCCTTCAAGGGCATATGCCAGCCTAAGCAGCTCGTCTTTTGTGCCGCCCTCCACAGGAATCAAGTCGGTAACCTGCGGCTCTCCTGCCGTAATCGTGCCTGTCTTATCCAAAGCAACTATTTCCGCTTTGCCTGTCTCTTCCAGCGAAACGGCATTTTTAAAAAGTATTCCGTTCTTTGCGCCCATTCCGTTGCCCACCATTATCGCAACAGGCGTCGCCAATCCAAGCGCGCACGGGCAGCTGATAACAAGCACGGATATTCCTCTTGCAAGCGCAAAGCCAATGCTCTCTCCCAAAATAAGCCAAACCGCCATAGTAATCAGCGAGACAGCTATTACGGCCGGAACGAATATTCCTGAAACCTTATCGGCAATCTTTGCCACGGGAGCCTTGCTGGCGGCCGCGTCACTCACCATCTGTATTATCTGGGCGAGCGTAGTGTCTTCGCCTACTCTTGACGCTTCGCACTTTATATAACCCGACTGGTTCAGCGTTGCTGCGGAAACGCTGTCGCCGCTCTGCTTGTCAACAGGTATGCTCTCGCCTGTAAGCGCCGACTCGTTTACCGCACTGCTTCCTTCTATTACAGTGCCGTCCACAGGAATGTTCTCGCCCGGACGGACGATAAAAATGTCGCCCTTTTTAACCTGACTGACAGGAACTTCCTTCTCAACACCGTCAGCCAGAATCACAGCCGTTTTCGGAGCAAGCTTCATAAGACCCTTTATCGCATCGGTCGTCTTCCCTTTTGAATGAGCCTCAAGCATTTTTCCTACGGTAATAAGGGCAAGTATCATCGCCGCAGATTCAAAATAGAATTCATGCATATAGCCCATTACGGCCTCATGGTCGCCTCTTACCTGCGCATCTGTCATCAGAAAGAGCGCTACCGTGCTGTAGGAAAAGGCTGCGCCTGCTCCAAGAGCAACCAAGGTGTCCATGTTCGGCGAGCCGTGGATCATCCCTTTAAAACCGTTTATAAAAAACCTCTGGTTTATAACCATGACTATTGCGGTCAAAATGAGCTGCAGGAGCCCGACAGCCACATGATTACCCTCAAAGAAGACGGGAAGCGGCCAGCCCCACATTGAATGTCCCATTGAAACATACATAAGGGCAATCAGAAATATAAGCGACGCCAAAAGCCTCTTTTTAAGCAGCGGAGTAGCCTTATCCTCAAGCATGCCGTCGGCAGAATCCACCGCGCCTGCGCCCGAAGGCGGCTGTGTGACGCCCTTTTTCCTAAGCGAAGCTCCGTAGCCTGCCGCAGCAACTGCTGAAATTATGCTTTCAGGCGAAGCGGTCCCCTCAACCCCCATTGAATTTGTCAATAAATTCACGGAGCAGGAGGTAACGCCCTCGACCCTTGACACTGCTTTTTCAACTCTGGCGCTGCATGCCGCACAGCTCATTCCCGTAACCGAATATTGCTGCATTTTATTACACCTCTTTTTTGCGAAAAATAAACTGATTTTATTTCATCAGCTTTTGAAGGGTAGCGACAAGTTCGTCAATAACTTCTTCCTTGCCTTCCTTTATGTCCCTGACCACACAGCCTTTTATGTGATTTGAAATCAAATCCTTATTGAAAGCATTGACCGCCGCATTAACGGCTGCCGACTGAATCAAAATGTCCGTGCAGTACTCGTTCCGCTCCACCATGCCTTTAAGGCCCCGTATCTGTCCTTCGATGCGGTTAAGCCTGTTTATCAGCTTTTTTCTTTCTTCCTCGGAGCGCTCCGTCCTTTTTCCGCAGCACTCGCAGCTTTTCTTTTCTTCCATATCCACCTCATGCGTCTTACGCTGTATTTTAGTATTTTGCAATTTAAGAAATTTTATTTTAGCGCCGTTAATTCGCAGCGGATTAACCTCTTTGGTTTCATTATGCGGTTTTATTCTCAAGCGGAGAGGTTATCGCTAAAAGCATTTATACCCCAGCAGGGTATTTACATTTTATACCCCACTAGGGTATATGTCAAGTATAAATATCAAAAAATACAAAAAAGGCAGAGATCAGCCGTCCCTGCCCAAGCCTTGACAATTTTTCCCTGATGACGTCGGAGCAGCATGTATACGGCTCCAAGCCTGATTCATCGCAATACAAGCCCTAATAATACACCTTTTCAAGCCTTAATCCCTGTGCCGGCGCAGTAAACCCTGCCTTTGACCTGTCTCTTGCATCAAGCACTTCCGCAATGTTTTCCGCGCTTCTAAGACCGAAGCCTGTTTCAAGAAGGGTTCCGACGATTATTCTCACCATATTCTGTAAAAATCCGTCGCCGCTTACGGTAAAAGTAATGTAATCTCCCCTGCGGTCTATATCCAGACCGTTTATTGTCCTTACGGTGGATTTTTTCATCTTGGAGTTTCCGCAGAAGCACATAAAATCGTGAGTCCCGACGAGATATGCCGCCGCCCTTCGCATCGCCTCGATATCCGGCTGTCTGTCAAGGGCATACACATATTTTCTGTCAAAAACCGGCTTTCCGTCGCCGGCATAACAGGTGTAGACATAAGTTTTGCCTTTGGCATTATAACGGCTGTGAAACCTGTCGGAAACTATATCGATTTCTTTTATGCAAATATCCTCAGGAAGATAGCGGTTAAGCTTTTTCCTAATATCCTCAGGGCTCATTTCCGTATCAAGATGAACATTTGCAGTCATCGCGTTTGCATGGACTCCTGAATCCGTCCTTCCTGCTCCCGTCAGGCTAAGCTCTCCTTGTCCGACGCCTAAAAGCCTCTCAAGAGTTTTTTCTATCTTTCCCTGAACGGTTTTATCAGTGTTCTTCTGACCTGCCCAGCCGGAATAATTCGTGCCGTCATATGAAATTATCAGTCTGTAATTTTTAATCATTTCCGTTATTTTTCTTCATTTACCGTTTTTTCGGCGCTCGCTTCTTTTGCAGCGCTTCCGCACGAGCCTCCGCAGCCGCACTTGCATTCACTGCACTTACAGCCGCATTGCAGGGATTTCCCCTGCTTTTTATCGCGAATCATGCTTCCAACCGCAATAACAACAATTGCTGCCACAATTATCCCGACAATCAAGGTCCCCAAAAAGCCTTCCGTAGCTAATATTACCATTATTACCGCTTCCTTTCAAACAGCTCTTTCTTTGAGTTAGTATATACTAACTCGCCTCAATTGTCAACTGTTTTGTATTCCTTTATCCTTACCGTGCGAAACAAAGGCGCGGCTTAAGAAATTCTGTCTCAGTTTCCGTTAATTACAGCCTCTCTGACCGCAAGCACCTTAGACGGCGACACGCTCAGCTCGTCCACTCCCATATCCATGAAGGCATCGGTAAGCGAAAGATCCGCCCCAAGCTCTCCGCAGATGCCTACCCATATTCCTGCCTTATGTCCATTGTCAACCGTGGTTTTTATCAGCCTCATCAAAGCCTCGTGCTTTGCGTCGTAGAAATCGTCAAGCTCCGGATTCTGACGGTCGATTGCAAGAGTGTACTGGGTAAGATCGTTAGTCCCTATACTGAAAAAATCGACCTCGCCTGCCAGCCTGTCGCTTATTATGGCGGCAGCAGGAGTTTCAATCATAATTCCCTGCTCAACCTTTCCGCACTCGATATTTTCCGCCTCAAGCTGCTTCTCAACGTCTTCAACAATCGACTTAATGCGCTTCACCTCGCTCACGGATATGATCATCGGGTACATGACCGCAATGTTTCCGTAAGCCGCCGCCCTGAGAATTGCACGGAGCTGCGTCTTAAAAATATCCTCCCTTGTCAGGCATATACGTATTGCGCGGTAGCCCATAGCAGGATTTTCTTCATCTTTAAGTCCAAAATAACCGACTTTCTTGTCGGCCCCGATGTCAAGGGTTCTGATAATAACCTTTTTTCCTGCCATGGTTTCAGCCACCTGCTTATATGCCTGAAACTGAACCTCCTCGCTTGGATAATCCTCCGATTCAAGGTAAAGGAACTCGCTTCTGAAAAGCCCGATTCCCTCTGCGTCATTGTTTATCACAGACGCCAAATCGGAGATTCCGCCGATATTGGCATAAAGCTTGATTTTTTTACCCTGTCTGTTGATCGTTTCCCTTCCCTTGTACTTAAGGAGCATTTCCTTTTTCCTCTGCTCCTCCGCCATCTGTTTTCGGTATTTTTCAAGAAGCTCTGCATCCGGCTCCACAATAAGCTTTCCGGTAAAGCCGTCAAGCACTGCCATCTTTCCGTTGTATTTCTCAGAAATTTTAACACCCACAAGAGCAGGTATATTCATTGTTCTCGCAAGGATTGCGGTGTGGGAATTCGACGAGCCGAGCTTAGTGACAAAACCAAGCAAATGCTTTTTATCCATCTGAACGGTTTCACTCGGTGCAAGCTCCTCAGCCATGACTATGCAGGCCTCCTTTATCTGCTCTCCATGCTCCCTTTCTTCCAAAATGGATATGAGCCTCTGTGAAATATCCTTGATGTCAGCGGCTCTCGCCCTAAAATACTCGTCCTCCATCTGCGAGAACATTTCGGAAAAGTTTTCTCCCGTAGCTGAAACGGCATATTCCGCATTCACCTTCTGATTTTCAATGATATGCCTTACGGAATCGTTATAATCGTCATCCTCAAGCATCATCGAATGAACCTCGAAAATACGGGCGTTTATCTCTCCAACCTCCTTTACCGCTTTTTTATAAAGCTCCTGAAGTTGGTCAATCGCCACGCTTTTTGCCTTTTCATATCTTTTAATTTCAGCTTCGGGGTCGCAGGTTCTGTCCCTGCTTACTTCGCCGCGGTTTTTACCGTAAAACAGAATCTTTCCAATCGAGATCCCGCTGTAAATTGATTTTCCTTCTAAAACCGTTCCCATTAAAAATTCTCCTGAAAAAACTTTTCTATCTCGGCAGCCGCTTTTTCCTCGTCGCCGCCCGAAACCGAAACTTCAACCGTCATACCTTTTTTTACGCCCAGACTCATTACAGCCATCAGCTTAGTCGCATCGGCGCTTTTTCCGTTGCAGCTTATGCTTACTTTGCTGTCAAGTTCCTTTGCTTTTTTTACAAGAAGCCCTGCCGGGCGCGCATGAATTCCAACCTCATCGGTAATCACATAGGTAAATTTTTTCATAATAATCCTCCGATAAACGTACTAAAATAAGCACTTTTATCTGCATTATGCCAGAATAATGAAAAAATTATACTGATATGCGCTGCCGTCGTTTTAAAAAGATGCTTTATTCTTAACTCCGGATCGACTTTTCAACAAAATTTTAAAACATAATCAATGACTTTTCAATAGATTTATTTATGCCCTCTACAGACATTTCAAAGAGCTATGCCGCCACTGTCATCTGCGCGATGCTCCTGCCTTTCAAAAAGAGCTTAAGGTATATGCCGGTGCATTTTTTCAGCTTTTCAAACAGTTTTCTTGCCTCGTCTTCATCGGAATAAACCTTCCACAATCCGCAGAATTTACAGTTCTCCCCACGGTTTGCAATAAACCCGATAACGTCAGTCAAAGGATATCCCAGGAAAATGCCTATTTCATGGGGAAAGCTGCCGCAGCCTTTGCGTTCAGCAAGTCTTTTCTTAAGATGATCAAGACATTCTTCCGTTTCGTTGGCATTATAGCCGAACCCTGATAAAAGTCCTTTCACTTCCTGCATTTTAAGCTGTTTGTCCAGAAAAGTCTTCCTGTAAGCATACACAAGCACGGAGGAAGGTCTCCATAGGAGCGCCTCAACAAAAACGCCCTTTGCGTTAAGCTTTTCATTCACCTCGAAGAAATCCTTTTCCGCTTCCTCTGCCGAGGAAAAATAATATGAAAAAAGATTTCCTGTTTTTAACCCTGCAAGGGTGGGCGCACAGTATTCAATCAAAAGGCTCTCCAGCATATTTCGACTTTTTTCTTCCTCCCTATCCTGAAATTTTACGTTTGATTCTCACTAATATCTCGCAATACTTTATCCTATGATTACTTCTTTATCTTCTGTTTTTTGCTTTTATTTTCTATTTCCCGGCAAGCTTTTTTCCAAGTTCTTCACACATTTTAAGAGTCTCTTTATCAGGAGCCTCCTGACAGATAAGCCCTTCACCGTTTACCACCTTTGCGCCTGCAGATTTCATTCTGTCCTGCCATGTTCTCATCCATTCTCCGTCGCCCCAGCCGTAAGAGCCGAAAAGGGCAACGGTTTTTCCCGACACCGACGTCTCAAGTTCTTCAACAAAGGGCTCCATCTCATCTTCTTCAAGCGTTTCCGCACTCATCGCAGGACATCCAAGCGCAAAGCAGTTTTCATCTTTAAGCTCATTTGCCGTTATATTGCTTACGGAAACGACCTCAGCTTCTCCTCCGGCTTCTGAAATTCCCTTTCCAACGGCTTCTGCCATCGCCTGTGTGTTGCCTGTCTGCGACCAATAAACAACATGAATTTTACTCAAAATAATCCTCCATTCCGAAGCATTTCACGCCAAGCAGCGTAAACATCATGCTTATACGATCCGCCTGTCTGATTGAAATGCCTCTTTGACAATATTTTTAGTTTGTCTCTTATAATTTTAGTTAGTTTTCTCTAACCGTGTATGATTCTATCAAAAGTACAAAAGGCTGTCAACCACAAATTTTGTTCGGCAGTCTTTAGCATCTAATATGCGCAAAAGGCATAACTCCTATTCAGAATTATGCCTCTTATGCCTCTTTTTTCTGTTATTTTATATTTTAAGATTGTTTTTTCACCTTTATTTATTTTTTTCTGCCAACCGCTTCATTTATACGTTTTTCTCCCTGTCATTTTCCTCCTCACCTTCTTTGCTTTCCCTTTCAATTCTTTCCGCCAATTCAATCATTGTAATTCCCTCCTCTTCACAGTGCAGGATTACTTCCCTGGCAAGCTTGAGGGATTTCATAAAAAAGCGGTAAAACAGAATTTCACATATTACAAAAATTGCCGTCCAAAGAATGGCAAAGCTTAACTCGCTGATTAACGGAAACGCTATCAAAACAATGCAAATCGTTAATATGCCATAAGTGATGCTGACATTTCTAATTGTCGTTTTGTTTTCCTTTTTGATTTTCTCCGTGAATTCCTCTGCCGTAATGAGCGGTTTATTCTTTTGGGCATTCTTTTTATTTATTTTTTCGAATCTCTTTTTAAACTCTGCCGGCATCTCTGCTTTAACCGACTCAATAACCTTTCCCCAAAAAGATTCATCCTCCCACTCAGGCTCCTTGATAGAGCCGTATTTTTTCCAGTTTGCCGCATATTTCAAAATGTAGTAAAATGCGAGATATGCTGCGGATACCAAAATAATCGGAAAAAGCGGAACCTCAATTTTAAATTTATCAGGAAGGAAGCCAAGCAATAACACCACGGCGATCAATACGGCAATATCCAGTACAACCATGATAAAGCCTGCTTTTTGTGCGTTGAGCCATTTGCTTTTAAACACAAAGGGTTTTATTATAGCTATCCCAAGCATGACTGCCATGTTGCCGAAAAGCAGACCAAGCAAAAACGGTCCGGCATCTGTTTGTATCTCAAACATGCTGCCTGCCTCTTTTGAAGTCAGTGCAATCATCATATCGATCCAACCAAATACGAAAATAAACCAAAATATTCTAACGAATCTTTTTGTCAGGCTTTTCAGAGAACGCTTTTCCTCTCTATAGCTCTCAAAATAATTCCGGCAGAAATCCTCCACATCATTTCCTATGATTTTTTCTATCGGCTTATTTTCTTGCTGGGCGCTGAGCAATATGTCGGTAAGATTCATCAGCATTTCTTCAGTTTCATCATAATCTATCGAAATTTTTGTCATTCCGTAGATTTCAGCCTTGTCTAAGACCTCCCAGTAATCTCCACTTAATTTGTCCTTGTAATATATGTAAGACATTGCGGCTCTTTCTCCTTCCCATCAGAAACTGATTCCCATGCGGCGGCGGGCGCGGGCGATGTCCTTCGATCTGCCGGGCGTGCCGTAGAGCCGGTAGTCGCCGGAGGTGGGCTCCTGCAGCCCGCAGATCAGGCGGATCAGCGTGGTCTTGCCCGCGCCGTTGCGGCCCACGAGCCCATAGATCGCGCCCTTGGGCACCTTCATCGTCAGCCCGTCCAGCGCCTTGAACTCCCGGTAGCGCTTGCCCAGGCCCGTGGCTATCAACACATATTCCATAGAAAAAACCTCCTTCCTTTCGCGCCCATTCTATCCCTCAACGGTCAAGCGGGCGGTCAAGAAAAGAGTAAAGATTCTTTCAAGATTTCTCCGCATCGAACTTAAACC
>CANRAZ010000030.1 GCA_947628705.1 uncultured Lachnospiraceae bacterium | reverse complement strand
CGCCTCTCTCCGCAACGCGGCGGCAGGCGTACACGTCGCCGGTGGGCAGGATGGTGATGTGGCAGTTGCCGCAGTTGCACCCGCCGTAAATCATGCCTTCCTTTGCGCCTGCAGGGATCTTGAAAGTCCCTGTTTCGTACTCGTAGAGCGTCCAGAGATGGTCTTTTTTGTTGAAATAGGTCTGGCAGCCCTCCGCCTCATACTCTTTGAATTTCTTATCACAGACTGCCAATAGTTCCCGGTACTCCTGCGGCGTCATGGAAGCGTCCAGATCGCCGCCGCTGGGAACGTAACGTGAAAAGGCAAATACGTTTGCTCCCGCCGCTACCACCGCATCGATGATCCCCGGCACCTCCATGCGGTTTGTTTTGGAGACCGTCGTCATAATGACGCTTCGCATCCCGGAGCGGTTGATGCAGCCGATCTTTTCAATCGTACAATCAAAAGAGCCGGGCTTGCGAAACCAATCGTGAGTCTCATGGAGTCCGTCAAGGGAAAGCTGGTATTTTTCGCAGCCGTAATATTTCATTTCCCGACACACCTGATCGTTCAAGTGGAACGGTTTGAGATGGAAAAGTTACTTCTTGTCCCCGGCGCCGCAGGCAGTTCCGCAAGCCGCAGATTTTTCTTCCGGCTTGTCAGCGGCACCGCAAGCAGCGCCGCAGGCGGAAGCCGCCTTGTCCTCAGTCCATCCGGCAAGATCAGAGAGTGCCATTGTCGTATCCTCCTTTATGGATTCAGGGAGCATTTCGCCTCCTGTATCTATCATTGTACGGATATTCTTTCTCCGCACAAGTACGCACTTTTTTGTAACTGTCAATTTATTGACAGTTTGGATACGGCACCTTTTTGTAACTATTGAGCGTTTTGGGTCTTATTACTGCAAAATCAATTTTAACTTTTTTATGAACTTGTCCAAAGCTATTGCATTCAGAAGCGTATTGCAGTACAATATGAATGCAACATTCTTTTTTGATGTAACGGAGGTACTTTATGAAAACAAAAGCCGAACTCATCCCCGAATGTCCCGTAGCGGCTACTGTTCAGCTCATCGGGAACAAGTGGAAACTTTTAATCATACGAAACCTGCTTCAGCGCCCGTGGCGTTTCAATGAGCTTCAAAAAAATCTGGAAGGGATCAGCCAAAAGGTGCTGACGGACAGCCTGCGGTCGATGGAATCGGACGGTATCATCACCCGTACCGTTTATCCCGAAGTCCCGCCGAGAGTGGAGTATGCGCTGTCGGAACTGGGAGAATCTCTTAAACCGATCCTTGATGCCATGAGAGCGTGGGGAGAAAGCTATAGGGCATCCAATCAAGAAATCCAATAAAAAGACATTATATGCTCATATACATAATTGTTTTTGTAAGCGTAAAAAGCCACTCCTCACTTCCATTCCGGAGGTGAGGAGTTTTCTTTTGTGTAACGAAAAAATAGCCAAGTTAATAGCGGTAGATTTACTTATGATTTTATTTTAAAAATCAAGGCATCTCCCTGCAATATAAATACAGACTATTTCTTTTTTTGCCGCCTCATTCGTCGGACACGGTTGATATGACGCTCAAAATCACCGCTTTGCAAGAGCTCCGCCAGCACATACTGCTCAAGCACGGGAACCGTACAGGAATAAAAACCCAATTTCCTGTCAAAATCGCCTAGCAGAGCTTCAGGCAAGACCATATAGCCTGCTCGAATCGCAGGGGAAACGGTTCTGGAAAAGGTATTCAAATAGATAACCGATCCGCCGTGCGAAAGTGAAAAAACCGTATCCTCATTTTTTCTGGAAACCGTCAATTCGGCGTCAAAATTGTCCTCGATAATAAAGCCGCCGCGTTTTTCCGCCCACTTCAGATATTCCATTCGCTTCGTGACATCCGCCGTGATTCCGCTGGGAAAGCTGTGGAATGGGGTAACATGAAGCACTGTAGCTTCTGTGCGCTCAAGCTCGGACGTGCGTATGCCGTCGGCTCCAAGCTTTAACAAATCGCACTTAACGCCGTTTGCCTGATATACCCTGCGTATTTTTTCATAGGAAGGATTCTCCAATGCAAAAACCCTGTTATTCCCCAACAGCTGCACCACAAGTCCGTATAAATACTCTGAACCCGAACCGACGATGATCTGCTCCGGTCTTACTTCAATCCCCCAGCTGCGAATCAGGTACCGTGAAATTGCCTGTCTCAAATCGTGGCAGCCGTAATTAGGAGACTTCACCATTATCCTGTCCTGATAATCCGAAAGAACCTTCCTCACAGTCTTGGCGAGAACGGTAAACGGAAAATCCCACTTCGCTTCATGATTCTGTACGGCACAGACAGGCATATCCTCTGCATTTTCGCCCGACGAAAAAAAATCATCCTCACGGTAAATAACAAAAAAACCGCTTCGTTCGCGCGCCTCGACATAGCCTTCTTCACAAAGCAGCAGGTAAGCATGCTCTACAGAAATAACGCTTACTCCTGCTTCGTCCGCCATCATACGTTTAGACGGAAGGCGGCTGCCGTAACCGTATGCCCCTTTGATTATTTCATCCTTAATCTTCTCGTACAGCTTTAGATATAATGCCTTGCTTTTACTTTCTTTTCCGTCCATCTGGTTATACATGATTTCTCCAAACTGATTATTTTTATATATTCAATTTGATTATATAATGCCCGTATCAAATTGTAAAGGAGATTATAAAATGGAAGACAGATACAAATTAAACAAAGAATTAGCCCAGATGCTGAAGGGCGGCGTCATCATGGACGTAACCACGCCCGAACAGGCAAGAATTGCACAGGACGCCGGCGCATGCGCCGTTATGGCGTTAGAGAAGATACCTGCCGATATCCGTGCGGCAGGCGGCGTTTCACGCATGAGCGACCCTAAAATGATACGTGAAATCCAAGAGGCAGTATCGATTCCTGTCATGGCAAAATGCCGTATCGGTCATTTTGTTGAGGCGCAGATCCTTGAAGCGATAGAAATTGACTATATTGACGAAAGCGAGGTTCTTTCGCCTGCCGACGATTTATACCATATCGATAAGCGGAAATTTAAGGTCCCTTTTGTATGCGGAGCGCGTGATTTGGGCGAAGCCCTCCGACGCATTGCCGAAGGCGCTTCAATGATCAGAACTAAGGGAGAACCCGGCACGGGCGACATTATTCAGGCAGTCCGTCATATGCGAGCCATGAATGCAGAAATCCGGCGCGTCCAAAATCTGTGCGAAGACGAACTTTACGAAGCGGCCAAGCAGCTTCAGGTTCCTTTAAATCTGCTCCAATATGTTCACTCAAACGGACATTTGCCAGTAGTAAACTTTGCCGCAGGCGGAGTTGCCACCCCTGCCGACGCCGCCCTTATGATGCAGCTTGGCGCTGAAGGCGTGTTTGTAGGTTCCGGTATTTTCAAATCCGGCAATCCTTCCAAGCGTGCCGCCTCTATTGTGCAGGCCGTGACAAATTTCACGGATTCCAAGCTTATTGCAGAGCTTTCCGCAGGACTTGGCGAAGCTATGGTCGGAATAAACGAAGATGAAATCGCTCTTTTAATGGCAGAAAGAGGGAAATAATGGTTATCGGCATATTAGCCCTGCAAGGGGCGTTTGAAGAACACGGCGCCATGCTTGAACGTCTTGGGACAGAACATTTTGAAATTCGACAGCGCAAGGATATTGAAAGACCTTTTGACGGTCTGATTATCCCCGGCGGTGAAAGCACAGTCATGGACAAATTATTACGCGAATCCGGTCTTTTTGAACCCCTGAGAGAAAAAATCAAAGCCGGACTCCCTGTTTTCGGAACCTGTGCCGGAATGATTCTGCTTGCAAACAAGCTTGACGGCGGCAAGCCCTGCTTTAAGCTCATGGACATCACCGTCAAGCGCAATGCCTACGGCCGTCAGCTTGGGAGCTTTTTCACTGAATCCGAATTTAACGGATTAGGACTTGTCCCAATGACGTTTATACGCGCCCCCTATATTACGTCAGCCGGACCTCATGTTCAAATTCTGGCGGAGGTTGACGGGCGCACGGTCGCTGCAAGGCAGGGTAAAATTCTGGCAACCGCCTTTCACCCTGAGCTCACGGACAATACAGCCGTTCACAACTATTTCCTTCAAATGGCAAAGGGCTGAACGTACAAATAATTTCCGCTCTGTAAACCGTATTCCAAAATTTGGTTTTGAACTTTTCTCCATATATGTTATAATCTTTTAAGACTGTCTGAAAATCGGGCAGTCCGGGCAAAAATGCCGACATAAAACATGGAAACGGAGGCAGAGGAATTTATGGACAGGCTTAAAAAAACGCTTAAAAAACTTTTTGTCCTGCCGCCTCTGCCTACTATTTTCATTTCAATCCCTGCCTATGCCCTTGTAATATATACTCTTGCATCGAACCGCAGGGATTTTCTTGCCTATTTTTCCTATGCTGCCTCTGCATATGCGCTGGTTATTTCGATTACGGGTTTCATGCCTGTCGTCAAGATGATAAAATCGGGATTTCAACGCATAACCGCAAAACCCAAGGAAATTATAATGGACACCGCCTTTGGCAGGCGTTTTCTTAAAGATGAACTTTCCCGTGCCGAAATGTTTTTGTATCCAAGTCTTTTAATAAATCTTCTTTATGTTATTTTAAAGGTGTTTTCAGGCTTAAAATACCGTTCGTCATGGTTTATTTCAATTGCCGCCTACTATGTGTTTCTGGCGCTTATGCGTTTTTTGCTTCTCCGCCACGCAAATAAAAACTCCGTCGGAAAAAACTATCCGTCGGAGCTTAAGCGTTACCGTATGTGCGGAATTATTCTTTTGGTAATGACTCAGGCGCTTATTGCAATCGTAATACTTATCGTTACGGAAAACCGCTCATATGTATACCCGGGCAGACTGATTTATGCGATGGCTGCATATTCCGTCTACGCCATGACAGTTGCAATCATAAACATACTGAAATACAGAAAACACGGCAGCCCTGTTATCTCGGCATCAAAAGCAATCAATCTCGTTGCCGCCTTGGTTTCAATCCTTTCGCTTGAAACCGCCATGCTTACCCAGTTCGGAAACCCGGGAGATATTGCTTTCAGACGAATAATGACCGGCCTTACCGGAGGATTCGTGTGTATTGCGGTATTAGCGATGGCGTTTTACATGATAATTGCGTCCAGCAAAAAGCTTAAAGCCATTGCAGCTAACAGCGCGCATAAATAATTCGCCGTCGGCACGATTGATTTATTTGCCGATACTGTGATATACTGTAAGGGTACGAAGGGAGGTGCGGTATGAACTATCTATCCGTCAAGGAAATTGCGGCGCTTTGGAAGGTTTCCGAACGAAGCGTTCGGAATTATTGTGCGTTAGACCGCATCCCCGGCGCTTTTCTCACCGGCAAAACATGGAATATCCCTGAAAACGCCGTAAAGCCCGAACGGAGCAGCAAAAGCGCCGTCCAGCGTACTTTACTTGCCGTTCTGAAGGACGAAAAATGCAGTCAAATCCACGGTGGGATTTACCATAAAATCCAGATCGAACTGACCTACAATTCCAATCACATCGAGGGCAGCCGCCTGACACACGACCAGACGCGCTGTATTTTTGAGACCAACACCGTCGGTATCGCCGACGAGAGCATTCGTGTAGACGATATTATCGAAACGACAAATCATTTCCGCTGTATCGACGAAATCATCGACAGCGCGAAATTGCAGCTAAACGAAAAATGGATAAAGCATCTGCACCTGCTTCTCAAAACAGGCACCAGCGATGCAAAAAAAGACTGGTTCGCTGTGGGCGACTACAAAAAACTGCCTAACGAGGTCGGCGGCATGGAAACGGCAATGCCGGAAGACGTGCATTCAGAAATGAAACGGCTCCTTGACGATTACAACGGCAGAGAAAATATCACGCTTGACGATATACTTGAATTCCATGTTCGGTTTGAACGCATTCATCCCTTTCAGGACGGCAACGGACGCATCGGTCGGTTAATACTGTTCAAGGAATGCCTCAGGCACGACATTGTCCCTTTTATCATCGAGGACAACATTAAACTTTTCTATTACCGAGGTCTAAAGGAGTGGTCGCAGGAAAAAGGATACCTGACAGACACCTGCCTTTCGGCGCAGGATACGTTTAAAAAATATCTGGATTATTTTAGGATCGCGTACCGTGATTAATGCAATGGTACAGATATATTGCTACAAAATTTTCACTTTATGAGCTGTGAATAAATCTCTCTTTTTCCGACGCCTCTGTCCGCTGCAACCGCTTTCATTGCTTCTTTTCTGTCCAGTCCTTTATCAAGGTAGAGCTGCATATGCTCCTCAACGCTCATCTGCTCCCACTCGGCAATGCTCTCCTCTTTAAGTTCTTTTCTGGACTTTCCTTCAATTACAAGAACATATTCCCCTTTCGGTTCGTTTGTCCCGTAATATTGTACCGCGCCGGAAAGACTGGTTCTCATCACCTGTTCAAATTTCTTTGTCAGCTCCTTTACAACCGAAACCTGCCTGTCGCCAAGCGCCTCCAAAAGCGCGCCAAGCGTCTTTGCAAGATGATGCGGAGCTTCATATATAACAATGGTTCTGGTTTCCTTCTTAAGCTCCTCAAGGACTAAATCCCTTTTCTTTTTATCCGATGGCAGAAAGGCTTCGAAAGCAAAGCGTCTTGTTTTCTGCCCCGAAATTGCAAGCGCAGAAACGCAGGCGCAGGCTCCCGGAACGACACTCACCGTGACCCCTGCCGCATGTGCAAGCGCAACCAGCTCTTCTCCGGGGTCTGAAATGCCGGGCATTCCTGCGTCCGTAATAAGCGCAACATTTTTACCGGACTGAAGCTCGGCTATCAGTTCATGCGCCTTTTCTATTTTGTTGAATTCATGGTAGCTTGTCATCGGGGCTTTAATGTCAAAATGATTTAAAAGCTTTATTGAATTTCTGGTGTCCTCCGCTGCAATCAAATCGACCTCTCCCAGAATCCTGACGGCTCTGTAGGTTATATCCTCAAGATTTCCGATAGGCGTCGCCACCAGATACAGTGTTCCGTACATAATATGTTTTCCGTTCTTTTAAACTTTCTTGTTTTACGGCATTACCGCCGGGCGCACCGCGGCCAACAGCCTTACCAACGTCAAAACCGTTATTACTGCCGACATCTCAAACAGAATCTGAACCGAATGCACAAACCGAATCCGACCCGAATACACAAACCGGAATACGCGTCGGCTGCCTGACTAATATCCGTACACGGTTCTGATTTCATCGCTGTAAACGCCCTTTTCCTTAAAGACTATGACAGGCTCCTCAACGATAAGCTCCCTGCCGCCGCCTTTGACCGCTTCAATAAGAACCATATTCGGCTTTTTATCTGCAAAGGGCTGCACGAATTTAATTCTTTTAGGCTCCAGCCTGTTATCTGAAAGGTTCAGGATTATTTCCGACAGCCTGCCGGGTCTGTGAACCATAAACAGCCTGCCTCCTTCCCTTAAAACCGCCGCTGCCTGACTACAAACCTGTTCCAGAGTGCAAAGCACCTCATGTCTTGCAATAGCCTTTGCGCTTTCAGGATTCACCAGTCCCTTTCCGAAAGGCATATACGGGGGATTGCAGGTAACGGCATCCATGCTGTTTTTTCCGTAACGGGAAGCTGCTGTCCTTACGTCTCCTTCTTCAACGGTAATTTTATCCTCCAGCCTGTTCACCTTGACGCTTCTTTGTGCCATATCGGCGCTTTCAGGCTGTATTTCCATTGCATATATATGTCCGGCCTGCGTTTTTGCCGCCAAAAGAAGCGGAATTATGCCCGTTCCGGTACACATATCAAGAACCTTATCGCCCGGTTTTATGCGTACAAAGCCTGAAAGAAGAACCGCATCCATTCCGAAGCAGAACTTTTCGGGATTCTGAATTATATGATAACCGTTTCTCTCCAAATCGTCAAAACGCTCGCCCGGTTTAAGAAGCGATTCATCGATCATGTCTGTCAATCCTCAAGATGGTGAGACTCTTTTTTCTCCAAATCCTCAAGCTTTCTCACTTCATCGTCTTCTATTCTGCTATTCTGGTGCTTTCTGGGCTTGAATTTCAAATCCTTTGCCTCAAATTCCTTAACCTCTCGCATTTCCTCGTTGCCGTCCTCTTCCTGAACCAGAACCTTTACCGTCTGCTTAAGCACGGACACGCTGACGACCTCACCTTTTTCTCCGCTCTCCGCGGTAACAAAATCGCCGACATTCGGAAGCTTGCTGTTAAGGTACTCGTAGACCGCCTCCTCATTTACAAGACAGCACATAAGCCTGCCGCAGTTGCCGCTTATTTTAGTCGGATTAAGGCTTAAATTCTGCTCCTTCGCCATTTTAACGGAAACGGTTGTAAATTCACTGAGATATGTCGTGCAGCAGAGCTCCCGTCCGCATATGCCTATACCTCCCAAAAGCTTGGTTTCGTCTCTCACGCCTATCTGACGCAGTTCTATCCTCGTTCTGAATACCGACGCAAGGTCTTTAACAAGCTCTCTGAAATCGACTCTTCCGTCCGCTGTAAAGTAGAAAAGGACCTTGTTTCTGTCAAAGGTGTACTCACAATCTACAATTTTCATTACAAGCCCGTGATTTTTACACTTTTCGCAGCAAATTTCAATTGCTTCTTTTTCTTTACGGATATTTTCAAGATAAGTCTCATCGTCTTCCGGGGTGGCAGGCCTTATTATCTGCTTAAGCGGCTGAACGATTTCCGCCTCGCTTACCTGCTTTGCGCCCAGAATGACGCTTCCGTACTCTACGCCCCTGACAGTTTCCACGATAACGTGTTCTCCTGCATCTACCTCAAAGTCTCCGGGACTGAAGTAATAAACCTTTCCTGTTTTTCTGAAGCGAACGCCTATTATTGTTACCATTTATTCCTCCGCAGCTGTTGATGCTATTTTGCTGTTGTCAATTCTATCATTACTATCGCTTTTTACCGTTGCTTTGTCAATTCCTAATCTGTGCTTACGGCTTAATGCAAGCGGATCCCCTGCGTCAACACAGGGTCAGAAGCAGGCTTTCAAAGCTTATCTCGGGATTTACGTTGCTGTCAAGCCTTCCGCACAGCTTTTCCGCTTCTCTCAGGATTTCTGCAATCTTTTCATATTCAAGCAGCCTCGCCTGCGCCTCCATGTAAGACCCTTCTTCCCCAAGCATGCATTTCCCGTATCTTCCGGTTGACTTAACATAAAGGACGTCCCTGAACCAAACCTCCAAAAGCCTTATGAAAAATTTGATTTCTTCCTTCTGCTTTGACCATTCCCTCGAAACCTCAAAAGCGGTTTCAGCCTCAAGCCTTCCTGCCTTCCTGAGAACCGCAAGGCTCTTTTCTCTCCGCTCCTCAAACTCAGGACTGTCGACACTGTTGTACGCCAACCCCGGACAGCCTCCCGAGCAGGCGGCCGCAAGCCTTGCCTGATAATCGGGGACGTGCTTTTTTTGTATGAGGAACTTTACGATTTCCTCTCTCTCCGCCGGAAGAAAAGGAAGCGAGACCGCCCTTGAAAGTATAGTGTCCAGAAACATGCTTACATTATTTGACAGGAGTATGATCACCCCGTACTCCGGCGGTTCCTCAAGCGTCTTAAGCAGCGCATTCTGTGCCTGCTCATTCATCTTTTCCGCCTCGTCCACGATGAAAATCTTGTAGTCGGAGCTGTAAGGCTTGATCTGTATTTCATTTACCAGCTGGCTCCTTATATCGTCAACGCTGATAACCGTTTTTTCATGCGTCACCCTTATAACATCAGGGTGGTTTCGGTTTTCATATTGCAGGCATGAACGGCATTTTCCGCACGGCTTGTCCTCTCCCTCGCCCGTGCAGAGAAGTCCTGCCGCAAATATATCGGCTACAAGTCTTTTGCCGCTGCCGTCTTCACCGTGGAAAATGTAGGCATGAGAGGGTCTGTTGAGCCTTATGGCATTTTTCAGGTGACTGATTATGTGTTTATGCCCTACTACATCATAAAAGTTTTTCAAACCGTCCTCCCAAACATCAAACCTTCCCTGCTCTTATGCGACACGGCGGACTATCGCCAATTTTATGCTCTGCTGCATTTTACAGCTTTTAAGACTGCAGGCGGATTTTTTAACGCTCACCTGCGAATCACACCTACAATCTCGTCGACGCATTTATCAAAGTCGATATTCTCAAATCTCCTGACAATGCCGAGGCTTTGCAGCTCTTCCTCAGAAAAATCCTTTTCATCTGCCAGATAACGTCTGCATACCTCCGCAAGCACGGGCTTCTCCTGCTTTTCCTCTCTTTTAATTGCACGTCTGAGTCTTTCAGCGTCTCCTACCTCGATATAAATCGGACAAACGTTTTCCGCCCCGAAGTAATCGCGAATCTTTCTGTAAGCTTCAAGCGTAACTATCAAAATACTGTCATGCTTTTCCGTATCAATCTGCCCGTCGTCGCAGGTAAAATAGCACCACTCGCCTGCAATAGTGTTGTAGGAGCGCTTTTCGATTATTTTTCCGGCAGACTCAAGCTCCTGCATCTGTTCACGGCTTACGAAATGATATTCAACCCCCTCCGTTTCGTTGTGACGGATCGGTCTGGTCGTGTAGGGAACCACAGGCTTAAGGCCGTCGCCGCACCTCTCGCACACCGCTTTAAATATATGGTCTTTTCCTGTCGCGCTCTTGCCCATCACAAGATAAAGCTTACCCAACGTCATACCTCCGCAAGCACATAGATACCGCCGTCGTGTACACCGTACACCTCACTGCCGTATTCGATTGCTTTTATAATACAGTCAACAATTTCTCCGGTTATATACTCTCCCTGCACAAGCACGGGAATTCCCGGCGGATAAACCGTAACGGTTTCCGCAGCGACATACGGTTTTTCACCGCTTCCGGTAAAGGCCGTGCCATCAGAATCACATTGTAAAGCCTGCTCAAAAAAAGCGCGTCCTTCAAGACCGGCTCTCAAATCCTTAAGAGAAACCTTAGTCCTTGCAAGCTCATCCGCCTTTGCAGGAATGCAGAACCGCGATGTTTTTAGAATCTTATAAATTTTTGCAGAGGACGTTTTGCAATCGCCTGCCTCTTTTATGCGGCGGCTGCGAATTTCCTTAAGCGCCCCTGCAAGCCTAAGAAAGCCCTCTTCACTGTCGCAAACGCTTGTCATGCAGAGACAGTAATCTCCTGCCGACAGCTCCGGCATTATGCCAAAATTCCTAATAAGTATATCATAGATTTCTTTGCCTGTCATTGACAAGTTTTTTCCGCAAATTAAAATTTTACCGGGGTCGAAATGAGGCGAGCCTTCACATATTTCTCCAAGCCGTTTCCCGTCAAACAGCTCCGGAAACTCTTTTCGGGCTGTTTTATAAAAGGCCTTCAGCCTGTCGGCATATTCCTTGAAAAGACCGTCGGCGTTTTCCTGCATAAAATGTACGCAGCTGTCTATCGAAGCCATCAAAACATAGGACGGAGAGCTTGTTTCAAAAACCGCAAGCGCATCGGCTATGCGTTCTCCGCTCACTCTGTCACTCATTCTGTGAAGAAGCGCCGTCTGGGTCATTGCAGGCAGAGTTTTATGAAGGCTCTGAACAACGATGTCAGCGTCCTGATAAATGGCGCTTCGCGTAAAAAAAACCTCCAAACCGGCTTTGGCGGCAAACGGCAGATGCGCCCCGTGCGCCTCGTCCACAACGAGAACGGCCTCGTGCCTGTGACATATTTCGGCATATTTTTTTATGTCCTTTACCGTCCCGTCATATTCAGGCGAGGTGATTACAAGGATTTTTATTTTTTCTGAAATCAAAAGACTTTCTATTTTTTCAAAAAAGGAATCCGCCGCATCCCCGGAAAGCATTTCAGAATCTTCATATATATAATAGGGAAGCAGTCCTCTAAGCGTGACAGCGTTGTAAACGCTTTTATGACAGCCTCTCTCCATGAGAATTTTATCTCCTCGCCTTGTCACGGCGAAAATAGCCGCCTGCAGCGCACAGGTAGAGCCGTTTACGGAAAAAAAGGTCTCTTTGCTCCCGTAAACCGATGCGGCATAGTCTATACTCTCTTTTAAAATGCCCTTCGGAGAGTGCAAATCGTCAAAGCCCTCAATTTCGGTTATATCGATACCGTAATCCGGGAGCAAAAGAAGGTTTCTCTTGTGCCCCGGCATGTGCATGGGATAACAGCCGTTTTCCGAATATTTTTTTAGACTCTCAAGCAATCCGGACAAAATTTTCTCTCCCTAAAAATTTATTAAAAAAAAGACCTCTCCCAACGGTCAAGGCCGTCAAAAAAGATCTTTGAATGCACCGCCAGGGGCTCGAACCCTGGACACCCTGATTAAGAGTCAGGTGCTCTACCAACTGAGCTAGCGGTGCATTTTGCTGTTCAAATTTACCCGCTTACGGAGAACAATGGATATTATATGCCATAATTCTGTAAAATGCAAGTACTTTTTTAATTTTTTGAATTTTACTGCTTTTCAACGTTAAAAGCGTTTAAAAGCAGCGGCAGCGATGAAATCAAACACAGAAACACGCACAGTCCTGACGCCGCCAAAAGATTGACAGACGTTATAATTTCTTCTCCGAAATACGTGTTGAGCCTTTTGCTGAAAATAATGACTGCAATAACTCCTGCAATTAAACATACAGCCATTCTGGCAGCAAAAAGTAAAATAATCGACGATTTTTTCTGACCCGTACACATCTGACAATAATAGTCTCTTTCATTTTTCTTAATCGTAAGAACATTGTTAGCGCAAAAGCCCACTGCGGATATCAAAAACACAAGAATCCCTATGATAAGGTTTCCTGAAAGCCTGTCAAAGTCCTCCGACATTTTATTTCTCCAATCAAATTCGTAAGCTCCGTTTACAAGTTCATTTGAATTCAGCGAATTAATAAGGCCTTCAATCGGCCTTCCCTTCTGCGTTGTAAAGAATCCGCAGCCGACAGCCGATTTTTCGAGAGCAGAAAGCCGTCCGTCTTTATCGTAGCACATAAAGAAATTTTCGCCCGTAAATTCCGAAGACATCATCCACAGGTTTTTGTCGTTGAGCTTTCCGCATACGTATACCTGTACGCCGCCAATATCGTAGGTTTCACCCGTTTTATACTGTTTGGAAAGAGTTCTTGAAACCATTGCCGGCACAGCGCCGCCATAGTCTTTATTTATGTCAACAGGGCTGCCGCTGTAGGACAGGTTGAGCTCTGTGAATGCACTTTCGCTGTAGGAGCCCATAAAAACGGTTGAACCGTCCTTTCCCTGTGCAAAATAGTAATTAACATATACCGCAAGGTCGATTTCATCAGAGGCAAACGCTTCTTTATATTCATCCATGTCCGCGCTTTTAAATGCCGCCTTTACCGAATTGCCGTCAAATCCAGAATGGAAATATACGGCTGCCGAAAGAGTGTCAACAGACAAAGAGATACATATGCAAAAGCAAACGAGAATAAAAACACCCTCCGCAAAAATCAAAAAAGCCGACAGCTTACTGCTTTTAAATTCGTTTTTCAACATCCAGAGGAACTTCATTGAGTATCCTCCTTAATGCAGCCGTCGGTAATGACGTACGTCTTTTGGCACATATCGGCAATACGTTTGTCATGGGTCACCACTATTATCGTCTTTCCTTTTTCATTAAGCCTTTTAAGCAGCGCCATTACTTCGTCGGCTGTTTTGCTGTCAAGCGCCGCGGTCGGTTCATCGGCAAGTATAATGTCCGGATCGTTAACTATCGCTCTTGCCGCAGCCGCACGCTGTTTCTGGCCTCCTGAAAGTTTTGACGCCTTTTTCCTTGCAAGCTCCGATATTCCGACATCTGCTATCGCTTTCTGTGCTGTTTTTTTCATCTTTAAGAATTTTACGTTTTTAGAAAATGCCAGCGGATACATCACATTTTCAAGAACGCTTTTATCCTCTATTAGCCCATAATCCTGAAAAATAAAGCCTATCTTTTCATTTCTTATCTTGTAAACCTGCTTTCTTTTTGCCTCATTCATATCTTCTCCGTCAAGGAAATATTTTCCGTCTGTAGGCTTGGAAAGGCAGCCTAATATGTGCAAAAGAGTAGATTTACCCGAGCCTGACACGCCCATAATAGCGACCATCTCTCCCTTTTCTATCTTTAAATCCACTCCTTTTAAAGCCTTGACCTCGGTGGATTTCTGAGGGTAGTAGGTTTTGACAATATTTTTTAGCTCAATCATGGTTTTGTCTCCTTTTGTCAGTCAATCGGTGATTTTCTTGCTGCTGAGATCGCGGCGGGAATACATGCCGCAAACGAAATGCCCGCAAGAACAGCCGAAGTAATCAGCACGCATTTTGGTCTGAACTCATAACTGTCATTTATACCGGAAAACAGCAGCATCGCCGGTTTGCATAAAAGCATGGAAATCACGAGAGTAAACAGTACTACCAGCATAAGTGAAATAAAGTTAATTGCAAATATGCCTGCGCCTGAACATCCATACATTCTGTATATCCTGTAGGATTTAATGTTGCGCGAGCTTAAAAACATTATTATCATCAGAACATTTAAAGCACAGAAAATGCCGGCGATTATGCATTCTTTATAAACATGTCCGTTAAAATTCTCCACTACCTCATGATAAAACCAATCATAGCCGTTGCCAAAGTCATCAACCGTGATACCCAGAAGCTTAGCAAGTCCCTCTTTTTGACTTTCGTTAACCCTTTCTTCAAACACGAAACTGTTTACGGTTAATTCAAGAAATGCAGGATATGACACAAGTTCCGGTTTTTCAGATAACCCAAGCCTCATATGTACCTGTGTCAATCCGCTTATGTAGGAACCCGTAGGTACATATACATTATTTTCAGGCTTTGCTCCATATTCGTATGCCTCGTCAATTTCATACTGAAACACGTCCTCCCCATAAATCCCATCTGCCATACACTCATCGGCAAAACCATAAGGAATAACAATGTGCCCGTTTTTCCTTACACTGTACGGACTCGGCTTGTTCAGACCTACTATTTCTATTTCATGCCCGAAGCACGAGATAACATCACCTACATCAAGCGCATATCCCTCAGGGGCAACTGCCTTGTACGAACCGGAGCAAAGGTCTTCTTCTGTAAGGTCTCTGCCCTTTGTTATTTCATAATCATAATAATTCAGCAAGTGCTTTACCACGCCATACCTGTCCTGCTGTTCCTTGGAAAAGACCGGGAAACAGGCAAGTACGCATGCGTCAGTCCCTTCAAGCTTACTGCCGTTTTTTTCTGTATATTGCAGCACTCCTTGGACTTTGGCATTTGCAGTTAAAGACGGAAGGTTTAATTTAAGATACTCATCATAAAATTCACTGTTTAAAATAATGACTTGCTCAGCATAAAAACCGTCTTCATCGCCCATGCCGACGGCAAGTTCATTGTAATATATGTTTTCCTGTGAAGTGTCCTCAAGGTATTCCGTTGCCACCTTTGTAGCGACAAAAAACATGGCAATAAACGACAGTATAAACACAACCATCACAGCTGCCGTGTAAGGCAGCTGTGACGTAAACCAGTCTTTTATTAATGATTTAACAATGTAAAGCTTTTTCATTAATACACCTGTTATTTAACCTACAACAAAATTCAGATCATAGCTAAGATTGTTCAGAGACAACTTTGTATTTCCTGTATATTCTAAAATTTTATATTGTACCCTATAATTTGCACCCTTAGTCAAATCAGCGAATTTGCTATCTTCTCCTTTGACATACTTTAACTCCTGACTAGAGGTATTATTTAAGTCCACTTCAACATCTATTGTTCTTACAGGCAACCATGCCCCTGTGGATGACTGTTTCTGTAATACTGCACGGACTGTAAGAAGACCAGCCATTGTGTTCTTCGGGACAACCACAGAAAAGGACAATGTACACCCCGCTTCTTGGCTCTCATGTCCATAAACTTGTTCTTTTGAGTAATAAGTTCCAGTGGACGTTGTGTAAATAGTACTCTGCGGCACAAACGAAAAGGTCATTGCAAAAGCAGTTGCTACAAAGAACGTACACATTATCACAACAGTAGTGATAACGCAAATTGTGGATTTTACACGTTGAATCATAAATTTTCCTCCTTGTGTTTACCTGAACAATTATAAGCCCTACAGGTCCTATAAGTCCTAAATATCTGTTACTGCCTATATTATATATTGGAAGTATTTATAAGTCAATATAGAAACTTAAAGTAAAACCATAAAGACGACAACAAAAAACGACAGAAAAATATGCACTCATTACTATTATAATTTTGTTTTTAAAAAACCCTTTTCATTTCTACATCACTCAAGAAATCACCCCAAGAAACTATATCATGTTACTTGAAAAGTCCCATATAAACCGGTCTGACGTTTACCGCTGCATATCCTCAAAGAAACTGAATATTTTTTCCCAGTAGCCTTCCAGAACCTCGGAAGATGAATTGAAAATCTCATGCTTTGTCCCCGGCACCTTTATAAGCTCCGCTTGGGTGTTTCCTGCCCGATTGATTTTCAAAACAAACTGCGACTGCTGCTCCGGGCATACAAAGGCATCATTTTCGGCCTGAAAAACAATAATCGGCGTTTCAATTCTCTGCCATGCCTCCTTTAAAAGATATTTCTCCAGTTCCGCAGCCGCCCTAAGCCAGCCGTAAGACGGAGAACTCATCTGATAAAGGACCTCGGAATTTCTTCTCCTCTGATAGAACTCAAAACGTTCAAAGCAGGAGGAGGCGCTGTCCTCAAAGGTTTCCTTTCCGTCAAACGGATGTCCGCCAAGCACATATTCCTTGCTTTTTCCGGTTCTGCAAAAAAAGACTGCAACCATTTTTGCAGCGTGCCACGGAACATTTCCGGTCTGCGGACGAATCATCGGGGAAGACAGAACCGCTTTTTTAAACAGCTTTTTTTCCTTGGACAGCAAAGCCGCCGCAACGCCGCCTCCCATTGAATGCGCATATAGGAACATCGGCAGCTCCTTATTCTCTTTTTTTGCAATATTGGCTACAGTTAAAATATCGTTTATATAACGCTTAAAGCTGTCTACGTGAACAAGCGATAAATCCTCGGACATCCGATAGCTGTTTCCGTGACCGCAATGCTCGGAAATGTAGACGTGATACTGTTCTTTAAGAAAATAATAAATAATCTCCTGATATTTTTCAGCGGTTTCAGTGAATCCGTGCGAAATAACAACAACTCCTTTTGGAGCATCCGCCATATACTTAACGTAAAAAAGCTTCTTTTCGCCGTCCCTGCTCTCAAGACTGTGCTCCGTCTTACGCTCTAAAAGGTACGGAACCGCCGTGTTTTCCATAAATTCAAAGTAATTTTCTTCCTTTATGACCATAGCCTGCATCATACCGCCTCCCGAATTAATATTTTTAATTATATGTCAGAACCGCCTTTTTCCTGATTACAGCCTTTTTCCGTAATGGCGTTAAACTGCTCGTCAGTCAAGCCGTCCCTTGCAGGAAACTTCGGCCTCTGCCTTCCGTTTGATTTACGGCTGAACACGAGGCGTTGCATTTGTGCTTTTCGCCGCCACAGTAAGCACCTACTTTGCTTTTGATTGTACCATTTTGTATGGCGAATTGCAATACGGCGTTCGGAGGTTCATAAAAAATACACCTTGACCCAAGGAAAAGCTCAAGAGATTTTTCATTTTTTACATGGGCGTCCGTATTTTTTCTGTAGACGGCAATACGCTGTGCGAATTGACCGAACCAAGCGCCCAAAAGCCGCACATAAGCCGGTCTTGCTATTGTCAAACTATTTTACGGCACACAACTGTGATACAAAACATATTTTTCTGAATTTCTGCATAAATATCTCCATTCATTTCATTCATCAATCTCCGGCAGATGTACAGTCCCAATCCGTTCCCGTTTACCTTTTCTGCATTTGAACCTCTCCAGAAGCTATCGAAAATGTGCGAAATTTCCATATCAGGCAAAGTATTTCCGCTGTTAGAAATTGTAATCAGCTTACAATCCTCTTCGTCTGAAATTACAATACATATAGATTTTCCGTCACCGTATTTTATTGCATTTTCCATAATGTTCTGTAAAACTTCTTCCAGACGTTCAGGGTCACAGGAAATTAAACAGTCGGCATAAGGCTTTATCACAAAATCCGTCCCTGAAATTTTCAGTTTGTCCGAATAATATGCGTATATTCTGTGGATTACAGCGGAAACATATTCTTCTCTCTGCTGAGTATGAAATTCCATAAAATCACCGTTGAGTTTACTTATCAAATCGCTGACATAATGTTCGATTTCGTCTGCTTTAGTATTGATATTTTCCGCAGAAACACGCTGCTTTTCCGTATCTGAATACAGATTTCCGGCAATTGCCTTGGCGTATAATTTGATTGCTGAAAGAGGTGTCTTTATATCGTGAGAAATGGAAAGCATTGCCGTTTTTTCGCGTTTGGCACGCTCCATTTCGCGATGACGTGAATTTTCCAGTTCCTCACGGAGCATGTCCAGTCCCCAGATAAATTTCCCGAAATAGCGTGATTTTGTTTCTTTCAGCGGCGCAGTGAGATTTCCTTTTGCAAGAATATATGGGAGCTCGCTAATCTCGTTAAACGGCTTTATCATTGTCTGTCTGATATATAATAATGCCAAAAACAATATCACAAATAAAAGTATTGCCATAATATTTACAAATTGTAAAACACGGCTGTTTTTTTGCGTAATTTCCCTGTATTCAATCCGATAAAGTTTTCCGTGAATTTCACGAAAAACACAAGGATTTTCAGAAGAATAAAAACCGTCGCCGATGCACTCGTAAACGCCTGAAATCGTCTGGTAACCGTTAAGATTTATTTCCTTTTCATCTGAAATTTCCTGTAAAATCCTGTTTGTTTCAATTTTGAAAATACCCGTACTGTTTGTCATATTTTTAGGAAAAAATAAATTTATCAGAATCAAAATTGCAGAAAATAAAAAAGTTATCCATATAAAAATCTTATCATAGTTTTTCATCAAGTCCACCTGTAGCCTTTTCCCCAGACAGTAATGATTTTTTGCGGATTTTTCGGGTCATTTTCAATTTTTTCACGAAGATATTTTATGTGAACAGTCAAGGTCTGCATTTCTGATTCACTGTCAATTCCCCATATACGATTGAACAGGAGATCCTTGCTGAGCGTCTGTCCTTTATTCTGCATGAGAATTTGCAGAAGTTCAAATTCCTTTGCCGAAAGCTCTGTCCGTATACCGTTTTTTGTAACCGTTCCGTCCGAAATATTCAGCGTAATATCACCGTCCGAGATCATGTCACGGGCAAGTCTGCGTTTAAAAATACCCTTGATTTTTGCAATCAGAATTTCAATGTCAAACGGCTTTTCAATATAATCGTCCGCACCAAGTAAAATTCCGTTCAGCTTGTCATCTCTTTCAGTCCTTGCAGTCAAAATAATTATCGGTACATTGTCATTTTTACGCATATTTTTACACACCGAAAAGCCGTCCATGCCCGGAAGATTGATGTCAAGCAGGACAAGCCTTGCCCCATATTTTTCATACAGGGACAAGGCTTTTTCACCGCTTTTCGCAATACTCACCGTATAATTTTCTGCACGGAGAAAATCGGCAAGCAAACTGCATATTTCTTCATTATTCTCAACAAGAAGAATATCTACCACTTTACCACCCCATTTCCATGAGCCAGTGATTCAGTGAACGTTCTCTGTCACGCGAATTTGCACTGCTGTCAACAGTATAATCTCCCTTGATGTTTCCGTCAACGATAAACAGGACTTTTCCGCACCTTGAGGCAACCTTTACGTCATGGGTAACAATCATCATTGTTGTGCCGTCTGCGTTAAGCTTTGTCAGTTCTTCCATAACCTCCTCCGAAGACGCACGGTTAAGAGAACCTGTCGGCTCGTCCGCAAAAATGATTTTTGGATGATTAATCATGCTGCGGCAGATACACGCGCGCTGCAGCTGTCCGCCTGAAACCTCGTTGATATCGTTCCCTGCAATTTCCTCAATGCCGAGACGCTTCATAAGCTCTCGTCCGCGCTGTTCAATTTTTTTATTACTCTCACGATTTTTTGCAGATTTTACTGCCGGAAGAATAATATTGTCCAGAACAGAAAGATTTTTCATCATGTACATTTGCTGAAAAATAAATCCCATATCCTCAAGACGCACTGCTGCGAGTTCCTTTTCAGGCATAGCAGACATGTTTTTTCCGCAAAAGAAAACCTCTCCGGCAGTCATTTTGTCCATTCCGGAAACGGTGTAGAGCAGTGTGGATTTCCCGGAACCCGACGGCCCCATTATGCCTATCATTTCTCCTTCGTTTACGGTAAAGCTCACATTCCGCAGCACATTGTTCTGCCGTTTGTTGACAATATACGTTTTGCACAAATCTCTTACTTCAAGTACAGTGTTCATAATAATTCCTCCTGTTTATTCGATATTTGCCGTATCGGACGCTTTAATTGTCCTTGTGCAGACCGCCGTCAGAAATGTACTGATGACGACTGCCGCAGTGATGATAAGCGGATAAATGACAAACTGCTCAACAACGTTAAATTGATACTCGATACCTGCCGTTGCTCCCATTGTTGAAAAAATCGGATCTATAAGCAATATAAGCAGCGGCACGCATAGTCCGGCAGCAATTATTTGCGCTAAAATTACCGAAATTAAAAATCTTCCTGTGTGCTGTGTCATAATTGCACCGTTTTTTATTCCTATCGCTTTCATCAGCGCGATTTCGGCTTTTTCCTTTGAAATAAATGAACGCTCCATAAGTACTGCTATTAAAATAATTACGATCAAAGAGATGAGCAATACAAGGTCTCTTACACTTTTCAGGGTGTCGGAAACGCCTGTTATAACATTTATAAATCCGCGTGTATCGTAAATATTTTTCTTGTTGTCAAAAATATCTTTTAATTTTTCTATACGTTCGGAAATTGTTTTTTCATCGGGATTGTCGTCAAAATTTATCTGATATCCGACGGCACCCGTTAATAATTTATTGGGAATTTCAAATTTCTGACAGAATCTGCCGACATTCCCCGTCTGCATAATACTTTGAAAAAGCGCTGTAACAATAAATTCCTTGTCTTCGCCGTCAATGCCGATAATCAAAGTATCACCAATTTTTACACCCATTTTTTCAGCTAAAAATTCCGTCAGCGCAATTTCATTTTCATACATTGGCGCAGCGCCCTCTGTATATGCGTAATCGGTAGTTTCCGTGTCATCACACCAGACAAAATTTATCTTGTATTTTTCACCGTTTGCCGTGACGGACAGGTTATACCATTCCTCCATGTAAACAGATGCCGGCATATTATTTTCCGCAAGTATATCGGAAATTTCCTGTTTGGTTTCATTGACATTCTTTGCACCTGATATGACGTCGGTAATTCTTTTTGAATCTATAAAATAGACGTCGCTTTTTGTTATTCCGAGTAATTTCAGCATTTTTTCACTGCCAAGAGTATTCGCCGTAACGGACAGTACCATAACAAAAACCGTGCATATTGTGAAAATTGCCGTGATTATGGAAAATTGTTTCGGCTGGCTGAATACGTCGTTTATCGCAAGAAATGCAGTGCTTTTCATTCTTGTTTTGCCAAGATGCAGAATGCTTTTTTTATGGAAGCGTTCACCTGTCTGTCCGCTGCGAACTGCGTCGATAGGCGAGAGCTTCTTGATTTTTCCCGTGCAATTCCAACTGAAAAACAGTATGATGACGACTACTGCTATACAGCAGAAAACTCCGAGCATCACAGAATTGCGGTTTTCAAGAACCATATTTTCACTGACGCTTGCAATCAGCATTTTCCCGAAAGGAATGTTAAGAAAATAACCGATAAAAGCTCCCGCAACGGCAATGCAGAAATATTTTGCAAGATACAGCAAACGTATTGGAGTATTTTTCAGGCCTATTGCTTTCATAACGCCTATCTCACGAAATTCCTCTGCAATTGTGAAACCGATCGTGAAGCGGAGTACCACAAACGACACGATGATCAAACCGACGCTGACGATAAGAATTATCACTGCAATGATCATATTAATAAAATAAGTCAGTTTCACTGTTTCGTTGTCTATAGCAAGATAGACGTTTTCCGCATCTGCCGTTTCTGATTGCAATGCAGATAAATCATCAGTTTTGATGTAGTAAACACTTCCCGAATTATACTGTTTCACATAGTCGTCACTTGCAATTTTTGTGAGATCTTCATTGCTTACAAGCATTCTCGGATTGCCCATCATTTCAGAGCCAAACAGAGCATCTTTCAGAACGCCTGCAAACTCAAATTCCATGTTTATTTCGCCTATGCTTAGCGTAAATTTGTCGCCGACCTGCAAATTTGATCTGTTTGGAATTGCTCCTGCGATGTACATTTTTCCCGGTTCAACATTTTTGACGACATTATTATTTTTATCAAAAAAATTGAAATCTGAATTGCTTAGCGACTGCACCATTGAAACACTTGAGTATTCCATGATTTTTTTTCCGCTGCGTTTGAAATTGTCCTCTGATGTGTAAACCACATCGTCCTTCCGGTACGACTTTGCATTTTTGCTGTTTTTGAGCAGCTCCTCAACGGAATCATTGCCATTGCTTTTGTGCGACAAAATGTAGTAGTCCGCCATACCGGCTTTTTCAAAATAATGGTCAAGTCCGCCCTCTACAGCTACTATATTATTCACGCTGCTTGCAGTAAACATCGCCGACAACACCACAAAGAGAAGTAATATGATGTTCATCGTCTTCTTCCTTTTCAGATCTCTCAGAATCATTCTCTTATACATTTCTGACAACTCCTTTCTGTAATCTGTTATATCATAAAATTATTAAGAAGTCCTTAAATCGAAAGTCCTTAAATCAAAACGGTGTGAGTTCGATTTATGTCCGCCGTTTTGCAGCAGACAGGGACAACAACTCGCCGTCCGTTGAATCATAAAAAGGAGTTTGTACCGAGCGCATCGGCGTCTGATTGTTTTGCTTTTTTTCCCATATAGTGATATACTTCAATAAATGCTTTTGAATTACCCAAAGCGACAGAAAGGAATCGCAACGATGAGTTCTCCTGAGAAATTCAGATACAATGTTTTCTGGTATTACTTCGCACTGATTTTTACGGTTTTGCCATTGTTTTTCGTAAATATGTATTTTAATATTTCTCAGGAAAAATGGCTGTTTTTTATTATAGTCTCAATTGCGGCATTCTTTTTTATGATTGTAAGCTTTATCTACGATGACGATGCCCTGACAAATTTTAATCCGCTTATAAAAAAATTATCTGTTACTGATTTTGCAATGCTGGCTTTTCTGATAATATCCGCCTTGTCAACGCTTTTTTCCGATTATCCCGTATCAGCTCTTCTCGGCGACAGCGCAAGATATCACGGACTCTCAAACTTTATTGCCTATTTTGTGATTTTTTTCTTTGCGCGTAAATACTGCAATAATTCTGACGCACTTATCAAGCTTCTCGTGTTTATAGGCGCATTTGTAAGCCTGACTGCCATTTGCCAGTACCTGACGTGGGATCCGATTGGAATGTATAAAGGCGTTACTGTTGCAAGCGTTCACAGAATGATTTCAACCATTGGCAACCGTAACATATATGCAAGCTATCTTTCCATTGTGCTTCCGCTGACGGTATATCTTTATATTTCGGAAAAACAGGCTTCCAAACGTCTGGCCTACGGCTTGTTCATTGCCGCAGGATTTGCAGGCGCAATCGCCGGAAACAGCGACAGTGTTTATATTGGAGTTCTGGCAGGACTTGTTATAATGCTGGCCTGCGGCGGAATTTTGATTTCTGAAGCCAAACGGCTCCCAGAAGCCTTTGCGTGGGGGAGTCTCGGCGCATATCTCATTCTTGCGGCGGCGCATTTTTTAAGAGACAGGGGCGCAGATATACGTCCGAGTCAGGGAGCAACTGCCTTTTTTACTGAGCATACCGCATATATGCTTACAATTTTTGCCGTCCTTGGGGTAATTTCCCTCATTATCAGGTTTATTACCGGACAAAGCAGGGACAAAACAGACGACAGGCCTCTGTTCGGCAGCCGTGCGCGGTTAATTACCACGGCTGTACTGGTTGTCGCCATTCTGGCGGTTTTTGTTGCGGCTTTTGTTTTTTTCCCCTTCCCTGACGAATTCGGAAGCTATCGCGGATTTATCTGGCGGCTTGCGGTAAGCGATTTCGGAAGGCTCTCGCTTTTCCGTAAATTTTTTGGCTACGGGCCTGAAACCGTATGGACGGTTTATAATTCCAAATATTACAATGAAATGATTAGCATAACCGGCGTTACCTACGACAATGTACACTGCGAACCCTTGGAATACCTTGTCACTTCAGGGATATTAGGCTTCGCCGCGTACATGCTTTTGGTAGTCAGCCTTTTATCCAGGCTTTACAGACGTGCCGCCGCTGACCGAAAAGTGTTGATTTACCTTATTCCGATATTTACTTACTTTACCCAAAGCTTTGTAAATATTGCGCAGTCGGCAACCACTCCTATTTTCTTCCTGATAATGGCGTTAGGCAACGGTTACCTCATTACTTCGGACATATGCGCATCCGAAAAGAGGACGGATACGGCTGAAAAAAATAAATCCGGTTAAAGCATGAAAGCGATGCTACTGAAAACCTCACAGACTCAAGATTGTACGCTGTACAGCAAGACACCGGATACGGAGCGATTTATGAAAACCACAGATGAAATCAGAGCAAGGCTCTTTGAGCTTCAGGATTTAAAATATAAGGAATTCAATTCAAAACTCATTCCAACAGTTCCGCCTGAAAGGTTCATCGGCGTAAGAATTCCCGATTTAAGAAAGCTGGCGAAGGAAACAGCTAAAGAAACAAACAAAAAGAAGCCTGTAAGCAGTAAAAGCGACAGCCGCAAAACCTTCGAAAGTAACGAAGTCATCGCAAAATCGGAAAGCACAAAATTTACGCTCGGTGATTCAATGGGAACGGAAAACGCCATGCAATTCCTTAACGACCTGCCTCACTATTACCATGAGGAAAATGCTTTGCACGGATATATTATAGAGCAGATTAAGGACTATGAAACCTGCCTTGCAGAAATAAACCGTTTCCTTCCCTATGTGGACAACTGGGCCGTCTGCGACACGATAAGTCCGAAAATCTTCGGAAAAAATAAAGATAAGCTGATTAACGAAATAAATGTCTGGCTCGCTTCCGACAGACCTTATACCATGCGTTTTGCAATCGGAATGCTTTTAAAGTTTTATCTGGATAGCGATTTCCGTCCTGAGCAGGCCAAAGCAGTTGCGCAGATTCGCTCGGAGGAATATTATGTGAATATGATAATCGCGTGGTACTTTGCAACAGCGCTTGCAAAGCAGTATGATGTGATATTGCCTTATCTTGAGGAAAAAAGACTGCCCGTCTGGGTCCATAATAAAACCGTTCAGAAGGCAGTCGAAAGTTACAGGATCACGGCTGAACAAAAAGACTATCTTAAAAGCCTGAAAATAAAGCGGCAATAGATTGAAATATCAAAACCGCCAACTGACCGGCCGATGCGTTGACAGCGAATTTTCAAAAGGCAGTCAGGCTTAACGTGCAGGCGGATATCCCACCAGCCGGAATATCGGATTGCCCTTTGCGGAAAACCGTTCCTCATATTCCGTCATTATATTCCCCTCGGCAAACTCGCTGTTATGCAGATCAAAGGTAACCTCCTCAAGCCTCCACCCGGCTTCCTTTACCTGTTCAAGGCTAAAGTCAAAAAGCTCCTTATTATCCGTTTTAAAAGCGACATAGCCCTCCGGCTTTAAAAATTTTATATACCGTCCAAGAAACCTCGTGCTTGTGAGCCTTCTTTTTGCATGTCTTTCCTTCGGCCACGGATCCGAAAAATTAAGGTAGATTCTGTCCACCTCATTTTCGTCGAATATATCTTCAATATCCTCTGCGTCAAAACGCAGAAAAACCAAGTTGGGCAGCTCCGCCTCCTCCTGTTTTTCAACTGCCCTGATAAGCACGGAGGAAAATTTTTCTATTCCAATGTAATTGATGTCCGGATTAAGTGCGGCGAGTTTAAGAATAAACTGCCCCTTACCCATACCGATTTCAACGTGTATCGGGCGGTCGTTTCCAAATTTTTCTTTCCATTTTCCTTTTAATTCCCTTGGGTCATGCACAACAAACCTGTTCGATGCAATTTCATCTCTTGCCCCCGGGACGTTTCTCAGTCTCATCTGCTTCCTCCGCCGCCGTTTCTCTCATAATAAAAGGTTACCTGCTGGTAATATCCTGCATTTTCATTTTTCACCCATGCAGGCGCTTCTCCGCCGTAACGTTTTTCAAATATTTTTTTCATCCATGTGTCAACAGGACAGCACTCCATGCGGTGCATTCCGAAAAGCAATATGCAGTTCGCGACCTTCGCCCCTATTCCGCAGATATCGGTAAGCTCTTTATACGCAGCCGCCATGTCATCGCTGAATTTCAAGCTCCTTCTTTCTTCGTGAAGTTCTTCCAAAAGGTTAATAAGATATCGGTCTCTGTAACCCAGGCCGCAATTCGAAAGCCTTTCCCTTTCCAGATAAAGCTCGGCGCTGTCGGGGAAAAACTCCCTTCCGTTTTTTATCCTTTCAAGCGAGCCTGTAATTCTCGGAATATTGTTATTCTGGCTCACAATAAAGGAAATTACAGTCTCCCATAAATCCTGATTTAAAATTCTGATTCCCCTGCCGTAATCAAGCGCCCGCGCAAGATAATCATCGGCAGGAAAGGCCTTTTCTATTTCGCCGTAATCCGTTTCTAGGTCGAAATAATGCTCCCAGTAGCTCTCTTCCTCCGGAGCGCACTCAAAAACCGCCCCGTCCTCTGTCTGCGTGGCAGTCAGCTTGTGATTTGAACTTACTATGCTGTATTTTCCCTCGTCCAGCCGTGTCCAGCCCAGAAGGACCTGACCGCTTTCATGGATTTTTTTCAGGTCAAGATGCCGGCATACGATTTTTTTCATTTGTCTTCTACCTCCATGCTTTCCACATAGAATTCTCTTCCTGTATGCATGTCATATTCAAGACTTCCGCACTGCCTGCAAGCCACGCTGCCGCTGCCTTTAAGATCCATTGGGAATATAAAGCCGCACCTTCTGCACTTAAAGGTCACCGGAACCTTTTTGACGCAAAGTCCGGCTCCTTCGAGGGGAGTCCCGACGGAAAGCTCGTCCATATACCTTTGAAGCCACTTCTCTTCGTAGTCGTACATTCCGCCCAGAACGAGAGTGACTGATTTAACCGCTTTCATGGTTTTATCATCAAAACGTGAAAGCACCGTTTTTACAAGACTTTTTGTTATTGACAGTTCATGCATGGAAACAGCCTCGTGTTTAATGACCTGCTTAAAAATGTTTAATTAACGCCAATACGTTTTTTCAGCCTGTTTTCGGGAAAGCCCCTTTCAGAAACGCTCATAATTTTCAGGCGTTACCATGATAACAGCTCATAACCGTCCTCGGTTACGGCTATCTGAACCTCCCATTGTGCTGACATGGAGCCGTCCTCGGTGTAAATCGTCCATCCGTT
>CANRAZ010000029.1 GCA_947628705.1 uncultured Lachnospiraceae bacterium | reverse complement strand
AAGCACAAGGTGAAGAGCCTGTTCACGGACAAGCCGTACAGCATGTATGAGAACAGGATCTGCCGTGATTACCGGGACGGCAGGGTGACGAAGGAAGAGCTTGACAGGTGCAGTACATGTGATATGTGCGCAGAAGCAAGCAACGGACTGAGTGAGAAAAGCAAGGAGCAGCTCATGGGGAGAAGCGGTGAAGAGATAGTAGATGCGGATATAGAAAGTCAGGTATCAGAAAAAAGATGAAAGTGTTGTTTGTAGATCAGTTTGGAAAAACAGTTGGAAGAGAAACCTTGGCGTTGGCAGAACTTATTAATTCAGATGAAGTTAAAGTTGATACTTATTTAGCAGATACTACAGAACTTCCATCTGAAAAAAAATATACAGTTAATATTTATTATGGTTTTCACGGTGCATATGAGGGAAATATAGTAAACAAAACTTTCAACTATTTAAAATCATTAAAAGAATTAACTAAGTTTTTAAAGAAAAATGAATATGATATTGTTCATTTGCAATGGTTTTCTTTACCGTGGATTGAATGGCTATATGTCGCTATGCTTAAAAAGAAAGCTAAAGTTGTCATTACGGTTCATGATGTGATTCCGTTTGATAACAGATTTTTGGAAATGAAAGCATTAAATGCGATATATAAAAGGGCAGACAGGCTTTTGCTTCACACAAAGGAAGCAGCCGATGAGTTTCGAAAATATTATTCTGCAACTACGCCAATTTCAATTATTACAAAAGGATTCTGTTATAAGCCGGATTATAAAAGAATAGAAAAAGAAACAGCTAGAAAAAAACTTGGAATTCCTAATGATGTAATAGTATTTTTGTATTATGGAACAATAAGACCTTCAAAAGGACTTGATACTTTAATGAGTGCGATTTCACAAGCACAAGATATTAACAGTAGGATTTTTCTTCTAGCAGCAGGAGCTTTTCATAGGGTTGATGAAGATAAATATAGAAAGTTAGCTGATGAAGTAGTGAAAAAAGGGGCAAAAGTCGATTTTGGCTTTGTCCCTTATAATATGGAAAAAATATATTTTTCGTCTGCCGATGTATTAGTTTTGCCGTATAGAGAAGGAACGCAAAGCGGTGTTGTGCAAGTAGGACTTATGTATGAGTTGCCTATAATTGCATCGGATATTTATGCAATGGATGACGTAGCTGTGGAAGGGGTAAATGCACTTAGATTTCATGCCGGAAATGTTAAAGACCTTAAACAGTTAATTTTAAAAATGGCTGATGATTCCAATATGTTAAGAAAATACAGCATAGCGTCAAAAGAAATAGGTGAAAAGGATTTCTCATTGGAAGTAAAAGCAGAACGTGTCAGAAATGCTTATATATCGGTTTTAAATTAAAAAACGTGATAACATCATAGATATGATAATCCAGCTAGAATAGTTACAGATTTTAATTATCGGAGTAGATAAGTATATGAATGTAATTTTGCTTTCAGGTGGAGGTGGAAAGAGATTATGGCCTCTTTCCAATGATATAAGAAGTAAACAGTTTGTAAGACTTTTTAATGATAAAAACGGTAACTATGAATCAATGGTTCAGCGTGCATACCGACAAATAATATCTGTTGATAAAAATGCGCAGATAGTAATAGCTACAGGAAAGCCACAGGTCGAATTGATTAAAAACCAATTAGGAAGCAAAGTATCAGTATGCGTTGAACCATGTAGAAAAGATACATTTCCAGCTATTGCCCTTGCGGCAGCATACTTAAAAGATAAAAAAGGTGTGTCAGAAGAAGATAGTGTGGTTGTATGTCCTGTAGACCCATATGTTGATGAGACTTATTATCAAGCTGTTAAAAGGTTAGAAACGATAGTCAAAGAGGAAACGGCAAAACTTACACTTTTAGGAATAGAGCCGACGTATCCGAGCGAAAAGTATGGCTATATTATTCCAACCTGCAAAGAAGAAATTAGCCTGGTAAAAGCATTTAAAGAAAAACCAGATAGAAAAAAAGCAGAGCAGTATATAGAGCAAGGAGCGTTGTGGAACGCCGGTATATTTGCATTTAAGTTGGGATATATACTAGATAAAGCTCATGGAATGGTGGAATTTACGGATTATAGTGATTTATATTTAAAGTATGGAACACTTACAAAAATTAGCTTTGATTACGCAGTGGCAGAGAAAGAATCAAGCATTCAGGTGATGAGATATTTTGGAGAGTGGAAAGATATTGGAACATGGGATATGGTGACAGATGTCATGGAAGAATGTACAAAAGGAATTGTTGCTTTAGATGATACTTGCCAAAATATCAACGTAGTAAATGAATTAAATATCCCAGTCATATGTATGGGATGTAAAAATATGGTTGTTGCTATCAGTAACAATGGGATACTCATATCCGATAAAGAACGTAGCAGTTACATAAAGCCATATGTAGAAAAAATCAACTCGGATAATAGCTTTGACAAGGATTCTACAGGGAAATATGAAGTGATAGATATCTTTCCAGAGGCCATGGTACAAAAAGTCATTATAAAAAAAGGTAAAAAAATAAAATTTCATGGCCGTGAGTTTATAAATGAGATTTGGAATATTGTTGCAGGTACAGGAAAAGCTATAGTTGATGGAGATGAAAAAAAGATAAAAACAGGTGATGTGGTTAAAATAGGTGTCGGATGCAAGTGTACTATTATCGCCTATACGGATTTAACATTAATTGAAATTCAAGTTGTCCCTAATACAAGTGAGGAAGATAAAGAATTAGATATATTAAATAAAGCAGAAATAAATTGTTGAAATGTGGCAACAGATAAGTATGCGATTACTTAGTAAATAGAAAAATTATGTGTACACGAAAAAATTTAAACTATATTATAGGATTAGCAATATTTATAATGGTTTCCTTTTTGGTAGTTAGTTTAACCCAAATTGGAACTTTTTTGTTTGGAATAATAGTGGTGTTTTCAATATATTTTATTCTAACCCCTTCTACGGAATCAATATATTATTTTATTCTCTTTACTGTTTTTCAAAATATTATATTGGTTATTTTTGCACCATATTTAAATTCTACAGAAACGGTAGGCATTATTTTAGCTAAAGAGATGGTGGTTTATATTGTAGGTATGGTTTATTTTGTTCAAAATAGAATTAAGGAAATTAAAAAAAAAGATATGTTTTTTGTACTATTTGTAATTCTTGTCGCTTTTAATATTGTAAAATCTAATTCCATTAAAATTGGGTTAGTAGCATTAAGACAGATCGCTTTGATATTTTTTTGCTACTACTATGGAAAATCAATAAAGTTAAACTCCAAACAAAATTTAAAAAAGCTTTTGGACTTTATTTTAATTTGTTGCGTATTAGTATGTATATTTGGATTATTTTTTTATAGCTTTACAGATGAGGTTTGGATAAAAATAGGTTATGATAAATTTTGGCAAAATAAATCAAATGGACAAAAGGCATATAATTTTATCAATTTTTACACGTATGATTTGGGCGTAAGATTAAAAAGAATTGTGTCTGTATTTGCTGAGCCACTTGCATGTGCCCATTTTTTAGGAATAGGTTTGGTCACCGTATTTTTTTTAAATGTAAAAAGCTACGCTGTAAAAATATTAATTATGGTTTGTCTTGTAATGGCACTTTCAAAAAGTAGTCTTGTGTTGATTGCGTGTGCAGCCACTGTCTTAATTTATTCTAAAATTAAAGATAAAACTATAAGAAATATTTTTATTTCATCCTGCATAGCATGTGGAGTTATTATTTTATTTATTTTGATAAATTATTCAAGTGGATTAACTCAGAATACATCAATTGGCAACCATTTTAACGCTTTTCTATATGGTATGAAAAATGCCACTTTACTTGGAAAAGGTTTGGGAACGACGGGATATAATGCGAGCATTATGGGGCTTTCAGATTATGACAGCGGTTATAATGAAAGCTTTTTTTCGCTTTGCATTGGTCAGTTGGGTTTACTGGGAACATCATTAATATATTTTTTTTTAGCAACATGTATTTATGATAATTACAAGATATATAAAGCCACTCAAAACAGGTATGTTTTAATATCTGTAGTATTATTGATTGCAGTTACAATTGAATCATTATTTTCTGCTTCTTCAATAAGCATGTTGGGCACTGGACTGTATTTTGTTATAGCGGGACTTTGCAGCAACATATCGGATCAAGAAACATATGAACTGCAATAAATATAAATTAAAGCCATGAAACGAATTACACTTTATGAATCTGCAAAACAGCAGATAGACCAGCTTAAAATAGTAGATTTGCCGGACTACGAATGCGGAAAGCTTTTATACGCCGATATCTGGCATATGTACGATTTTTCCCTTATGCAGAAGCTTAAGCGCACGGCGGCGCTTATAGTCTGCAATCCGATGCATCTTTCCTGCTATCCTGATTCAGTAGAATCGGAGAATATAGCCATAGAAATCCATTTTACTGACCATGTCCAGCGTGCGGATAATGCTGCAATCTACAATAACCTTTATGAATATTTAAAACCGGCAAGACACGTTCTTATTGAAAAAAAGTATAAGGCCGACCTGAAAGGCATTCTGAAAAGAATCCGAAGACTGTTTAAATATGCTTCCTGTATTGAGGGCTTTAAAGTGAGCGAAAGGCTTTACCTTGCCGCACAGCTTGTAATGGTAAAAGGCCTTACCGAAAGGCTTGATGAAATACAGCTTTTTAAAGGCAGCAGATATCTTCTTATATTTCAGGAGTACGACACTGTTTCAAGCTCCATTATACAGAATGCCCGCCTGCATGGAGTAAAAGCCATATCCCCGCAACACGGAATGCCTATGAACAGGCATGAAAATGCAGACCAGATGTTTTTTGACGGATTCCAGTGCGATTACAAGCTTTTATGGAATGAATTCACAAAGAAACAGTATATGTCCGCCGGAATAAGTGAGGACAGGCTTTTTGTCGTAGGAAATACAAAGGAAATGAAAAAGGTGGAAGATAACTGCGGCTTGCAGAAACCGGCCAGCGTTTCATCCGATGGCGGAACAGAAAACGCAGGAAATGAAGATGAAGCAGAGCGTTTCGGCGTGCTTCTTGATTATCCTAAAAATGATGGAGCGTATGAGAACAACTGCAGCCTTTTGAAAGCCGCAGAAGAGCTTGCTGAAGCGGCAGGCATGAAATATTTGATTAAGCCGCATCCTACAGACCTGCCGGAAAGATATAGTGGAAAGTACAGCCCGGAAATTTCGGAAATGCTTGATGCGGGAGTTTCCATGGAAGAATACAAGGAAAAGGTCCGGTTCTCGCTGGCGCATATCACGGGGGCGATTTTTGATCTCATTTACGACGGGCGGTTTGTATTTCAGTATATAACTGAAGAAAGATTCCCGGTAGACCTTGACGGGATTTACAGGTTTTCCTCTCCGCAGGAGCTGATTGAAAAGCACGCCGCATGGCAGTCAGAATTTGTAAGATACGGTGAAGAGTTTAAAAAGACAGTAGAAAAGTACCGCATATGCGATGCAAAGGAGAGGCACGACATGTTTTTTGAGAATCTTTTTTCAGGAAAACTGGATTCGTGAAAAAACAGGCACGGCGTTTACCATGGAGCGTATGTCCGCATGAAACTTAAAGACATATCAGATAAATACTGCAGGCTTCCGGCCGTAGCAAAGGCCTCATTCTGGTTTTTCTTCTGCAACGTAATGCAGAAGGCGGTTCAGATGCTGACCGTGCCGATTATTACCAGAATGCTCTCAACGTCTGAATACGGAGTATACAGCGTCTTTAATTCCTACAGCAATATACTTATCGTTTTCGCCACGATTTACGTTTTCGGAAACGGATATTATGTCGGAATGAAAAAATACGGCAGGGACAAGTACAGGTACACGTCGGCTGTGGCAGGACTGATGCTTCTGCTGACGACAGCCTGCTTTTTACTGTACCTTACGGCAAGTGATGAAATAACCGCCGTCACGGGACTTGGAAAGACTGTCTGGATTCTGCTTTTTGTATGGATGTACGGGCAGGGAGCGATAAATCTTTGGTTTGTGGAAAACAGGTATGAATTCAAGTACCGCATGATTGTGGCATGCACGCTGTTTACGGCGGCTGCAACTCCGCTGCTGAAGATAATATTAATCCGGCTGTGCGGTAAGGCAGGAGCGGACAAATCGCTCGGGGCGATACTCGGGCTTGTCATCCCGGTCGCCGCCGTGGGCGCTGTGGCACTTGCGGTGATGTTTTTCAAGGGCAGGAGCGCCTGCGTAAAGGAATACTGGAAGTTCGCGCTGGCTTTCAACATACCTCTGATACCGTATTATTTATCGCAGACGGTCCTGAATCAGGCGGACAGGATAATGATAGAGAGGATGGATTCGGCGGGGAATGCGGGGATATACAGCGTAGCATATTCGCTTGCCATGGCAATGACGGTAATAAGCAGCGCGGTAAACAACACCTTCATACCGTGGCAGTTTAAGAAGATGGAAAACGGAGAGCACAGGCGGGTCGCGGGCACGGTAAACCTGATAATGCTTGTGATGGCGGGCTGCCACCTCCTGCTTATATTTGCAGCGCCAGAGATAATGAGAATATTTGCGGCCAAAGAATATTTCGAAGCCATATACGTGATACCGCCCGTAACGATAGGAGTGCTTTTAATATGGCTGACGCAGCTGTTCATAAATGTAGAGTTTTATTATGAGAAGAATAAGCTTATAGCATTGTCCTCGGTATTATCGGCGGCGCTCAACGTCATATTGAATGCGGCAGCAATACCGAGATACGGATATCTGGCGGCAGGCTACACGACGTTGATTTGTTACTTAGCGAACATGATTTTCCATGGGGCGGTTGCGGTAAAACTTACGAAAGAAATGAAAGCGGAGAGGGCGTTTGACCTTGGAAAGATAGTGATGCTTACTTTGGGAAGCATAGCAGCGATGTTTGCAATAATGCTTTTGTATAGTCTTGTCGTGTTAAGGTATGGACTGTTGCTTATTGTTGGAGTAATTGTGTTTATAAAACGCGATGAATTAATAATAACAATGAAAAATCTTTGGAATGCAGTAAGTAAAAAACAGTAAGCGTGGATTGGAGGGGCAAATGCCAAGGAAAACATTAAAAATAGGTAAACCTACGGTAATAAATGATGGGACGCAAAGCATTCTTCAGGCGGTTATTAATGATGCCGGAAAGGAAAAGACGCTTCAGTATCGTGTAGATAAGAAATACGGCGAGTATCTTACATGGGAACGATCAGATGCTTTTGTAACTGCTTTGCTATACTACGCAATGGTAAAAAAGCTTGATATAGAATGGGAAACTCCATGCAGTGAGCAGCTTATTTATCAGCTTGAAACATATTTTATTCCTGTGTATGAAAAAGAGTTGCCTTTTATGCATTCCATAAAATTAAAGGGCAAAACCGTTTCGGAAAAGCTGCCATGCGAGGGAGGAGTTGCAACCGGCATATCCAATGGGGTGGACTCCTGTTACACGGTAAAGGAGTATCTGAATTGCGAATATCCGGAAATGCGGCTGACGCATCTTCTGTTTACAGACTGTTTTACCACGGATTTCTCAGATGAATACAGGGAAGATTACCTTAAGAATTATCTGAAAGTGCTTCCTGAAGGGGCAAAGGAACTGGGACTTGAGTTCATTTTTGTTCAATTTTATCCTGACATTGAGTTTTCAGTAGGACATATAAAAGACAAGGAAAGAGGATTTGTTGGGGACGGTGGCCTCTTTACCCTGAAATACTGTTCAATGGCGATAGCTCTCCAGAAGCTTTTAAAAATATATTATTTTAGCAGCGGTTTTGCGCCTTCTGATTTTTCCTTTAAGGAAAATGACATGGCATACCACGACCTGTTTACTCTGCCGCTGATAACAACCGATTCATTGAAGTTTTATTCAACAGGGATGGAGATTCCAAGGATTGAAAAAGTAAGGGCAATTGCTGATTGGAGATATGCTCAAAAATACCTTCAGGTGTGTGCATATGATAATGACAGGAACTGCGGACATTGCAGCAAGTGCGTCAGGACGATGGGCGAACTGTATTCGATGGGGAAGCTCGGTTTATACAAAAATAGATTTCCGGTAGACGATTTTAAGAATAACCTTGCGAGACGGTTTGCCGTAATTTTGATGCAGGCAAATAAAGGTCACACCTTTGAAAAAATGATACTTAACGAAATGAAAAAAAACAACAGGAGAGTACCGGTTCTGTCATATATATTGTGCCCTTTATACACGGCGAAGGAGTTTGTACGAGTCAGACTGAGGACAGTAAAATGGGCAAGAAAAATATACAGAAAATATAATCTTGACAGGGTCCTTTACGGACGCTCCACACAAGGCTTCAGTATCAGTGTTGACAAGGAGATTTTAGGTGAATCAGGACAAAAAAAGCAAACAGGGAAATAAACGGGATATGGAAACGACGGAATTAAGAAAACTACAGTTGTGTTTAACCGACATGCTTGTTATGTTTGATGAGATCTGCAAAAAGGAATCCCTGACCTACTATATGTTTGGAGGGACTCTTTTAGGAGCGGTCAGGCATAAAGGGTTTATTCCATGGGACAACGATGTTGATGTGGCAATGCCAAGAAATGATTTTGAAAAGCTCAAGAGGAGGATATCAAAGCATCTGCCAGAACATATAGAAATACAGACTTATGAAACTGACCCGGCATGCTACAGCCTGCTTTTACGTGTAAGGAATATGAATACTGTCTGTGAGCTGGAAGGCTCTACATTTGCAGGCAGCAAATATAACGGAGCCTTTATTGACGTATTTCCGTTGGATAATGCATCAAAAGAGTCCTCAATAGGAAATACCGTCCGTTCATTTCTCATAAGAAAAGTTGTAAAACCCCTTGCCGTTAGGTCTGGGGAAAATAATAGGGAAAACAAAAGCATAAAACAGAAGCTGGGAAACCTTATAGCCGGCATTCTGCCAAGGGAAAAGTGGTGTAAGCTGGATGATAGGATAGCTAAAGGGTTTGATAACTCCTCAGCACCGTATTGCATTAACCTTGGTAGCCATTACAGCCATAAAAAGCAGGTGTTTCTTAAAGACAAGCTGAATCCGCCGGCACAGGCGGAGTTTGAAGGGCACATGTTCAATGTTCCTAAAGACTGCCATTATGTACTGAAAAAATTTTATGGAGAAAATTATATGAAGATGCCTTCAATGGAAGAAAGGCATATGGAAGACCATGTCATTCTTAAGCTGGAAATCGGAGACGAAGAAAAATGAAGTACTTACCGTGGGCAATAATTACTGTTGCCGTCCTGATTTTAGTTATTTATTCATTTGTTAAGTTTATCCGTTTTTATAAAAACAAAATATTTAAGCTTCAAGTGCTTAATAAGAAGATTGATGAACTGTATTACTTTACCAGCAAAAATCATCAGATGCTTACACAACTGACGGAAGGGAAAAGGGATTTTCCGCGTTATAGCTTTGACGACTCGTGGACTAAAGGCAATCCGGTTATCTGTCATGCCCTCGGTGAGATTGACGGAGTTTTATTTACGGAATGCAAGGAGGCTTTTGAAAAGCATTATCATGAGGGATGCAGGGTTTTTGAGCTTGATTTCAGCCTTACAAGAGACGGAATCCCTGTCGTTGTGCATGACTGGCGCACTTTTAACGGAGGTATGGTTTCTAATGTTCATAATGTGCATAACACTTTTCTTACTGAGTATGCATTAAAGTACGAGGATTTTGAAAAAACAAAAATTTTGGGAAAATATACCACACTTACCTTGGAGCGTTTTGTAAAGCTTGCGGAAGAATATGATGATGCATGGTTTATTATTTCTGTAAAATCCGTAAACCAGCGATATGATGACAGTGTTCATACGATTTTTAAAGAGTTGTTCCGCATGACGGACAAGATTAAGCCTGATATAAAAAAGAGATACATCCTGCATGCTTATTCTTTTGAATTTTTATATTCCGTTATGAATGAATTTAAATTTAATTCGGCTGTGTACAGGGGGGTGAATTTCATACATCCAAATGTTTTGGCAGAAGAATTAAAAAGGTGCGGAATCACTACTACTACTACTACTAGCGTAGTCTATGCGCGCCGAGATTACTGTAAAATCCTGCATGACAACGGGATTAAAATTATCGGCTGTGTAGTCACAAAGGACATAAAAAACAGGCTGATTAGGGAATGGATAAAAAGCGACGTAGATATGCTTATGGTACCATTTGGGAGAAATTTTAATGAAAAAATATAAGATAGGGTACACGTCAGGAGTGTTTGATATGTTTCATATTGGACACTTAAATATTTTAAAAAGAGCAAAAGAGCAGTGCGATTTTCTGATTGTCGGCGTAAGCACTGACGAGCTTGTGCAGGAGTATAAAAACAAAATCCCTGTCGTTCCTTTTGAACAGCGGATTGAAATCGTAAAGGCAATAAGATATGTCGATAAGGCAGTTGCACAGACCAGCATGAACAAGATGGAAGCGTGGAAGGAAAATCGGTTTAACGTGATGTTTCACGGAGATGAGTGGAAGGGCAGCGAGCTTTACAAAAAGTATGAAGAGGAATTCAGGCAGGTTGGTGCAGAGATAGTGTATCTTCCCCATACCGAAGGCATTTCCTCCACGATACTCAGACAAAAGCTAGAGGAGAAAGAAAATCATTAAACCAAAGGAGGAGAAATAAAAATGAAAACATTAGGCGTTGTGGCATCAAGATATGCGTCGACAAGATTTCCGGGAAAGGCGCTTGCAGACATCGGAGGTAAACCGATGGTGTGGTGGGTGTACCATCATTCGCTTAAATCAAAAAAACTTGATGATGTAGTGGTTGCAACCGATGACGTCAGAATTGAGGAGGTCTGTAAAAGGCTTGGAATGAAAGTAGTTATGACTTCCGATAAAAACCGTACAACGGCAAACCGCATGTACGAGGTTTCCAGAATAATAGAAGCTGACTTTTACGTTACGATTAATGGGGACGAGCCATTGATAGACCCAAAGGCAATCGATGCGGCGATACCTGAAACGGTTCCACAGGATGTCGAATACGGAACCAACACCATATGCAGAATGCAAGACCCAATAGATGTAGTCGACCCATCAAATATAAAGGTGGTGTTTGACTGCAACAGAAGAGCCCTGTATATGTCCAGAACCCCTATTCCGTACCCTTACGGAACCCTTGATTTTGATTATTACAAGCATGTAGGTGTGCTTGGCTATAATAAAAAAATGCTAGAGTTTTACCAGAATTCAGAACCGGGTACTTTTGAAAAGATAGAAGGAATTGACACCCTCAGATTTATAGATTACGGCAAACAGTTGGATTTTTTTGAAACAGATACCGAAAAAAGCCTTTCAGTGGACACACCGAAGGATTTAGAAAAAGTTATACGGCTGATGAAAGAAAAAAAGCTTATTTAAAGAAATCAGGAGGTATTTGATAAAACAGATCGAACTGTTAGACTGCACTCTCAGGGACGGCGGTCACCTAACCAATTCCTTCTTTGGAAAAGATGTTATTATAGATATAATTAATAAGCTTGCTGAATCTAAAGTTGACATTATTTAAACAGGATTTTAAAAAGACCGTTAATTTTAATGAAGATATAAAGGTATCGTTTAACGATTTTGAGCTTGATGAAGAAATTAAAGTCTATAGGAGATTTAAAATGAATAGAATATGTGTCTTAGATTGTACTTTGAGAGATGGCGGTTATGTTAATAACTTTAATTTCGGAAAGAACACTATGAAAGAAATTGTCAAAAAGCTTTCAAAGGCTTCCATAGATATAATAGAGTGCGGTTTTTTAAAGTCAGGTGCCTTTGATGAAGAACGTTCTTTATTTGGTAATATAGATTTAATCAAAAGAATTATTGGCAAAAAAAATCCAAACGTAATGTACGTAGGCATGATTCAATATGGAGCAATATCAAGCGAGGAGATTAAATGCTGCGACCCTGACTCAATAGATGGAATTCGAGTTACTTTTCACGAACACGAAATTGATTTGGCATTTGTTCTTGGAAAGCAGTTGATGGAAAAGGGATATAAGGTTTTTATGCAGCCTGTTGGCACTACGACTTATACCGATGAGGCTTTGCTTAAATTGGTCAACAGAATTAACGAATTGAAACCTTTTGCATTTTATCTTGTTGATACGCTTGGGACGATGTACAAAAACGATTTGTTAAGAATGTTTTATTTGGTAGACAAAAATTTAAATAAAAATATTGTTCTTGGCTTCCATTCCCATAATAATCTTCAGCTTTCGTTTGCAAATGCACAGGAATTGATTCAACTTAATACACCAAGGCGTTTAATTATTGATTCATCGGTATTTGGCATGGGACGTGGCGCGGGAAATTTAAATACCGAGCTTGTAACCCAGTATATAAATACAAACCTCGAACTGCGTTATGATAATGCTGAAATATTAGAAATTATAGATGAACATATTAAACCGATTAGTTATACATGTAAATGGGGATATGATATTGCTTACTATATTGCTTCGATTACAGGATGCCATCCTAATTATGCAACTTTTTTATTAAATAAACATACTATTCAAGCAAGGGAAATCTATTCGATATTAAGTAAACTCGATGTGAACAGGAGAGCGCTTTTTGATAAGAAATATATTGAAAAAGAATATCTGGGGTATATGAATCATCATATTGATGATAAGGATACTCTTAAAGAAATTAAAGAAATAATAGGGGATAAGCAGGTGTTGCTTCTGGCACCGGGAAAATCTTTAAATGAAAAAAAATCTGAGATTGACAGCATAATACATTCTGAAAATTTTTTTACTATGAGTATAAATTTTACGCCGAAGGCATTTCCGGTTAATATGGTTTTTATAAGCAACATGAAGAGATTTAAAGAGTTGGGCAAATTTGAATGCAAAGATTCGGAGTTTTACGGCATAGTTGTAACGTCAAATATTAGTCTGGAACAGGGTGAGAATAAACTAATTGTTGATTTTTCCGCTTATACAAATGAGGAGCAGTGTATTGTAGATAATGCAGGACTAATGTGTATCAATCTTCTAAAAAAGATAGGAGTTTCCGATATTACCCTAGCGGGCTTTGATGGATTTTCGCCAAGAATTGAGGAAAATTATTTTGATTCATCCATGTATTTGGACGTAGAGACAGAACGAATTATGAACATGAATGAAGCAATATCAAGGAAACTTGTACAGCTCAGTTCACAAATGAATATAAAATTTTTATCTGATTCCGTGTATCAAAGGGGATAATAGTTGAAAAGAAAGTATGAACTTGTAATATTTGATCTTGACGGTACGTTATTGGACACTTCACAAGGAATTTTTAACAGTGTGAGGTATGCTGAAAATAAAATGGGACTTCGTCCAGTTAGTGATGACGTATTAAGGACTTTTTTAGGACCTCCGCCTCAAAAAATGTATTCCAAAATATATGGTCTTAATGAAAAAGAGGCGTTTATGGCTGCAAAGCTTCACAGAGAATATGGATTAAAAAAAGCAATTAATGAGGCAGTGGTTTATCCTAATATTTTAGACACATTAAACTTTATCAGAGAAGAGGGATATAAATTAGCGGTAGCTACTTTAAAGTCTCAAAATATAGCAGAAAAAATTTTAAGCAATTATGAATTACTCGGTTACTTCGACTGTGTAGTTGGGATGGATGCATATGAATCCATGACCAAAGAGCAGACAATATCAAAAGCAGTGCTGGATACAGAAACTAAAGGCGAAGCAGTTATGGTTGGCGATAGTATAATTGATATGATTGGAGCTGAATTGGCTGGGGCAGACTTTATAGGTGCGCTGTATGGATTTGGCTTTTCTGAACCGGTGGATTCAAAATGGCATTTTATTAAAGACATATCTGAATTGAAAAAGATGCTTTGAAAATAGGTGCGTATATCAATAGTATTACAGACTGCATGAATCATGTGTTGGGAACCTATTATAACATAGAGCCAATATACGACGTTATTGGCGAGTACGTGATAGAGTAGAGAAAGAAAATACCATGGGGATATTTCTTTGCGTATGTGCTTTTTGCACAGAATAGGCTTTGTCGGAAGGTGGAATTGGATTGCTCTGAATCGCTTGCGGTGATACTGTTGCAGCTGATAGGGTGTTGCGTGTCCATTGCAAAAGGGCTTGACGTGGACAAGCCGAGAAATCGGGCAAAGAGCGTGACGGTGGAGTAGAGATGATGGAAGAGTAAAGACGGAAGCAAGTGCATTAGGACAATGTAAGCATTAAAATTTTGGGATAAAATATTTTAACGTGTGATATCTAAAAAAAGAATGTCGGAAATCCCGACTGTCTTAGCTGAAAAAGGCTGGGATAGTCGGGATTTTTTTATCGGAGCGCTTCTATGGTGATTGATGTTATTACTTCAGCATTTGCCCTGAAAGCTCATAAAACCTTTTGAGGTGATTTTAAGCGTGCAATGCAGGCAACAATGCACGGCGCAATCGGATATGAAAATTAGTTTTCAGAAGATTTCTTGCGTCTTCTGTGCTTTGTAAACATATCCTTCCAGATAGCAGGATGGAAGAGTATGAGAAGCGGGAAAAGCTCAAGACGGCCAGCCAGCATATCGAACATAAGCACATATTTTGAAAAATTGCTGAATATGCCGAAATTACATGTCGGACCGACGGCGGCAAGCCCCGGTCCGATATTGTTTATTGTGGCGGCAACCGCCGTAAAGTTCGTAATAAGGTCAAAATCGTCTACAGAAACGGCTAATACCGAAGCCGAGAAGACGAGTATGAATGTTACAAAGAATACGTTAGTCGCCCTAAGCACCTCGTGTTCAACGGTTTTTCCGTCCATTTTTATTTTTTGTATACTTTTTGGATGAATGTAGGATACCAGCTCCTTTATGAGCGATTTGACCAATATTACAAATCTTGATACCTTTATTCCGCCGCCCGTGCTTCCGGCACATGCGCCTATAAACATAATCATTACAAGAACGGTATGGCATGTTTCTGACCATTGCTGGAAATCAACCGTAGAGAAACCTGTCGTGGTGATTATTGAGGCAACCTGAAAACAAGCGTCGGTAAGAGCCTTAAAGGTATTCGCTGTCGTGTGGAGCAGACTCATAAATATAATCAGGCTTGACGTGAAAATCACAAGAAAATAACAGCGGACCTCTTCCATGGAAAGAGCCTTTTTAACCTGCCTGAAAAGAAGAAGATAATAGAGGTTGAAGTTCACTCCGAAAAGTATCATGAACACGGTAACGACCCATTGCAGATATGGCGAATAGCTTGCCAGACTGTCATTCCTGATCCCGAAGCCGCCTGTTCCGGCAGTCCCGAAGCTTATGCAGAGAGAATCAAAAAGGGGCATTTTCCCTGCGAGAAGGAGTATTATTTCAAGAACCGTCATTCCCAAGTAAATAAGATAAAGTATTCTGGCCGTGGTCTTTACCTTCGGAACGAGCTTTCCGACTGACGGACCGGGGCTTTCTGCACGCATAAGGTTCATGTGCGAGCCTCCGGTCATCGGAATAACCGCAAGAAGAAAAACAAGGACTCCCATGCCGCCTATCCAGTGAGTAAAGCTTCTCCAGAATAAAGAGGTGTGGGAAAGCGCTTCAACATCGGACAATATGCTCGCTCCCGTCGTTGTAAATCCGGAGACTGTTTCAAAAAGCGCGTCGGTATAGGAAGGAATTTCTCCGGTAATAAAGAAAGGCACTGCTCCGAAAAGACTGAGGATAATCCAGCTGAGAGCAGTAGAGACACAGCCCTCCTTTAAATAAAAAACAGTGTTTGAAGGCTTTCTCCACGTAAGTACGGTGCCGAGCAGAATACAAAAGGCAGACATACCGAGGTAAACAAACCCTTCGCATTCGCCGAAGCAGACGGCGACCAGACACGGCAGAAAAAGAAAAGCACCTTCAATTTTAACTACGCTTCCTAAAATGTATCTTATTATTGAACCGTTCATATAAGAGCACCGTCACTTTAAAATGTCCATAATATCGCTGAAACCGAGATGTGTGGTTACTATCATAACCGTATCGCCCGGCTGAATGCAGTCTTGACCGCTTGGTATGATGATTTTACCCTTTCGGTTTATGAAGCTGACAAGAAGATTGTTTTTTAAAGCAAGATCCTTCAAAGGCACGCCGGTCACCTTTGAAGCCTCCGTTATGCGGAATTCAATCGCTTCAGCTCTTGAATCAAACATGTGGTAAAGGGTTTCGATGTTTCTGTCCATTGAATCCTTTTTGGCGCGGACATAGGCTATGATTTTTTCGGCGACAAGATTTTTAGGATAAACCACGCTGCCAAGATTAAGGCTTCCGATTACGTCCCGGAAATCAATACGGTTTATCTTTGTAATAACCTTTGCGTTGGAAACCTTATTGGCATAAAGAGTCATTACGATGTTTTCTTCATCAATTCCCGTAAGAGGAACGAAGGAGTCCGCATATTCGATGCCCTCTTCTATTAAAAGGTCCTGTTCAGTGCCGTCGCCGTTTATGATTATGGCTTTCGGCAGGAGAGTGGTAAGCTCTTCACATCTGGCCTTGCTGCGTTCAATTATTTTTACGGCGATGCCTCTCCTTAAAAGCTGGCTGGCAAGGTAGTAGGCAACATTGCCTCCGCCGATTATCATGGTGTCTTTGACGCTGTTGGTCTTAAATCCGATTGCTTCAAAAAAGGATTTTATTTCCTTGGCGGACGACGTTATTGAAACGATATCGCCTGACGCGATAAGAAAGCTGCCGGAAGGGATAAACACCTCTTTGTTTCTTTCAATTGCGCATATGAGGAATTTGCATGAGAGCTTCTGACCGAGCTGCGCAATTGTAAGCCCGTCCATAAGATTGCCGACAGGAACCCTGAATTTTACCAGCTCGGCCTGATTGTGTGCAAAGGAGTTGACTTCAAGGGCAGTAGGCAGATAGAGTATTCTGGCTGCTTCCTTGGCCGCTTCAAGCTCAGGGTTTATTATCATTGCCAGACCGAGCTTGTTTCTTAGATATTCGGCTTCTTGACTGTAATCCGGAGTGCGGACTCTGGCGATTGCCGCACAGTTTCCCACCTGTGTCGCAACGGTGCAGCAGAGAAGGTTCAACTCGTCCGAATCGGTTACGGCGATAAAAAGATGTGCATTCTCGATTCCTGCCTCCATCTGGACGCTGTGGCTTGCGCCGTTGCCCACAAGTCCCATGATATCGTGAAGATTTGTAAGCTCCTGAATCTTTTCCGGACTCTTATCGATTATCGTTATATCGTGACCTTCCTTAATGAGTTGTTCTACAATAGTAGTACCAACCTTTCCGCAGCCCACGATGATTATATTAAGTCCTCTTTTTTTAGAATTCTTCTTTAACATAGCAGTTCCTTTACAGCCTGTACACTGAATTTAGAAAAGCCTGCGCCTACCGCAGCAGCCGGCTGACAGAAAGCATTTCAAGATTATACTACAGGCTAACATGGATAATATACCATTTTTTTTACAAAATGTCACTGTTTTAAAGCAAATACATTGATAAATTTAATAAAATCCGTTATGACAGCATAGATTGCTTATGTGTCGCTAAAAATCAAAAAAATCTAAAATCTTTCAGCAGTCTTGCGATTATACGCTGATGCGTGGTATACTGTTACAAACCATTTTGAACGGAGGTAAATTAAATGGATTTTACAGAATTGCTGAATAAAAGAAGAAGCATAAGAGCATTTGAGCCTAAGCCTGTTTCCAAGGAAACGGTCGAGGAGATAATCAAGGCGGCAGGCAAGGCGCCGTCATGGAAGAATTCACAGACAGGACGTTACTATGTTGTAATGTCGGAGACGGCGCTTGAGGAAATAAAGACAGAATGTCTTCCGCCGTTTAATGCGAAGAACTGTGCCGATGCGCAGGTACTGATCGTTACGACCTTTGTAAAAGGCATTGCAGGCTTTAACGGCGACGGCGAGCCTGTAAACAATCTCGGTGAAGGCTGGGGCGCTTATGATTTGGGTCTTCAGAATGAGAATCTTGTTCTTAAGGCGGCGGAGCTTGGGCTTGGCACTCTGATAATGGGAATCAGAGACAACGTAAAGCTTAAGGAGAGGCTTGGAATTCCTGAAAATGAGGAAGTGGCGGCTGTCATTTCTCTTGGTTATCCGGCAGTATCTCCTTCTGAACCGAAGCGTAAGGAAGTTTCCGAGATAGCGAAATTTTTCTAAGGCAATCCGTGAGGCTGCGGCACAAAGCGCTGCAGCAAAATTAATCTGATACGGAATTTTTTGAATAAAGCTTTGCGTCAGCTCACGGTAGGCGAAATTGACAGAAAGGTAAGCACGTTTTTTGTGCGGGTAAGAATTTGGATTTTAATATGAAAAAGCTTGGCTTCGGCCTGATGAGGCTTCCGCTTACGAACGGCAGTGACGGCGGGAGCATTGATATCGAAGAAACAAAGAAAATGGTCGACGCCTTTATTGAGAGAGGATTTACCTACTTTGATACGGCATGGATGTACTGTAATTTTAAGAGTGAGGATGCGGCAAAAAAATTTCTTGTAGAGCGTTATCCAAGAGACGCCTACACTCTTGCGACCAAGCTTCACTGTGAGTTCTTTAAGTCAGAGGAAGAGAGAGACAAGGTTTTCGAGGAACAGCTCAGAAAAACAGGAGCAGGCTTTTTTGACTATTATCTTCTTCACGACATGAGCTCAAGCCACTATGAGGCTTACAAAAAATTTGACTGCTTTAACTGGCTTGCGGAAAAGAAAAAACAGGGACTTGTCAGGCACATGGGCTTTTCCTTCCACGACAGCGCGCAGGTGCTTGACAGGGTGCTGACGGAGCATCCTGAAATGGAGTTTGTGCAGCTTCAGATAAATTATCTTGACTGGGAGAGCGAAAATGTCCAGTCGAAAAAATGCTATGAGGTTGCAAGAAAGCACGGCAAGCCTATAATCGTAATGGAGCCTGTTAAGGGAGGAACTCTTGCACAGGTGCCGGAGAGCGTAGAGATACTGTTTAAGGGCATTCACTCTGATATGTCAGTGCCATCTTGGGCAATCCGTTTTGCCGCCGGACTTGAAGGGGTTATGGTGGTACTCAGCGGCATGAGCAGCATGGAACAGATGCTTGACAATACGTCCTATATGACGGATTTCGTCCCTTTGGACGAAGACGAGAAAAAAGCGGTTGCACAGGCGGTTGATATCATAAACGGCAACATTGAAATTCCGTGTACGGGCTGCGCCTACTGTGTTGAAGGCTGTCCTGCAAACATTCCCATACCGAGATATTTTTCGATATATAACACGGAAAAGCGTGAAACCGGAAACGGAAACAGAGAGCTGCAATTATCAGGCTATAATGAACTGGCAAAGGAGTTTGGAAGGGCGAGCGAGTGCATTGAGTGTCTCCAGTGCGAGAATATATGTCCGCAGCACCTGCCTGTCACAAGCCATCTAAGGAGCGTTTCCGAGCTTTTTGAAAAAAGGGCTTAGACGCTTAGAAACAAGAGTGCCTGTCTTAACGGCTTACTGTAAAGGCAGGCGTTCTGTTTGCGCGGCGCTTGGAATAAAATTATTTTTAGAATACATCTTGGAGGAAGCATGAATCTTAAGGAACTTCAGACGGGAATGACAGCGGATATCGAAACCGTAGGCGGAGAGGGCGCGTTAAGACAGCACTTTCTTGATATGGGGGTTATTCCCGGTGAAAAAATCACTTTTATAAAATATGCGCCTCTCGGCGACCCGATGGAATTTATGATACACGGTTATGAACTTACCCTCAGGGTCGACGACGCCGAAAAGATTATAATCAAGAATCCAAGAAAAGAAGAAATAAAGGAAAGCGAACGCGATGTAAAGCCGAGAAAGGCTGCAGAGCACCCCGGTCTTGGCGAGGAAGGAAGATTTCACGAGAAAGCCACCGAAAATCCGCTTCCCGAAAATGAAATCATAACCTTTGCGCTTGCAGGAAACCAAAACTGCGGTAAGACCACTCTTTTTAACAGGCTTACCGGCTCCAATCAGCACGTCGGGAATTTCCCGGGAGTAACGGTCGACCGTAAGGACGGCGTAATAATAGGTCATAAAAATACTCTTATAACCGATTTGCCGGGAATTTATTCAATGTCTCCTTACTCTGGGGAAGAGCTTGTTACAAGAGAGTTTGTGCTTGATGAGCATCCGAAGGGAATTATAAACATTGCGGACGCCACAAACATTGAAAGAAATCTTTACCTTACCATGCAGCTCATGGAGCTCAACATTCCGATGGTGCTTGCGCTCAACATGATGGACGAGGTCAGGGAAAACGGCGGTTCGATCCGCATAAACGATATGGAAAGGCTGCTGGGAATCCCTGTTGTGCCGATTTCTGCGGCAAAAAACGAGGGCATAAATGAGCTTGTCGCACATGCCATTCACGTTGCCAAATATCAGGAAAAGCCTGAAAGAAAGGATTTCTGCGGCTCGGACGAAAACGGAGGGGCAATACACCGCTGCATGCACGGAATCATGCATCTTATTGAGGATCATGCGGAAAAGGCAGGCGTGCCGATAAGATTTGCAGCAAGCAAGGTAATAGAAGGCGACGGGCTGATAATTGACAAGCTTGAGCTTGATAAAAATGAGAAGGATATGATCGAGCATATAATCGGGCAGATGGAGAGCGAAAGCGGTCTTGACCGTGCCGCCGCCATGGCCTCAATGCGTTTTTCCTTCATAAAAAGCGTGTGCTCGCAAACCGTGGTTAAACCTAAGGAAAGCAGGGAACACATAAGAAGCTCGAAAATCGACGCAATACTCACGGGAAGATTTACAGCCATACCTTCCTTTATCGGAATCATGGCTCTTGTTTTCTGGCTGACCTTTAACTGCATCGGAGCGTGGCTGCAGGGTCTGCTTGAGGCAGGCATAGATGTAATGAGCGATATTACGGACAGCATGCTGACCTCGGCTAAGGTAAATGAGGTTTTACATTCGCTTGTCATAGACGGAATATTTAACGGCGTGGGAAGCGTGTTGAGCTTCCTGCCGATAATAGTAACTTTGTTTTTCTTCCTGTCGATGATGGAGGACAGCGGCTATATTGCAAGAGTCGCCTTTGTAATGGACAGACTTTTGCGTAAAATCGGTCTTTCGGGACGAAGCATAGTTCCGATGCTGATCGGCTTCGGCTGCACGGTTCCCGGCGTTATGGCAAGCAGGACGCTTCCGTCGGAGCGTGACAGGAAAATGACAATACTTCTAACCCCGTTTATGAGCTGCTCCGCAAAGCTGCCGATTTATGCGTTTTTTACTGCGGCGTTTTTTCCGGGGCACGGAGCAATCGTTATGACCGCGCTTTATGTTTTTGGAATTATCACCGGCATATTGGTCGCTTTTATCTTAAAGAGCAGTCTGTTTAAGGGCGAAGCCGTTCCTTTTGTCATGGAGCTCCCTAATTACAGAATGCCTGGAGCAAAAAATGTTGGAAGGCTTTTGTGGGATAAGGCAGAGGATTTCCTGAAGCGTGCATTTACCGTAATATTTATTGCAACGATTGTTATATGGTTCTTGCAGACCTTTGATTTAAGGCTTAACATTGCAGCCGATTCGCATAAAAGCATACTTGCAGGCGTAGCAGGCATTGTTGCGCCGGTTTTTGCGCCGCTTGGCTTCGGAGATTGGAGATTTTCGACTGCACTGATTTCAGGCTTTATGGCAAAGGAGAGCGTGGTGTCAACGCTTAAGGTGCTTTTCGGTTCGACATCGGCTCTTATGAGTACAATGACCGGCAGCTCTGCAATAAGCCTTTTGGTGTTCTGCCTGCTCTATACTCCTTGCGTGGCGGCGGTCTCGGCAGTAAACAGGGAGCTTGGCGGAAAATGGGCGGCGGCTGTGGTTATCGGACAGTGCGTTATAGCGTGGATAATGTCCTTCGCAGTATATACGGTTTTGCAGGCAGTAATGGGATAAGGAGGTTTTGAATGAATACTTATGAAAGAACGCGCGCATTTATTTTGAGAAATGCCAGACCCATAGACCTTGCCGTGTTTAAATATTACTTTGAAAACGGCTCTAAGGAGGACGTGATAACAGCCCTTTCAGCCTATCAAAATCCCGACGGCGGCTTTGGCTGGGGGCTGGAGGCTGACAACTTTAATCCCGATTCTCTGCCGATGGGTGTGTGGAAAGCAACAGTATACATAGAAAAAACAGGAGGGCTGGAGCCCGATCATCAGATGATAAAGGGAATGCTTCGTTATCTTTCAAGCGGTGCGGATTTTGACGCCGCGCATAACCAGTGGATGAACACCGTGCCTTCCAGTAACGGCTGCCCGTGCGCTGTCTGGTGGAAATATTCGGAAAACGGCAGCAGCTTTGAATATAACCCGACGGCGGCTTTGGCAGGATTTATCGTAAAATACGCTCCAAGGGACAGTGAGCTTTTTGAAAAGGGCGTTCAGCTTGCAAGGGAGGCAGCAGAATGGTTTATTGATTGCGCTCCGGTAGAAAGGCACATAGCAGAGTGCTTTATTGAGCTATACAAATACTGCAAAGAAGCCGGTGCGATGCCTTTTGACGAAGAAAAGCTGTTGTCCAAGCTGGATGAAATCGTGGACAAGTCTGTTTGCCGTGATGTATTACGCTGGAGCGAGTATATGCCAAGACCTTCGGCGTTTATTGCCTCACACGACAGCAGATTTTATACTCCCGAAATGAAAGAGCTTTGCAGGAAAGAGTGTGAATATATCATAAACACCCAGCTGCCGGACGGTTCCTATGAGGTTCCGTGGCAGTGGTACAATGACTATAAGGAATGGTATGTTGCCGAAAACTGGTGTAAGGCGGGTATTTCCATAGACAACATGCTGTTTCTTCGGGAGTTCTGTCAGGACTGGCCGTTAAACTGATAACGAGTAAAAATTAGAAATTTACGGAATCTCCCTGCCTTTAGCCGTACAAAGCATTTCACCCTTCATCGGAGCTGTAATGAGTCTATAATAAACGCCTTTGCCCCGTGACGGTTCAGGCAGCATTTAATTATATCGTTTTTTTCGGCTCTTTCGCTGCTCCACAATTCCGTGACGTCAGCGTCACCGTAAATTTCAAGGTCGCTAAGCGGAATGTTTATTTCTCCGGACGTCTCGCCTGCATTAAATATTGCCGCGTACTGTCCGCCTTCGGCGCATGCCGATGTCCACAGAATATATTCGTTTCCGTCGATTTCCTTTCTCCAGACCTGATGAGAATGGCGTGAGCTTTCATGCATCTTAAGAATTCCTTCATTCGTGAGCAGGCTCATGGTAAAGTCATCAAAGCCTGTCATCTCGCCGCCTATCATAAGCGGAGAGCGGAAGATGCTCCACAAAGTGAGCATTGTAATCTGTTCGTCTTTCGTGAAGCCTGTTCTGTTGTTTTTACCGTAATCCTGCAATATAGGGCCGATTGGGAGCATATCCGCATCAGGCCAGTGACCTGTGCCTGTGTGTATGCTCCATTTTTCCGTGCGTGAGAACATATCGTAAAGCAGAGGCCATTTGTCCCAGAAGTCGTCGGTTATCCGCCACATGTTCGCAGTCTGCTTGTAAAGCTCGGCTTTTTCAAGAAGGGCAGGACCGGGAGAGAGTGAAAGTATCATTTCCCGTCCGCAGCTTTTAAGGGCGTTGCTTAAAAGCACAAGCTCGCTTTCCTCGTGCGGAAGCTCTCTTGCAATGTCGTCGCATTTAACAAAGTCGACGCCCCACGAGGCGTATAACTCAAAAAGGCTCTCATAGTACTCCCTTGCGCCCTCTTTGTCAGGGTCTACGCCATACATATCAGTGTTCCAACGGCATATGCTGTCTGTTTTGGCAATCTGTCTTGCGGTTTTGTCAGTTCCTTTGATTTTGGTATCGTTATGTACAGCCTGTCTTGGAATTCCCCTCATTATGTGGATCCCGAACTTTAATCCCAGAGCGTGAACGTATTCCGCAAGCGGAGCAAAGCCCCTGCCTCCTGCCGCAGACGGAAATCTTTCCGGCGCAGGGAGCAGTCTTGAATATTCGTCCATGCAGAGACATGCGAACGGATTATATTCGTGATTTTTGGCATTCGGCTCGTACCACTGTATGTCGACAACAACGTACTCCCATCCGTACTGTTTAAGGTTTTCAGCCATAAAATCGGCATTCCTTCTCACGATATCCTCGGTTACGGCTGCTCCGTAGCAGTCCCAGCTGTTCCAGCCCATCGGCGCTTTTAACGGTTTCATAACTCCTCCTTTGTCCGCTTCCTGCGGTGTTAAAAACAGTACCTTGAACGCACTGAATTGTATTGATTAAGTGATTTATACAACAGACGTGCGAATATGTCAACCGGGGCTTGAAAAGTTTGAAAAAAGTTATGCATATCCTGACGGATTCAGTTAAATCAGGGTTGTAAAAATCAGTATTTTATTTTATTCTATATAAAAGCATTAATACTACTTTGCCATAAAAACGGAGGGCGCGATGGACAAAAACGAGACTGATAACATTGAAAAAAATGCGGAATCGGAAAACGGTGCCGTAAAAAAAGATAAAGCTGAAGAAAAAACAGTGAAAAGCGAAGCAACCGAAGGTGAAACGGCGAAAAGAGAGGCTTCGGAAAATGAAACGGTAAAAACCGAAAAAACGGAAAATGAGGCAGAAAAAGCGGGAGCAGGGAAAAAGAAGGCTGTAATAATCGGTGCGGCCGTCATTGCGCTTGTTATTTTAGCGGCTGCCTTGATTTTTTTACTGAAACCGAAGGACAAGCCGGCAGGGACTGCAACGAACCAAACTGCGGAAAACGGAAAAAACGAAGCAGGTCAGCAGAACGGTGAAGGAGGCGGCAGTGAGGACAAAGGCTCTGGCGACGTAAATCAAGGCGGCGCAGATACCGAGAATAACGGCGCAAATGGAGAAAACGGCTCCGAGGGCGGAGAAGGCGGCGCAGACAGCGGAGAAAACGCGTCAGGAGAGCTGACGGTTTCGGTAAATTCTGACAACAGCTGGGGTGAAAACCCGGTTTTTACCCAGCTTGGGATCATAATCAACAACGGTACGGATAAGGACATTGACGGCTGGGAGCTTAAAATAAACGTAGGTGAAAATGCGGCGCTTGACAACGGCTGGAACGGCAATTACAGCATTGACGGAGGCGTACTGACGGTTACAAATGTTGATTACAATTCTCTCATATACTCAAAGGGGACGTGTGAAATCGGCGTAATCATATCAGGAATAACCGGCGATTTGACATGCACTGCAAAGGCGCTCGGCACCCATGAGCCGGGCACGTTTAACAACGGTCAGAACAACAATCAGAATAATAACAATAATAACAACGACCAGAACAATAACAACCAGAATAACAACGACCAGAACAATCAGCAGAACACGACCATGCTTGAGGTTCCGGAGCCTACGACCGATGACTGGCTGCATGTGGAAGGAAACAGGATTCTTGACAGCAGCGGCAAACAGGTTTGGTTGACTGGAGTAAACTGGTTCGGCTACAACACAGGAACAAATACTTTTGACGGGCTTTGGGCGTGCGACCTTAACACCTCGCTTCAGGCGATAGCGGATCACGGCTTTAATCTTCTTAGGATACCGATTTCTGCAGAGCTTATTTTACAGTGGAAGTCAGGCGACGTTCCCGACGCAAATTTCAACAATGCAACCAATTTTTATCTGGTGGGAATGGACAGCCTGGAAATATTTGACTATGTGGTCGGTCAGTGCCGTGCAAACGGTATAAAAATAATGATCGACATACATTCGGCAAAGACCGATTCAATGGGTCACATGGCAAATCTGTGGTATAACGAATCGGTAAGCACCGAGCAGTATCAGGAAGCGCTTGTATGGATGGCAGGAAGGTACGCAAAGGACGATACAATCATTGCCTATGACCTTAAGAATGAGCCTCACGGAAAGCCTTATGAGGATAACAAGGCGATATGGAACGGTTCAAAGGATGAGAACAACTGGAAATATGTGGCAGAGCAGACCGCGCTTAAGGTCCTTGAGGCAAATCCTAACGTGCTTATTATGGTAGAGGGCACTGAGATATACCCTATTGACATAAAGACAAACGGCGACTATTCGTCAACGAACGATGCGGACTACTATTTCAACTGGTGGGGAGGAAATCTCAGAGGTGTTGCGGATTACCCGATAAATCTTGGAAAATACCAGAACAAGCTGCTATACTCTCCTCACGATTACGGTCCTGCCGTATATCAGCAGCCATGGTTTTACAGCGGTTACGATTATGATTCGCTTTATAAAGACTGCTGGCACGAAAACTGGCTTTACATACATGAAGATAAAACCGCTCCTCTTCTTATCGGCGAGTGGGGAGGCTATATGACGGAGCCGAACCTCACATGGATGACGCACATGAGAACTCTTATCTCGGAATATCATCTCAACCACACCTTCTGGTGCTTTAACGCAAATTCCGGAGACACGGGCGGCTTGGTAAAGGATGACTTTGTGACATGGGACGAGGAAAAATACGGATTTGTAAAAGAGGTTCTTTGGCAGGAAAACGGAAAATTTGTAGGCCTTGACCATCAGATTCCGCTTGGGACGGCCGGCAACGGAATAACTCTCAAAGAGGCTAAGGGACTGAAATAAAAAGTCATGCGCCGGATGTCACAGCCTCATGGCAGGTTAAACACAAATTGGTAACAGCAGGAAATAATAGATAAACTGCGAGCGGATTCGTTAAAGACGGAGGAAGCGTAAAAGAGGGAGAAGAAGCGGCATGATAAAGATGAAAGGCAGGAAAAAAATGACAAAGACAGGCTTCAGCAGGGAAAAAGTCAAAAGGCGGGCTGAAAAAATCGGAGCTTTTATGCTTGCGGCGTTTTTTGTACTGTCTTTGTCTGCCTGTGCATCTGATAAAAACGGACAGGACAGCGGAGCCGACGGCATTACCGGGAACAGCGGGCAAAACAGCAGTCAGGGCAGTGTGACAAAAGTCCCTGTGATCGACAACGGCGACTTGACCGGAAGACCTGTTTTCAGTGAGAAAAGCGGCTTTTATTCCTCGGATTTTAATCTTGAAATCACAAGCTCCGACCCAAACGCTAAGATTTATTACACTCTTGACGGAAGCATTCCGGACGAAAGCGATACTCTTTACACCGCTCCGATTATAATGAAGGACAGAACCTCACAGTTCAACAAGCTGAGCGCCCAGACAGGAGTAAACCCCTCCGGGGACTATGTCCCTGACTTTAAGGTGCCGAAGGGCAATGTGGTGAGAGCCATGGCAGTGCTTGGCGACGGGACAAAAACAGAGGTGAATTCCGCAACATATTTTGTCGGAATAAACAGGGAGGAAGAGTACGGAGATGTTCCGGTAATTTCCATGATGACGGACTTCGAGAATCTTTTCGGCTATGAAGAAGGCATATATGTCATGGGTAAGACCTATGATGATTGGATTGCAGAGGATCCTTCAAACAAGTATAAGGAAGGCTGGCAGCAGGAGGGAAACTTTAAGCAGAAAGGCAGAGAATGGGAAAGGGAAGCCCTTATCGAGTATATGCCTGCCGACGGAAGCGAGGGATTTTCTCAGAACGCAGGCATACGTATAATGGGAGCTGCGTCAAGAGGAGCAAGCCAGAAGAGCTTCAGGGTCATTTCAAGAGAGGAATACCAAGCAAAGACCTTTGAGTATGAGCTGATTTCTGATAATGAACGCTCGGACGGAAACGGAAATGTTGAAAAGTATAAATCGTTTCTTTTGAGAAACGGCGGCAACGACAATGAGTTCGGACGTCTCAGGGACCCTTATCTTCAAAGCCTTGTCGCACACAGAAGCTTTGAAACAATGCAGTATGAGCCCGTTATAGTCTATATAAACGGCGAGTATTGGGGAATGTACACGCTGCGGGAGGATTATAGCGACAACTACATAAAGCATAATTACGGACTGGACAATAAAAATGTCCTTTTTGTAAAGCGCGGCGAGCTTGAAGACGGCAATGAAGAGGACATGTACCTTTACTATGACATGTTTGACTTTATCACGCAGAACGATATGAGCGTTCCGGAAAACTATCAGAAGGCGTGCGAGCTTCTTGATATGGAGAGCTTCACGCAGTATGTTGCCTTCAATATGTACATATACAATCAGGATTCTTTTTTCGACAGCAACAATTATGCGATGTGGAGATGCGTCGAGCCTGATCCGTCAAGTCCTTACGGCGACGGAAAATGGAGAATGATGGCTTATGATACCGATTATTCGACAGGCATTTACTCAGACGGTGGCGGTTATCAGACAAACAACATACGGGACATTATATCAAAAAACAAGCAGTCGTCGGGAGGCTGGCGTTATGCAAACGACATATTAATTTCCCTTCTTAAAAATGACAGCTTTAAAAAAGACCTGATACTGACCCTTTGCGATATGCGGAATGTGGATTTTGAAAAGGGCAGGGCGTCTGAAATTCTCGATGAAATGGATGCGGCGTATATAAAGCTGATGCCTGATACCCTTGAAAGGTTCGGACCTCAGTGGGTGCTTTACGGCGGCGCTGATAATTATTTCAAAAACAGAATGGATCAGATTAAAAACTTCATGTCGGGAAGATATGACTGCTTTACAGGTCTGGTAAAAGAGGCGTTCGGACTTGGCGATACGGTCACTGTCACTGTGTCGACTTCTGATACGGAGTCCGGAAAAGTAATAATTAACTGCACGGAGCTGAGCGGAATGTCTGAAATGACAGGAGAGTATTTTACCGATTATCCGATAGAGCTTACTGCCGTTCCGGCGGAAGGAAATAAATTCGTGCGCTGGGAATGCGAGGGCTTAAGCATAAGCGATGAAAAAAGCGAAAGCATCACCGTGGAGTTGAGCGCGGACTGCACGGTAAAGGCTGTTTTCGAGTAACATTTAAGGAATATGCGGATTTTAAGGAGAGGCCTTACTTATCCCTTTATCTCAGTGTGCCAGTATACCGCAAGCTGCGTCCTGTCACGGAGTTCAAGCTTGTCAAGCAGGGAACTGATGTAGTTTCTTACGGTTCCCTCTCCCAAGAACAGTTCCTCCGCGATCTCCCTGTTGCTGAATCCCTTAGCCACAAGCTCCAGTATTTCTTTTTCCTTGGAATTTATGCCGTGCTTTTCAAAATCAAACTTTTCCGTGGTCTTTATTAAGCCGGGCAGCCTGTTTATTATTTTATCGCCGAAAACGCTCTGGCCGCCGGCAACGGCTTTAAGAGCGGCGGCAATGCTTTCAAAATCCTGTTTGAGAATGTAGCCCTTAGCTCCCATGTTAAGGGCTTTTATTATGTATTCATCATCGGAAAATGTGGTAAGATAAAGTATCTTTGCTTCGGGGCTGCTTTTAAGAATTATCTCTCCTGCCTCGATTCCGTCCATTTTTCCCATGCGTATGTCCATGAGCATAACGTCAGGCCTGTAAAGAGAGTAGAGCCTTATTGCGTCCTCGCCGCTTCCTCCGGTTGCCTCAACGCTTATTTCTCCGTCAGCCTCAAGTATTGTTTTTAAAGACAGCGCTGCGAGCCTGTCATCGTCGATGATTATTGTTTTCAAAGCTTCTTGGGAACAGACATGAACACTGTGAAGCCGTGTTCTGACGGAGTAAAGCTTATCTTTCCGCCGACGCTGTCTGCTCGTTCCTCCATATTTTTTAGACCGATTCCGTTTTCTGAAATCTTCTTCAATTTTCCGTTATCCTTAATCATAAGCTGATAAAATGCAGGGTGTTCTCTGAAGACGACTGATATTTTATTTCCCGAAGAGTGTTTTACCGCGTTAGAAAGGCTTTCTTTTACGACTCCGGCGACGCACATTTTAACCTTGCCGGGTATGTTTTCACCGGCGTCATAGTCGAAGGAGACGTCGAAACGGCTGTCGGCAGATTTGACGCTTTCAAGCATGACAGCCTTTAAATCTATTGAGTCGTCGTGCAGATTGTGAACGCTTTCCCTTATGCCGGTCATGGCACAGTCAAGAGTGTCCTTCAGGCTGTTTAAAGGCTCTTTGAGGCTTTCGTCCTTGTTCATGACGATGAGCGCGCCCGACTGCAAAAGAGAGCGTGTGAGCATATGC
>CANRAZ010000028.1 GCA_947628705.1 uncultured Lachnospiraceae bacterium | reverse complement strand
GCTTCTTGCATATTCGGCTGTTTTGCTTGTACATTCGGTAAAAAAGCGCTTAACCGGAAATAGCCGTCGCGCTCGGAAAGCTGAAAATCACCGTTATATTTTTTGCATATGTTTTTCATATTTTCAATTCCGAAACCGTGGAAAAAAGAATCCTTTGAGTTTATTTGCGGAGCTTTACTGCTGACGGAGGTTTTGTTTCCGATGAAAATAGAAAGCCCTCCTGCATTTGGCAGCACGCGGATTTCAATCATTCTCTCGCTGGCGTTTTTGATGCGGCGGCTTTCTTCTATGGCATTGTCTATTGCGTTTCCAAGAAGTATGCACAAATCAATTTCGTCCACAAGCAATGCGTCTCCAAGCACTACGGATATGTGAGCGTCCTTGCAGATTTTATTTATTTCATCTTCTTTGACTGCCAAAAGCGCATCCACGGTTTGAGAACCGGATGACCTGTGAGAGGAATAGGCTATTCTTTCGGTATATTCATTCAGCTTTTGCCTTGCTTCGTCGATTCTCCCCTGTTCAAGATAGGAGTTTATCGCAAGCGTAAAGTTTTTAACATCATGAATATTTTTATTTGCGATTCTGGCATTGTCTCTCAGATTTTCAAATTCCTTTACCTGCAGCTTGTATTGATTTTCAAGCTCCTTTATTTTTATCTGCTGTTCGACATATTTTATCTGTCTGTTATTAAGAAAAATCACGGCAATGGTAGCTGCCCCCATAAGAATCATTGATAACAGGGCAAGGATATTACTCCCCACGGAATAATCTGTTGCCACCTTCCCTACGAAAAATGCCGTGTGAAAAATTATAAACAGGAAAAGGGTAAATAAAGCTGCTGAAAATCCGTAGTCAGTGCTTCTTCTATTCTTTTTTGTAAGGATAAGAATAATCTGCAATCCAACATACGCCAGGAGCTTGCTTGAAAAAACATTGAGTGCATACAAAAAATCATCGCTTCGGATTTGAGTAATATCAATTCCCAGCACGGTGATTGTGATGACACCGGTTACAATTTCGCAGGTGTTAATAAAAATCCAGGCAATCATTGCAGAGTAAATCCGTTTAAGGTGAGAAGAGTTATAGGAGTAGGCAAATATTGAAAACAATAGTATGCAGACACCGCTTTTTGCGGCAGCATTATCAATAAAAAGCGCGTTGATAAGGCATATTGCAAAGGCAGCGCCTCGCAGTGCAAAATTACGTAATCTGTTTCCGTTCTGTGCAGAAAAAAAGGCTTTGCAGTAGAGTGATAAGATGTATATGGTACCAAAGCAGCCTAAAAAGTCTGTTATAATCCGGGCTACACTCATAATGTACCTCCTGATATTCCTCCTGAAATATACAGATTCAGGTCAGATAAAAAATGTTTATAGAAACGTCTGCTGATATATTTTTTCTCTCCGTTATCAAGCTCTGCAGCCTCTGTGTCAATCCTGCGGACATGGCACAGATTGATAAGAATTCCCTGCTCCGCTTTTGAAAATCCGTAATCCGAAAGCTGTTTTTCCGCATCCTTTAAAGTACCGTTGTATAAATATTCATTATCTGCCGTTTTAACTGCAAGATGGCGGTTTTTTGTTTCAATGTAAATGATTTCGGAATATTTCAGCAGGATTTTTTCATGGCTGTAATTTATTTCAAAGGTTCTGTTTCTAAGCTTTATGGTTTTAATTGCCCTTTCAAGCTCGTACTCGAAATCGTTATACTCTATCGGTTTGAACATATACTGAAACGCGTTTACGTAAAATGCTTCTTTGATATATTGCTTATAGGCTGTAGTAAAGATAATAAGAGTGTTTCCGTAGGAAGAGCTGATTTGTCTCGCTGCCTCAACTCCGCTTAGGCTTTCCATTTCTATGTCCAAAAAGACAATGTCAAAAAGGATTCCGTCACTAATTTTTTTAAGAAGATGTTGGGCGTCTGAGGTGAAAAAAACCTCAATGCCGGATTGCTTCAAATCTCTGAAAAAGCTTTTCATTTTATCCAGACATTCCTTTTCATCGTCAACAACAGCGATTCTAATCAATTATCGTCACTCCTCCGCTTTGCCGGTCAATCCGTTTTCAGCAACTATAGCATAACTTGTTAGGAAAGGCAAGTTGAGAAATCGTTTCTCGTAACTAACAAATTAAAGGATTTTTTTATTGAATACGGTTATATTTTAAGCTATTATATAATGGAATTACCAAATTTTGGTAATTTTAAAAATAAGATGCATCTGATTCCAAGCATGGTGCATCGCTTACGCACGGGGCGGTTACAAATGATAAAACATTATATAAACCAGAATGTATATGAAGCGCTTCAGGACAGACTCAAATATATTTTTGAAGAGTTTGACAATATATTCGTCTCTTTTTCGGGCGGCAAGGACAGCGGTCTTTTGCTTGAGCTTACCCTTGCATTCCAAAAAAAATACTACCCTGACAGGAGGATAGGAGTTTTCCATCAGGATTTTGAAGCACAGTATTCTGCTACAACGGAGTATGTGGAACGTACCTTTGCGAGGATTGAAAAAGATGTCGAGCCGTATTGGGTATGCCTGCCAATGGCAACAAGGACGGCGCTTAGCAACTATGAAATGTTTTGGTATCCTTGGGACGACAATGAGGAAGCGGCGTGGGTACGTCCTATGCCAAAGCATCCTTATGTTATTAATTTAGAAAATAATCCGATGACTACGTATCGCTACAAGATGCATCAGGAGCATCTTGCAAAGCAGTTCGGAAGATGGTACCGCATATCCCACGGCAATAAAAAAACAGTGTGCCTGCTTGGAATGAGGGCGGACGAGTCGCTTCAGAGATACAGCAGCATAGTACATAAAAAGTACGGCTACAAGGGGGTCAGCTGGATAAGCCAGCAGTTTAAAAACGTGTGGACAGCTTCTCCGATGTATGACTGGACGACAGCAGATGTCTGGCATGCGAATTGTCTGTTCGGGTTTGACTACAACAGGCTTTACGACCTTTACTATATGGCTGGGCTTAAGCCTGACCAGATGAGGGTGGCGTCGCCTTTTAACGACCATGCGAAGGAAAGCCTCAATCTTTACAGAGTGCTCGATCCGCAGATGTGGGCCAGGCTTGTAGGGCGCGTCAGAGGAGCAAATTTCGGCGCAATATACGGAAAAACCAAAGCGATGGGGTACCGAAGCCTTACCTTGCCTGAAGGACACACATGGGAGTCATATACCAAATTTCTGCTTGAAACGCTTCCGGTCAGGCTTCGTAACAATTATATTAAAAAATTTAATTCTTCCATTGAATTCTGGCATAAAACCGGCGGCGGTCTTGAGGAAAAGACGATAAAAGAGCTTATTGACCGCGGCTATAACATAAAACGCAACGGAGTTTCAAATTATACCGTAATGAAACGCTCCAGAGTTGTTTTTCTGGACAGGATTCCCGATGATACGGATGATATAAAATCCACAAAAGACATTCCAAGCTGGAAACGTATGTGTTACTGCATTCTTAAGAATGACCATACCTGCCGTTTTATGGGCTTTGGTTTGACAAAGGAACAGCAGAGGCATGTGGATATTTTAAGAAAAAAGTACGGTAAGGTAGGTGAGGGAGATGGAATTTAAAAGCCCTGTATATAACGTTATAGCCGTTCCGATTGAGAAGATTGTTCCGAACACGTACAATCCGAACGCAGTTGCTCCTCCTGAGCTTAAGCTTCTTTATGACAGTATCAGAGAAGACGGATACACGATGCCCATTGTGTGTTACTATGTAAAGTCGCAGGACAAATATGTAATAGTCGACGGATTTCACAGATATCGGATCATGCGTGATCATCAGGATATTTATGAGAGGGAAAACGGTATGCTTCCGGTTTCGGTTATAGATAAGCCTCTGTCCAACAGAATGGTAAGCACAATACGTCACAACCGTGCAAGAGGCACGCATGATGTGGATTTGATGAGCAACATAATAAAAGAGCTGCACGAGCTTGGAAGATCCGACGCATGGATATCAAAGCATCTTGGCATGGAAAGGGACGAAATTCTCAGGTTAAAGCAGATTACCGGACTTGCGGCGCTTTTTAAGGATGTTAATTTCGGACAGGCATGGGAACCTGACAGCAAAAATAAGTCAGAAGATGATTCGGCGGATGATTTCAGCCAATCCGATAAAGCCCTTGCCGGAGAGACCTTTGAAGCGTTTTCGGATGAGGTGGCATTAACATCGGATAACGGTTTTGATAATAATGAAAATGACGATTACTAAGCATAAGGGTTATTAAATAAAAATATAACTGATAAAAACGGAGTTCTTGACAAGCTGTTTACAAGGTTCTATAATAAAGCGAAATTCAGGCGCGACGCCTCAATGGCACTTGGAAAATGAAGTTTGAAATGAGGAAAAAAGGGTGAACACAAGGGAATTACAAGAGGAAATTATCAGACTGAAAAAGGAAAATGACATTTGCATACTTGCGCATGCTTATCAAAGTCACGATATCTGGGAGGTTGCGGATTACGTGGGAGATTCTTACGGCTTAAGCCTTCAGGCGGAAAAGGCTCCGCAGAAAACGGTTCTTATGTGCGGAGTGCGTTTTATGGCGGAAACCGTAAAAATTCTTTCTCCCGAGAAAAAGGTACTTTTGGCAAATTCTCTTGCAGAGTGTCCGATGGCGGATCAAATGGACAAGGAAATGATAGAGGCGGTAAAACAGCAGTACCCGGACTATGCGGTCGTGGCTTACATAAATACAACTTCCGAACTTAAGACTGTCTGCGACGTGTGCGTAACTTCGTCGTCCGCTGTCAGGATAATTAAAAACCTTCCTCAGAAAAACATTCTTTTTATACCTGACTGCAATCTCGGCGATTGGGTGGCAAAACAGGTTCCTGAAAAGAATTTTAAGCTTCTCCAGGGCGGATGTCCGACGCATGTAAGGATTACTTTAAAGGAAGTAAATGCCGCAAGAGGTCTGCACCCTTCTGCAAAGCTGCTTGTACACCCTGAGTGCCAGCCTTCGGTTACGCAAAACGCAGATTTTGTCGGAAGCACGACGGAAATTATGGCTTATGCAAAGAAAAGTCCGGAAAAAGAATTTATTATAGGGACCGAAAACAGCATAGTTCAGCACCTGCAGTTTGACTGTCCCGACAAGTTTTTCTACCCGTTGTCCAAGGACTGCGTGTGCCACAATATGAAGGTTACGACACTAGGCGATGTTTATGGCTGCGTAAAAGGCGTCGGCGGTGAAGAGATTGTCCTGAGCGGCGAAACCTCTGTGAAGGCAAAGAAGTGTCTTGACTCAATGATAGTTTACGGACAGGCATAGCTTAAAACGGCTTTGTTTATCCGGTATTTTATGCCTTTGCAGTCTCTTTATCTGCATAAAGCAGCTATTTGCATATTTCAAACAAAAAATGAGAAAAGCGAATCATAAAAAATAATATTTTAATTTTTTGTAATATAAGTCTATTTTCTGTTTCACAATTTCCGAACGTATGGTATCATGTTAATATATCGGTTTACAAAGCTGAATCAGATTGGAATTTTAATCTTTTCTAAGGAGGTATTTTATGGAAAGATATTTTGGGGAAAACACGCCGAAGCTGGGTTTCGGTCTGATGAGATTGCCGAAGCTTAAAAACGGCAGGATTGATATTGAACAGGTCAAAACAATGGTTGATATGTTTATGGAAGCCGGTCAGACCTACTTCGACACGGCATTTGTCTATGACGGCGGAGAGTCGGAACGTGCGGCTAAAGCAGCGCTCGTTGACAGATATCCAAGAGAAAGCTATACGCTCGCAACAAAGCTCTGTGCATGGGCAGGAAATCCCAGTGAAAAGAGCGCAAAGCAGCAGCTTTTTACAAGTCTTGAAAGAACCGGAGCAGGCTATTTTGATTATTATCTGCTTCATGCGCTGCAGACTTCAAACTATTCGATGTATGACGACTTCCACATCTGGGATTTTGTGAAGGAGCAGAAGGAAAAGGGTCTTATAAAGCATTGGGGATTTTCGTTTCATTCCACGCCTGATATTCTGGATATGCTTCTCACGGAGCATCCTGACACTGAATTTGTACAGCTTCAGCTTAACTATGCGGATTGGGAAAATCCGGACGTAACTGCAAGGGCAAACTATGAGGTTGCAAGAAAACACGGTAAGTCCATAGTGGTAATGGAGCCGGTAAAGGGCGGTTCTCTTGCGAATCCTGTAGATGAGGTTTGTAAAATCCTAAAGGAAGCGGATCCTGATGCTTCATGCGCCTCATGGGCAATAAGATATGCCGCTTCGCTTGACGGAATTATTTCGGTACTGTCGGGAATGTCCAATATTGAGCAGATGGCGGACAACCTTTCCTATATGAAGGATTTCAAGCCTCTTGACAGAGCTGAACAGGAGGTTATTAAAAGAGCGCAGGAGGCGCTTAACGCAGTTAATTCAATTCCATGTACAGCCTGTCATTACTGTACGGACGGATGCCCGATGCAGATTCCGATTCCTGAAATCTTTGCCGCAAGAAACAGACAGCTTATCTGGGGACAGTGGCAGGAGGGCAGAAATGATTATGAGTCGGCGGTCAGGGATTCGGGTTCGGCTTCCGATTGCGTTGAATGCGGACAGTGTGAAAACGTTTGCCCTCAGCAGATTAAGGTAATCGGACGTCTTAAAGAATGTGCTGAAAATTTCGGTCAATAAAGGCTTTTAAAACCGTAAGGCTGATTAAAGGGAAAGCCCGATACCGATAAAAAGAAAATTTAACGCAATTAATGATTTATTGGAAAAATATTGAACCAAAACCGTGCTGAACCGTACTTGGTTTAGTGCGGAAAAAATAAAACGGAGGTATTTCTATGAGAAAATTTAAGGGGTTTCAAAAGGGCGTGAATCTGGGAGGCTGGATATCGCAGTACGATATCAACACGGAGGAGCATTTTAACACGTTTATAACAAAAGCGGACATTGAAAGAATTGCAGGCTGGGGACTTGACCATGTGAGGCTTCCGATTGACTATGAAGTTATTATGGAAGAAGATGACTCTTTCAAGGAAAAAGGTTTTTCCTATATTGACAACGCAATAAAGTGGTGCAAGGAGTGCGGATTAAATATTATTCTGGATGTCCATAAGACTAAGGGCTATATGTTTGATACTAATGCGGTTCCCGATCCTGACCTTTTCTTTAAGGAAAAAGCATTGCAGGACAGCTTTATAACTCTTTGGAAGGAAATTGCAGCCCGTTACGGAAAGTATTCGGAGTTTGTCGCATTCGAGCTATTAAATGAGGTTGTTAATAAAGATTTCACTTTGGTTTGGAATCAGATAAGCAAACGTGCAATTACCGAAATCAGAAAGATTGCCCCTGACAGCTTTATAATTGTCGGAGGAACCTGCTACAACAGCGCTGCCTGCGTACAGGATCTGGACGCGCCGTATGACGGTAAAATAGTCTACAATTTCCATTGCTATGAGCCGCTTATCTTTACTCATCAGTCTGCATACTGGGTAGAGAATATGCCGTCTGATTTCCACATTTCATATCCAGAGACGGTAGGAGAATTCCGTGCTGCAGGGGAAAATATCGGGCAGGCAACCATGGGAGCGCTTTATATGGATAGCATAAAGAGCGATGACAAAGGCGCAGTTCTGTTTGAGAGGCTGTTTGAAAGCGCGGTGAGCTATGCGGAAAAAATGAACGTCCCTCTTTATTGCGGCGAATACGGAGTAATCGATCAGGCTCCGCTTCCCGACACAGTCAGATGGTTTGAGGATATCCACTCTGTTTTTGAAAAATACGGCATCGGCAGGGCGGTTTGGAACTATAAGCAGAAGGATTTCGGTATTGTGGACGCTCACTATGCCGATATTGCCGACAGGCTTGTTGAAAATCTGTAGTCATTGTTATTTGGCAGGAATCCGTGAGATTTTGCAGAATTTCACGCAACAGCAGAGCTAATGATTTGCGGATTCAGAAAAAATTATACTGCCGGGATAGCCGGTAAAAAATTCAGTCATATAATGTATTGAAACCAAATGTATTTATTAGTTCGGAGAAAAATATGGCAAAGAAAGTTTTTATCGGCGTAGGGCACGGAGGGGCAGACCCCGGAGCTGAAGGTCTTGTCGCTGAAAAAACTGTGAACCTTGTGATGGCAAGAGCGTGCAGGGATTATCTTGTGAAAAACGGCGTTGAGGTTAAGATGAGCCGTGAAAAGGACGAGAACGATGACCTTAAGGAAGAAATTGCTGAATGTAATGCTTTTGCTCCAGACCTTGCAATAGATGTACATAACAATTCGGGCGGCGGAGACGGTTTTGAAGTATACCACAGCATTAAAGGCGGTTTGGGAAAAACAATGGCGGAGAACATTGAAGCCGAAGTCAAAATTATCGGGCAGAACAGCCGGGGAGTCAAAACAAGAAAAAATGATTCCGGAAAGGATTATTACGGCTTCATAAGGCAGACAAAGGCTCCTGCGGTTATTGCAGAAGGATTTTTTGTAGACAGAGCTTCCGATTACGAAATTGCAAACACCGAATCTAAGCAGAAAGCCTTTGGGACGGCATATGCAAAGGGAATACTCAAAACTCTTGGAATAACGCCTAAGACTGAAAACGCAAAAGAAAGCACCGATACGGTTCCAAAGAAGGATATTCTTTACCGTGTGCAAATTGGAGCATTTGCCGAAAGAGCAAATGCCGAAAAGCTTGAAGCAGAACTTAAGAAAAAAGGGTATGATGCTTTTATTGTATCTGAAAAGTAAAAGAGTTGTGTCTCTTTCAGCCGTGTATCCTCGGATGCACGGCTTTTTTTCGGGTATTTTTAACTGTGATTATTAATTAAAAGATAAAAGTAAATGATTTGTAAATTTTTTATGAACAATTATAATCCTTTTTTAGTATTAGGTATTGAACTTACTGCTTTTCTATGATACAATGGTAGAACCAAATTTTTATTGGTGAAAAAGGAGGAGCGGAGAATGAAGTTTATATTGAAAAATAAAACCTTTGCACGGACATTGGCAGTTATTTTATGCGTATTGCTTGCCGTACCTGCAATTGTTTTAAATTCTGATAAAGCAAATGCCGCAAATGCAAAGTATACAGATGATTATGATTATAACATCTCTACGATTCTCGGCAATTTCCAGTTCTTTATCCAACAGGATGTCGAGCTGGGGAACGGAGGACATACCGTAGGCTCGATTGCGGTCGGCGGAGATGTTAAAATGTCCAATTCCTTTGGAGATGCCGGCATTTTACCGTCTTACATATATCATCATACAAGCGGAGATTTAGGAAACGGATGGCACGGTAAGTATCCTGACAAGTGCAACACAGTTTATTACGGAAGCTCCGTAAATTCTTATCTTAATGCCGATATTTGGGTAAAAAACCCTGATTATATATCGATGAAATCAGCTTTCGCAGAAATCAAGGCGCAGTCTGAAGGTCTTGTTAAGGGAGCGAAGGAGGTCAAAGCTGAAAACGGCGTTTTCGTAATCGACTGCACAGGGAAAGATGATGTAAATTATGTGCTCGATGTTTCAAGCGCAGGTACTGACTGGGCAAACCGTAAAAGCTTTACCGTTGATATTAAGGTTAAAAACGTAGACTGGTTCAGAGACCATCTTTGCCTCGTATCCGTAAAAGGAATCGGAAGCAGTAAGGCTGTTTTTGACGGATACAGCAGCGTAAAAATAAACGGTACCCCAATAAGCAATCAGCTTAAAAACATGTCCGGCGGTGACAAGGAATACGGTTCGCAGCTCAATGTTTCGGGAATGAACCTTCTTTGGAATTTCCCTGATGCGGCAGGCGAGTTCGACATACAGGGACTTGGCGGTCATTTTGTCGCACCGATGGCGGATGTTGATTTTGCTTCCGGAAATTATGAGGGTGGAGTCATAGCCAGAAATATGTCGGGTGATGCCGAGGGGCATTTCTATCCGATGACGATTGAGCTGCATAAAAATAACCCGTCGTCAACGCCGACGAATACAGCAACGCCGACGAATACAGTAACACCAACAAATACGGTAACGCCTACGAACACGGCTACTCCTACGCCAAGCAGCACGCCGGTACCTAGTAAAGTGCCAAGCAGCACGCCGATACCTAGCAAGGAGCCAACCGTTACGCCGACAGCCGGTACATCGACAGCTACTGTTACGCCGACAGCTACTGTTACTCCGACAGCTACTGCTACACCGACAGCTACTGTTACTCCGACAGCTACTGCTACACCGACAGCTACCGCTACGCCGGTACCTAGCAAAGCTCCTGATGAACCAACAGCAAAGGCTGTATTTTCGAAAGTAGATGCGGCTGACTCTAAAGAGCTTCCGGGCTCCGTACTAACTCTTACCTATTCGGGAAAGGGAAGACTTAGCGGCGTGGAAAGCCTTTCGGGGCATGAGCTTGTAAAGAGCAGAAACGGAAAGAGCGTATTTTGGACTTCTACTGAAAAGCCTTGCGAATTAAACGGGCTGCCTGACGGAAAGTACGTTATGCGTGAGATATCGGCGCCTGAAGGATATCAGTACTCTGATTCTATCGAATTTGAAATAAAAGGCGGCAAGGTATATGACAATAGCGGTAAGGAGATAGATGCCAAAATTGTTATGAAGGATGAAGCGAGAACGGGCTCTATTGTTCTTAGCGGAACCAAGAAGCTTGTTGGCGACGCCCCTGACGAGAGCTACAGCTTTGTCGTTAAGGAAGGCGATAAAACTGTTGCAGCCGCAAGCATTAACGGAGCAGGAAAGTTTGAGTTTACGCCTATAAATTATTCAGGTCCTTCAGCAATCGGTACGCACACCTACACTGTTTACGAGACGGCGGGAAGTACAGACGGAATGACATATGACAAGTCGGTACTTACTGTGGTCGTAAAGGTTTCGGATTTTGCAGTTGATAAAAACGAAGTTCAGATATACGAGGATGAGTTTGATATATCTGTTGTAGAAGAAGAAAGCAGTGAAATAATTTTCACAAATACCTACACAAAGCCGGAGGCTTCACCTTCGCCTGAAGCAACTCCGAGCCCGGAGGCAACTCCAAGCCCGGAAGCTACTCCAACAACTCCTGAAAAACCTGAGAAAAATACGGGCAGTCTTGAAGTTGTGGTTCAGGACGAAAAGACAGGTGATGTAGTGCCGGGAGCAAAGGTTGAAATTTCAGATTCTGAAGGCAACAAGGATGAGTATGTTACTGACAAGGACGGCAAGATAACGATTGACGAGCTTGAAGCAGGCATCTATGATATCGTTACCAAGGAGGTACCGAAGGGTTATTCCGTGACTGTTGGAGAAACAAAGTCTGCGGAGGTAGTTGCCGGTGAAAAGACGGTTCATATTATAAAGATTGCTACTGATTCGGTATCGTCAGAGCCGTCTACTCCAAAGACGGGAGACACCGTGAACGTTATTGCTCTTGCGGTTATTATGATTATTGCCGCAGGCGTGTGTGCGGCGGCCTTCTTTGGCAGAAAAAAATTTAAAGATAAATAAAAAACCTGATACTGCCGAGTTTTGAACCGGCAGAACAGACTGTGTAATTACAAGACTTCGGAAATTGAGAAATCTTTTTCCGAAGTCTTTTTTTGTTTTTGCATAAATTTACAATAACAGGATAGAGTACATTTAAGAAAATAATTCGGAATAAACTAAAAAAGAACTGTTAAAGGAGATCAAAGGTATGCTTAAAGTCGGAATGCTTACAAGCGGAGGCGACTGTCAGGCGCTTAACGCCGCTATGAGAGGCATGGCTAAAACGCTTTATAACCATTATAAGGACGAAGTTAAGATTTACGGTATTTACGAGGGCTACAGGGGTCTTATATACGGAGACTACAGGCTTATGCAGCCTGCGGATTTTTCAGGTATACTCACCAGAGGAGGTACGATTTTAAGAACTTCGAGGACGCCGTTCAAAGATATTGACGAACCGACAGAGGACGGTTTGGACAAGGTAGATTCCATGATTGAAAATTACAGAAAAATGGAATTGGACTGTCTTGTTGTCTTGGGAGGAAACGGTTCTCACAAAACTGCAAATCTTCTTTTTCAGAAGGGCTTAAACGTAATCACGCTCCCCAAAACCATTGACAATGATCTTTTTGGGACAGATGTATCGTTCGGCTTTTGGTCGGCTGTGGATATTGCGACTAAAACAATTGACAATATACATTCTACTGCCGCTTCACACAGCAGAGTGTTTATTATAGAGATTATGGGACATAAAACAGGGTATATCGCTTTATATTCAGGAATAGCCGGAGGCGCAGACATAATCCTTATACCTGAAATAGATTACGATGTCAAAAAGGTGGCTGACACAATCAGGAAGAGGGAGGCTGAGGGCAAGGATTTTACCATTATTGCCATTGCAGAGGGCGCAGTTTCATTAGAAGAAAGGAAGCTTGGAAAGAAGGCTCTTAAGGAAATAAAAGGCAAAAAATCGGCTGCATTAAGACTTAAGGATGTTCTTTTGGAGTACGGCAGCTTTGAGGTGAGAGAGGTTATACCGGGGCATATGCAGAGGGGAGGAGAGCCTGACGCATATGACAGGGTTTTGGCATCAAGACTCGGAGCCTTCGGCGCAAAGCTTATTTCTGAAAGGGAATACGGCTATATGGCGGCTGTGAGCGGCGGCAGGCTGATAAAGCTTCCGCTCAGCGAGGTGGCGGGCAGGTATAAAACAGTTCCTTTAGACAGCGAAATAATCAGAGATGCAAAGGACCTGTCTATAAGCTTCGGAGACTGATGATAAAATCGGTCTTGGCCGGGTTTGAATTGATTTTTATATTTTGCATATAGTGAAATCAAAAAACATTTGAATCGACCCTGCCGCATAGATTGTACAGAAAGTCCGAAAATAAGAGGTATATTTATGGATAAAAAGGAAAACAAGGGCTGCTATATTAACAGGGAGCTTTCATGGCTCAGGTTCAATGAAAGAGTTCTTGACGAAGCAGCAGGAAAGAAAAATCCGCTTTGCGAAAAAATGAATTTCCTGTCGATTTACCAAAGCAATTTAGATGAATTTTACAGCGTGAGAATTGGCGCTTTGCACGATCAGAGGCTTATATCAAAGCTTAAGCGAGACGATAAAACGGATATGACGGCAGGAGAACAGATCAAGGCGGCGGTGAATTTAACAAGAAATATTAACGAGAAGAAAAATAAAATATACGCAGAGATAATGAATGAGCTTAGAAAAAAGGGAATAGAGGTTTCTGATTTAAAGAGCCTGAGCAGTGAGGACAGTGAGTACATGAGGGAGTATTTTGACAGTAATATCATGCCTCTGCTGTCTCCGCAGGTTGTGGCGAGAAAAAATCCATTTCCGTTTCTTAAGGATAAAGAAATATATGCCGTAGTTGTTTTGGAATCCAAGACTCACGATAAAATAGGGATAGTTCCGTGCAACAGTGACAAATTTAAAAGGTTAGTGCCGCTTCCCTCGGATTCAAGGAAGCTTATACTCACCGAAGAAATGATACTTCACTATCTTCCTCAAATTTTTGACAGATACAGAATCAAAAGCAAGTCTCTGATAAGAATAATAAGGAGCGCAGACATTGATATTGACGAAGCCTTTAACGACGAGGAAGAGGACTACAGACAGACAATGGAAAAACTGATAAAAATCAGGAAAAGGCTGTGTCCCGTAAAAATGGAATATTCAAGAATACTTGATGAGTCCGTAATTGTCAGTATATGCAAAGAAATAGGACTTTCAGACAGTCAGACCTTTTTGTGTGACACTCCGCTTGAATTCAAGTTTTTCGACGAAATTAAATATATGATTCGAGACCAAAGAGAAAATTTTTTTGAAAGGCAGGTTCCGGTAATACCCGAAGACATAGACCTGACGCGCTCCATGATTAAGCAGGTAGAGGAAAGGGACAGACTTATCTGTTTGCCTTATCACAGCATGAAGCCGTTTTTGAGGCTTTTGCAGGAAGCCGCAGTTGACTCTGAGGTGAGTTCAATAAAAATTACGCTTTACAGGCTTGCACGCAATTCACGCATAGCCGAAACCTTGATCGAGGCGGCTGAGCATGGGAAAGAGGTCGTCGTGCTTATGGAGCTTCGCGCAAGGTTTGATGAGGAAAACAATATTACATGGTCCCGCAGACTTGAAGAAGCAGGCTGCAGGGTAGTATACGGACTTGATAACATTAAGGTTCATTCAAAGCTGTGCCTTATAACCTGTCAGGACGGCGAACAGATTAAATATATAACGCAAATCGGAACAGGAAACTATAATGAAAACACGGCGAAGCTTTATACCGATTTTTCGCTCCTGACTGCAAAAGAGTCCATAGGGGCAGAAGCGGCAACGCTTTTCAGAAATCTTTGCATGTCGCAGGTTACGGAAGAAACAAAAGAGCTTCTTGTTGCTCCTCTCTGCATGAGAAGCAAGATTCTTACGTTGATTCAGGAACAGATCGACAGCAGCCAAGCAGGGGAAAGGGGATATATCGGAATAAAGATCAATTCTATTACGGATAAAATAATAATAGATAAGCTGATTGAAGCTTCTCAAGGCGGCGTTAAAATTGATTTGATTGTAAGAGGAATATGCTGTCTGCAGTCCGGCATAAAGGGATTTACAGATAATATACGCGTGATAAGTATTGTGGGCAGGTATCTTGAACATTCAAGAGTATATATTTTCGGCAGGGGCAGCAGCGCAAGGGTCTATATTTCGTCTGCGGATTTTATGACAAGAAATACCGTCAGACGTGTTGAAGCAGCGGTTCCTATTTATGATGTAAGAATAAAAAATACGGTTTTAAGCATGTTTGAACGTATGCTCAAAGATAATGTGAACGCAAGAATACAGATTCAAAACGGAAAATATGAAATGAAGAATACTAAAGGCAGAAAGGTAAATTCACAGCTGTTCCGTGAACCCATGAAAAGCGAGTGTAAAATTTAAAAGGCGGTAAAAAAGAAAAACGATAAAAAACAATAAAAAAAGTCAGGCATGGACTGACATTCTCGCAGAACAGGATAACGACCCTTTTGCCCTCATTCTGCCTCATTATTCAGCGTCACAATTCAGCGTTACAAGCAGTGCCTTACGCAAGATTCTTAAAATCGTAAAATTCTCCCCGATTGCCGGTTTCACAGTCTTTTGCCGTCATTGATTTTCTGAGCTATGAGCGTGTCCATACAGTGCTTGTGGGGAGTACCGCCGCTGTTGCAGTCAAAAACATTTAAAACATTAAAGCCGCCCGGAAGCGTATGTGCTTTAAGATTATCACATATCTCTTTCCGGTGCGGCTCTGAAACAAAGTGAAATACTCCGCTTGAAAATATAATATCGTATTCATGTTCAAACCGAAAGTCGGTAATATTCGCTTTAAACAGATTTATGATTTTCTGCATATACCGCACTCCCTTCGTCTGTTGTTTGATTTATAAATACTATAAAACAAGGGACAGTGCAATAACGTATCAGGAGAATGATTTAAAAGTAATTCTATCAGCGGTTGAACTGCGGTTCACAGCTGTTTGGAAAATGCTTAAAGCGTTATTCTCCCTCCTTATGCTCCTTTACAGGTTCAATCACGAATATTGAAATGAGCAGCGCAACGATGTAAAGCGCAATTGTCACATAGAGCACCTTCTGGTAGCCGGTAGGGTTAACGGAAATTTTTCCGCCGTGACCGTCATCTATTTCAATGACCTTTCCAAAGGCGTTTACTATCCAGTTAGCGAGGTTATTGCCGGTAAGTCCTGCAAATGCCCATGCAGACAGCGCAAGACCGTGAACGGCGCTTATGGTTTTCATTCCGTAGTGGTCGGAAAGCAGCGTCGGCAGGTTGCTGAAACCGCCGCCATAGCCTGCGTTTACCATGATAAGCAGAGCGATAACAACGAATACGACGCTGTTTGTGATTCCGCCTGTAATTATCGTAAGCCCCGTGAATGCAATTGAAAGAATAAAAATTATCTTGTAAATGGTGTTTCTGTCCTTCATCTTGTCAGCCCACGCAGAGAATCCGAGGCGGCCGCCTGCATTAGCGATAGCTGTAACCGAGCTTATAATTCCGACTATGCTCGCAAGGCCGATTGCCTTTATGATGTATTTTTCCTGTGAAATAAGCATAAGGCCGCAGGTGATATTGATGTAAAAGATAAGCCATATACCGATAAAGGTTCTGCTTTTGAGAACTCTTAAAGCGCCCTCCCCTTTCGGCGCAGGGGTTTCCACCCAGCCCTCTGGCTTTGAAAGAAGCAGATGGCCTGTAAACATCATTACAAAATAAACTGCGGCAAGTATGTAAAACATTGCTACGATTCCAACGGAATCCATGAGAGCCTCCATAATCGGACTGGCAATTGCCTTTGCCGCTCCGAAGCCGGCAACTGCGAGGCCTGTTGCAAGTCCCTTTTTGTCCTTGAACCAGAGCATAAGGGTTTTTGCCGGAGACAGATAACCGGTTCCCAATCCGATACCCATTATAAAGCCGTAGAAGATGTAAATTCCTATGAGTGAAAGCGTAGAGCCAAGCTTATCGGACATTGAAATGATAAGACCCGTCCCGGCCATTCCCACGGTAAAACATATGGTTGAAATCAGCGACGACTTGTGAATGTCCTTTTCAACTACGCTGCCTAAGAATGCAGCCGACATTCCAAGGAAGAAGATTGCAAAGCTGAACGCCCATTCAACGGCTCCCTTGCCTTGGGTTCCCATTCCGATTGCAACAGCAATGTTTTCGCTTATAAGCGACCAGCAGTAAACAGTACCGATACTGCAATGGAGGAGAAGTGCTGGAATTGCCGCGCAAACCCATTTGTTTTGAGGTTTTTTCATGTGTGTTAATATGCTGATGCAGATATACTGCGGTTACTGCCCGGTAGAAATAGCCGGAGTAGGGCAGCAGCATGTGTCCTTTCTCTGATCGTTTGTTACATACTCCGGTTTTATCTGCATTTTTGTAGTATTTTATATATTTTATAACTAAATGAGAGAAAAATCCATCATTATTTTACATCGGTTGTTTCAAAATTTGAAACTTGACATAGCAGGCAAAATATTCTACCATTAGGATAATTGATTCATATGACTGATTTAATGGAGGCTATTATGATTAAAACCGAGGAATTGATAAATGAAATAGAGTCGGGAAAGCTCGACGAAAAGCTCCTGGATATTTATGTTGATGAAACAAAGGTGGAATATCAGAAAAAACGTTATGTTGAGGCGGTTAAAAGGTACGTGAGTCTTTATGGTGAAGGTGATGTGGCTGTTTTCAGCGCTCCCGGAAGGACTGAGGTAGGAGGAAACCACACTGACCACCAGCATGGAGAGGTGCTTGCGGCTTCAATCAATAATGATGCGATAGCAATTACGTCTCCTATCGATGAAAACTGTGTTAAGCTAGTATCCGATAATTACAGCATGATTACAATTGACCTTAACTCGCTTGAGCTGAAGGAAAGCGAAAAGGAGACGACAACGGCGCTTATAAAGGGCGTGCTTGCAGGAATTAAAGACAGGGGCGGCAAAATCGGAGGCTTTCAGGCCTTTGTAACAAGTGATGTTTTGATTGGAGCCGGACTTTCTTCCTCTGCGGCGTTTGAAACGCTTATCGGAACCATTATTTCGGGTCTTTATAATGACATGAAAATATCCCCTGTGGAAATTGCTATAATTGGACAGTATGCAGAAAATGTTTATTTTGGTAAGCCATGCGGACTGATGGACCAGACTGCATGTTCGGTTGGAAGCCTTGTGCATATCAATTTCGCGGAGCCGTCTGACCCGATAGTTGAAAAAGTCGAGTTTGACCTTTCGGCCGAGGGCTACAGTCTCTGTATTACAGACACCAAAGGTTCACATTCAGACCTTACCGCTGATTATGCAGCCATCCCTGCTGAAATGAAAGCCGTTGCAGGCTTCTTCGGAAAGGATGTGCTCAGAGACGTTACAACCGATGAGCTTCTTTGTAATGCTGAAAGCATCAGGAAACAGGCAGGCGACAGAGCGCTTCTTAGAGCGATTCATTTTGTGGAAGAGAACAAGAGGGTAAAAGAAGAGGTTGATGCGCTTAAAGAAGGCAGGCTTGAGGATTTTCTTAAAACCGTAAAAGCCTCAGGGGATTCCTCTTACAAATATTTGCAGAATGTTTACACCGTGAAGGATGCTTCAAGCCAGAATGTTTCAGTTGCTTTGGCATTTAGCGATGTGCTGCTGGGAAATAATGGAGTGTCGAGGGTGCACGGCGGTGGCTTTGCAGGCACGATTCAGGCATTTGTTAAAAATGAGAGCGTAGAAACCTACAAAAAAGGCATGGAGCAGATATTCGGAAAGGGTGCCTGCGATGTGCTTAAAATCAGAAAATATGGCGGTATGAGAGTGCTGTAATACATACACAGGTTATTGCAATAAAAGAGGCTGTCGCTTTAGTTCGACAGCCCATTTTATTTAAATTACAAATTAAATCCGACCCATCTATCTTTTTAACTGTAACATATATACAGTAAAATTGCTATTGTATTTGAAAAAACAAGAAATTCACGTAACAGTCTACTAAAATATTTTCAGCATTATAGATTATCATCCCTTATTGTTTCAATTAGCTTTTGCTTTTTCATTTTGCTAATAGGAAGTTTAATTGAAACAAAATTTATCAGGTATTCTATGGCCAATACAACTATATATACCGTAAAATTAAATTTAATGATATCATACCGTACTTCTTGTAATCCTTGCGCAAAGAAATCGTTGACTATGTGTATAATCAAAAGACTTCCAAATGTTGCTAATATTATTGATGTTAAATATATCGAATAAAACTCCATATTAAATATGTGAGCACATTCTGTCATAGTCACCCCTAAAGAGCGTAAAACTCCAATGTTCTTTTTATTTTCACTTATTGATATGCCTACAAAAGTTCCAATCATAATGAAATTTATCGCCATAACAATAAACAATGACATTAACAGTATTAATTTGATTTTTTGTATTGTCATATCAAAAAAACATATATTATTTATTGCAGGTTCATCAAATAGAATTCCTCCTCTTTTAGCACTATTCACAATATCTTTGTATTCATTTTGTTTTGGTAGAAATACTATCTCAGCACTATAATTCTCATAATTATCATAAACAATAGCTTTCCATATACTGTTATGTACATAAACATCCTTGGTTATATCATCTTCTTCATTTTCAATAACGCCTACAATAATGACACCATCCTTATAATAATCATACATATTTGGGGAGTCTGAATAATAATTTTTATATATGTCACTATATATATCTTTAAAATTATATACCTTGCCCAAGGAGTCATTCTCATCTATCGAATATTTTTCCAAATAATTTTTAGAAACTACTATCTCTTTGTTGGTTTTTGGCATGTGCCCTACTAGCAATTCGTTTTCAGATATCCCTGATGCATCCCCAATAGTCAGAAAACTGTTGAAATATAATGAATCTTTTTTTCCACATAAAAAATCTGCATATTGTATTGTCAAGTCAGTTTTTTTATTTTGTATATCTGCCAACAAATCTTTTAACGCATATACAGAAAAATAAGTATACTTGCATTTGAACTCAAAGAAATCTTCTGAATAGCCCAAATTAATTTTTCTATCAAGATTATACTCAATATAATTGGTCCTAGCGATACCTGATATTATAAGCTCACATCCACAATATTCAACTTTATCCCCTATATTTCTGTCGATTTTGCCAGCAATGTAATCTGTAATAACAATTTCATTTGATGACTTTGGGAAATGGCCCTCTATATCCAAACTAGATTTTTGAAAATCGTCACTTAAAATTAAGGTAGCCTCTTCAAAAAATTTGTCATCCCACCCTATTGATTGTTCAACAAGACTTTTTCCGATATCTGTAATACCTGAAAAATCTTTTTCAACAGCATCTTCTATATAATACCCATTTTTTAATTCTTTGTTGTGCTCTATATAAAAATCATCTGTATATTGGGCTGTGGTGTAAATTGGTAATATTGCAGGACTTTCTTCATTCATATATTTTAAGATTACCTCTTCCTTGTTATAAAAACATATGTATATTGAGAAAAATAATAAAACTACTGTTAATGCCGTCAATATCATCGTAAAAAAAAGTCTAATCTTTCTTTTTCTTAAAAAATCCACAGCCAAACGAAGTTTATAAATATTGGATAACTTTTTTGTCCTAACCCCATTGCGTTTATGCATTACAGTATCTGGTAATTCATTTTCAATCACTAATCGTTTTTCTATATTACTAATTTCCAATGTCTCGCCATTTTCAGCATTTTTCAAAAAACCTTCCATCTCATCTATCATCTGTTTTCGGTCTAAGCTTACATAATCACGTCTCCCCTTAGCGCTTGTTTTTACAGAAAAAGAATATATATAATTCTTATTCTCTGATTTAACAACACTCTTCATTTTTCCATCGGACATATTGATTATATAATCTCCATACTTATAAGCAGCTTCGATGTCATGTGAAACCATAATTACCAGACAATTTTTTGACAGCAGTTTCAGTAATTCCATAACACCATTTCCAGTGTTTTCATCTAAATTTCCAGTAGGTTCATCAGCAAATATAATATCCGGATTCTTAAGCAAAGTTCTTGCAATGGCTATTCTTTGCTGTTCACCTCCACTCAATTGATTAATTTTTCTGTTTTCATACCCGGATAATCCTACTTTATCCAGTATGCTTGATACTCTTTCACTAATATACATTTTGCGCTTATTTTTATCACATTCCCACTCTTGTAATTCAAGAACAAGCCTCAGATTGTCGAATACATTCATATCTGACAATAAATTATATTGTTGAAATATAATTCCAATTTTTAAATTCCTATATTCATCCAATTGAGTTTCATTATATGCACTTATATCTTCTCCACCAATCAAAATTTTTCCAGCATCGTAATCATCTAATCCGGACAATATATTAAGCAGAGTAGTCTTCCCACAGCCGCTCTTTCCCAAAATAATATAAAAACCTTTATCATTGAATGTATAACTGATATCATTAGTTGCAATGATTTCATTCTCTCCGGATTTATAAATTTTTTTCAATCCATTTATCTCTATCACAAATATTCCTCCCTATAAACTACATATAAAAAAGGACTGCGCTAACCGTCTTGCATTATCCCAGTCCTTTTTCGTTTTATACTACTTTTAACTATCTACTGAAGATATTCTTCTATGCTATATAATAAAGTTTCACCCAATAATAAAGGATACTCATCTAGAGACTCTTGATCTGCCATGCTCCACGCACCAACATTGCGCGTTGGAACACCATCCCATGAATAATATATATAACATAAATTTCCTTCAACATTTGCAATTCCTTTAGATTTATCATCCCAAGTAGTTGAATATTTTTTCCCCAAATAGATAAGCATGTAATTGTTTTTACTTATTATATCCTTAACCAGGGTAATCTCCTCTTCACTAAGTTTTACCATATCATTTAAATCATTAATGATAATAACCTTGTAATCCTTATCACCACTAATTTTTGACACACTAATCTCGTCAATACTTTTGCTGGTAACTTTGTTATTGAAGTTAATTTCTTCTCCTCTGATGAATATATCCGTTGGTCTTGTTGAAGAAAGTACCTTTGAAATACGATCTATATCCGATAACTCATTATTGTTTTTTTTGCTTATCATTCCATAAGCGAAAACAGCACACGCTGTTAAAACTATAATTAAACTAACAGTTATCAATACTCTTTTACTCAAATTATTCTTTTTGATCATAGCCCCTCTTTTTAAAAAGCTGATGTAAAAGTAATTGTATTATCTACAGTAACATACTTCTCTTTTGAGAACGTCCAATAGCCAACTCCATCCATAACCTCAAATTTTGGTATTACATGCAGACTCAAACCATACTTTGACTTAGCAGTTTTAATTGTATAATGTGTACGCTGAATACTTTCATTATATGCATATTTTCCATATGTATTATATCCCGATGGCACAAGCCAATTGTTTTTGTAATCGTAACATATTTTTACTAATCTTGATGAAGTATCACAGTAATTATTTACATCCAGTGCCTTTTTTGTTACAGTTGTACTTCCAGAAATACCTACCGATTTATCACTACCAACACTTACTCCTATATCATAACTTTTCATATTAGCTATGGATTCTGGAGAATATGCCACTAAAGATGTGTTTTTTGGCAATGCAGACTTAATTGTAAGATGTTCCGAATATCCCGCATATTTTTTTACCGGATTCTTACCTTTCATTGTACACTTAACAAATACTTGGTCTAAATAATAGTTTCCTGATACTTTTTTCTTCGCTCTAGTCATTCCTATTGACGTTGTGCATACTCCAATTATTTTTCCATCGATTTTACAATTTGTTGTGACAGTATTATACCATACTGATGTTTTATATGTCCCACTGTCCACATTGAATCCGTATGCACCAGCTTCTACATCAGATGCAGCAAAAGCTACGATATTTACATTACTGCATACAATTAAACATATGCTTAGTGCAAATCCTACAATTCCTCTTAAAAATTTTCTTTTCATAAAACCAGCCCTCCATTTTTTTGTTTATATAGCGTATATAATCGCCTAAAAATCAATTAAAATAAATAGATTATGGTATTGTCTATTGATATATATCAAATTTGGTCAATTATTGCTTGAAAGCTTTTAGAATATACCAGTATATTTAACTAAATAATATAATCTCCCATACAATTATAATCTATATATTTTTAAATCAACCTGGTAGATAATAACATATTTTTTATAATTTGTCAATAATTTTTTTGATTTTGAACACCTTTTCGAACATCTTTGCATTTGCATTTATTTCCAATAAAAAGTGCATGAATTTTAGAATTTCAAAATAAATTTTCAAGCCATCAAAAATGGTTTATTAAATTACGCCATAATTATAAATTGACCGAGTAAATCCACAGTTATTGTTGGATTTTATTCTGGAAATGGGAAAAATAAGGCTGTCGCTCCACGTTTTTTATCATAAAAGCAACAGCCATTTTTTTTTCGCTCTTTTTATACAGGCTATAACATAAAAGTTTGTACCCACTTCAATTTTTTTAAACCACGCTACTTGAATTCAACAGGTTTTACATCTGTTTTCGAAAAAGCATTATTTTCAGGCGACGGCTCAGACATGCTAAAGTAAATCCTTGCAGCCTTTGTGGTACCGAAATCACGGTTAGAGCCTGAATTCTGCACCTTGTTAAAGGCTTCTCTAAACATTGCATTATGAGCTTCTTCTCTGTTAAGAAGGAAGTCTATTGTGTTTTTGACTTTTTTATCTTCAATCTGTCTGTAAAGATATTCATATACGACCTTTGCTCTCTGCTCCGAAGCAATATTGGAAAGCAGGTCAGCACAGAGGTCTCCGGTCACGCTTACGTAGTCCGAGGTCCACGAATAGCCTGAAGCGTTTATTAGTCCCGGATTTAGTCCCATCAGCACATGAGTCTGAATTTCTCCGGCTGGAACGGAAGCCGCATCAAGCTCATGTCCGTTTAAAAGATTAATGGTCTGTGCGACCATTTCCATGTGTCCAAGCTCCTCGGCGGCAATATCAAGGAACAAGTCCTTGATTTCAGGGTCTTTGACTCTGAAGCTCTGCGACATATACTGCATGGCGGCCTTAAGCTCTCCGTTTGCGCCGCCCAGCTGCTCCTGAAGGAGCGCGGCATATTGCGGATTGGGTCTTTCTACTTCTACAGGGTGGAAAAGCTGTTTTTCGTGTTTAAACATTAGAGTAAGCCTCTCTTTCTTATATTGATGAAATTAGCATTTCCGTTAATTGGAATTTTATTCTTGGTTTTGTTTTGAATCTCAATTTGCTGTTTTAGCTTGCGGTGGCACTCGAATAGGTGTAAAATAGCTTGGAGGTGCGTACAATGAAGCTTAAATTACATAAAGGAAGACCAAAAAGCTGTGAGGGAAGGCTTGATAAGGAAATCAGGGTATATGATTTTCTCGACAGCCTCGGCGTGGAATATGAAAGAACGGATCATCCGGACGCAGCAGCTAACACGATGGAGGACTGTAAGGAAATAGATGACGTCCTTAACGCAACAGTCTGTAAGAACCTCTTTCTCTGCAACAGGCAGAAAACGGCATATTATATGTTGATGATGCCGGGAGACAAACCTTTTAAAACAAAGGAGCTTTCGTCACAGATAGGCAGTGCGAGGCTTTCGTTTGCTTCCCCCGAGGACATGGAAAAATACCTTGATATAACTCCCGGTGCGGTAAGCATTATGGGACTGATGAATGACAAGGGAAATGCCGTAAGGCTTCTTGTGGACGAGGACGTTTTAAAGGGGGAATATCTTGGCTGCCATCCCTGTGTAAACACTTCAAGTCTTAAGCTTAAAACTTCGGATGCGTTTGGCAAAGTGCTTGAGGCAATGGGGCATGAAATGACTGTGGTGAAGCTGACAGGAGAAGCATAGCTTCCAACTGAAATATGCGGCGTTTTCAGTTTCCTGAATGAAAAAGTCAGGCAAGGAAGCAGCTTTAAGATGTTAAAATTATTTTTCGCGTAAATTGACAGGCAGGAAAAAACTGTGTAATGATAAATCATTCTTTATGGAAGATTTAAAATAAAGTGAAACGAAGGAGTATCTGATATGTATAAAATGATGACGCCCGGACCGACAATGGTTGCTGAAAATGTAAGGATGGCAAGAAGCCTTGAAACGGGAAATCCCGACGTAGACGCTGATTTCTGCGAATTTTACAGGGAAACCTGCGAGCTTTACAGCAGTCTCCTGAACACAAAAAATGAAAGTCTTATACTAAGCGGCGAGGGTATTTTAGGACTTGAAGCCGCAATTGCATCGCTTACAGAGCCCGGCGACAGGGTTTTAGTACTTGATAACGGAGTTTTTGGGAAGGGCTTTGCCGATTTTGTAAAGATTTACGGCGGAGAACCTGTACTGTACACTACAGACTACAAAAAAGAAATAGATGCGGCGGCGCTTAAAGCTTATCTGGAAAAGGACTCGGATTTTAAATATGCAACCGTCGTACACTGTGACACTCCAAGCGGAATGTTAAACGATATTTCAAAAATATGTCCTCTCCTCGACGGCTTTGGAATTATTTCTGTTGTAGATTCTGTTTCTGCAATGTTTGGAAACGAGGTTAAAGCAGATGAATGGAAGATAGACGTGCTTTGCGGAGGGTCGCAAAAGGCGGTTTCCTGCCCAATAGGACTTACGATGGTCACAATCAGCGATAGGGCGAAAAAAGCGATGGAAAACAGGAAAACGCCGGTTGCTTCCTTTTACTGCAACCTGCTTGCTTTTAAAAGCTACTACGAGGATAAATGGTTTCCTTATTCGATGCCTGTCAGTGATATTTACGGCTTGCGGCAGGCGCTTGAAAATATTAAAAATGACGGGGATATGCTTGCCCGACATGCCCGCCTTGCCGAAATGACGAGAAACAGAGTTAGGGAGATGGGACTCAAGCTTTATGGAGAAAACGGCTATTCCAATACGGTAACTGCCATAAGGGTTCCGGAGGGAATTACAGCGTCGGAGGTTATAAAGGTAATGCGTGAGAAGCACGGTATACTGATCGCAGGCTCCTTTGACGTCTTTGCCGGCGAGATATTAAGAATAGGCCATATGGGATATAACTGTAGGGAGGAGTTTGTTGAAGAAACTCTTGACGCTTTAGAGCAGACGCTCGGTGAATTGGGTTATCGCAAATAACAGCAGGGCAGAGCAGACGACTGAGATATTAAAAGCAGCAGCTCTGACGTAAATAAGATAGGTTAATTTGCCGCTATCAATGACGTAAATAGGATAGGTTAATTTGCCGCTATCAATGGAATTGACCGGCTTATAGATTAAAATGTTCATATGTAAATCAGTAAAAATACAACGGAGGCAAAATTGGAACAGCTGAGCTTTTTTGACGGAATGAGAACGCAGCCGCTTGCGGCACGGCTCAGACCGAAGGATTTAAATGAATTTACCGGACAGACTCATCTGCTCGGACAGGGTAAGGTGCTTAGAAGGCTTATTGAAAGCGACAGCATAACCTCAATGATTTTTTGGGGGCCTCCGGGGGTGGGAAAAACCACGCTGGCGCGCATAATTGCAAACAGGACGCAGGCTGAGTTTATAGATTTTTCTGCTGTTACCAGCGGAATAAAGGAAATACGTACCGTTATGCAGCAGGCGGAGGACAACCGATTTTCGGGCGGCAAAACCATAGTTTTTGTAGATGAAATACATCGTTTTAATAAGGCGCAGCAGGATGCGTTCCTTCCGTTTGTGGAAAAGGGAAGCATCATACTTATCGGAGCAACTACGGAAAATCCGTCCTTTGAGATAAACAGCGCTTTGCTCTCAAGATGCAAGGTCTTTGTTTTGCAGGCTCTCACAACTCAGGAATTAAAGGGACTGCTTAAAAGAGCGCTTGAGGACAGTAGGGGATTCGGCAATCAGTTAATCAATATAGAAGACGATTCGCTCGAAATGATAGCCGCTTTTGCAAACGGTGACGCCAGAAGCGCGCTTACTACCTTGGAAATGACTGTATTAAACGGAGACCTTGATGCAAAGGGAGTGATAACGGTTACAAAAGAGGTAATTGAACAGTGTATTTCAAAAAAATCGCTTCTATACGATAAAAACGGAGAGGAGCATTACAATTTAATTTCAGCTCTTCACAAGTCTATGAGAAACTCTGACCCGGATGCGGCGGTCTACTGGCTTGCCAGAATGCTGGAAGCGGGCGAAAATCCTCTTTATGTAGCAAGACGCGTAATACGGTTTGCCAGTGAAGACATAGGGCTTGCGGATTTTCATGCGCTTGAGGTGGCTGTAGCGGCATATCAGGCATGTCACTTTATCGGAATGCCTGAATGTTCGGTAAATCTTACTGAGGCGGTAATCTATATGGCCATGGCTCCGAAATCAAATGCCCTTTATACAGCCTATAATTCCGCCAGAGAGGACGCCTTAAAGCAGCTTGCAGAGCCGGTTCCTCTTGTAATACGCAATGCTGTTACAAATCTTATGAAAGAGCAGAATTACGGAAAAGGCTATCAATATGCCCATGATACTGAGGAAAAGATTACGAACATGCAGTGCCTGCCGGACTCCCTTCTCGGTAAGGAATATTATAATCCGACAGAGCAGGGACTTGAGGCCAAATATAAGGCGAGGCTGGAACAGATTAAAAAGTGGAAGGAAGAACACAGTTGATATACATTAAAATGTAACAGAAATGTAAATAAAATGACATTGTTAATGACAAGGCTGAATGATATAATCAAAGCACGGACAGGGAGGAAACTTCTTACGGCGGCGATGCTTAAGCAAGACCGAATGAAAGTTAAACGAGAATGGGATAGTCTGAAAGGGCAACATGGATTATATTAAAAAAAATAAAAAATTAGTTATAATTATAGGCTGTTCAATTGCAGCGGTAAGCGTGCTGACGGCGGTTATTTTAACATTTGTTTTAGGAAAAAAACAAGGAGATAAAGAAGCTCCTGCAAATTCGGGCACTGTGCCGACTGAAATGGCAGCAGGTTCAGGAGAAGGAAACGTGACCTTAACTCCGGGCGGCAGCGGAGATTTAAATCCTACGGAAGAGGCAACGCCGACTCCTGCACCCACAGGAGAGCCGCTTGAAGAAATCGGAAAAAGCAACCCTCTTGGATTGACGGGCTACACTTATTTTGATGATGACGAGCCCGATAACGATTATAAGGATCTTTTCCTTAAAGCCACAATAGAAACCGACGCCAAGGTCGGCGATGAATACCTTTGGGGCTGCGATGTGTTTTTGAATGGCGACAGTGTTTTTTTTGACCTGCATACATGCGCCATTTCAATACATTCAGAAGACTTTGCAGAAGAACTTCACAACAAGTATCACGCCGGATATATATCCTCTGACGGTAAAGTTAGCAAAAAAGAAACAGATGCTGACCTTATGCTTTGCAGCTACGGAGGAGGCAAGCTGATAACCGTCGTCTCAAGCCATGATAAAGAAGAACAAATTGTCTACGGTGAAGGACTTGAGGAGCTTGGGAAAAGGCCGCTTCCGGATGTATCAGGCGTTACTACTTCCGACGGCGAGCGTACTTACTATATCGAGCAGAGCATGCTCTTTATGTGCGATTCAAACGGAGAAAAAGAGGAAATAAAATATAAAGACAAGTTTTGGGGAGCAGGCGTTAACGGAGTTATTACCGACGAGTCAGGGACGGATTATGCGCTTTTGTATGCACAGGCAGGAGACATGAACTGGTATAATGTGCTTATAAACGCTTCAACAGGCGAGACCGCTTTTATCAGTTCCGCTGAAAATTCAGGCCCTAGCGTAAGCGACAGTCTGTTCTACCAGATGCAGATAGATGAAAATTACGATGTTACAGGCTGGCTGCTAGCCGGTAACGGATTCAGCTATGACGTAAGCAACGGAGAAGAATATGCGCCGGAAATTAGGACTGTACCGGGCGGTTATATACTCCTTACTCAGAACTTAAGCCCTACGAACTTAAAGCTGTTTCTGTATAAGGCGGCTACGATGGAATTAATAGACAGTACAGAGCTTGAAATTCCTTACGAGGCTGATAATGAGTACGGAGAAGTATTCGGACTTAATCTGGTGTCAACAAACTGGATTTCCGATGGTGAGGAAATGCTGCTGCTTGTGCAGGATAATGAACAGTATCAGCATTTTTACAAGTGGAACGTGTCAAATCCTGACGGACCGGATTTGAACATTTCCTTTAAGGAACACAAGGAAGGAAGCATTAAGCAGCCTGTAATTGAGAATAAAGTAGACTTCTCGAAATATACTCCGTCAGAAGTCAGCGATAAACTTCTCCCTTTGAGGGAAAAAGCCGATGAAATTGAAGAAAAATACGGTGTTGAGATATTAATAGGAGAAGAGTGCGCAAACATTATCGGAGGATATGCAATCTCGCCTCTGACTGATTACGAGCTTACCGAAGAGGCGCTTGAAGTGTTTGACGAGGAATTGGAAAAATATCCGAAGGGATTCTTTGAACAGCTTAACGGTGACAGCTACGAAGGCAATGTATTTTATATTGCAGGAGAGCTAAAAGGCATTCAGGGAGATGTGCTTGACACGGCAGGAGGCTTCCAGTGCGATTACGAAGGAAGTCAGCTTATAGTTTTTGATGCGACCACATCGTATCAGCTGCACAGCACGATTCACCATGAAATCTGCCATTCAATAGAGGATTATATTACTCAGCTTGAGTGGGACAATGACGCAGTGTATCTGGATGACGATAAGTGGTATGCGTTAAACCCAGGCACGCAGGACTGCTACACCTATAACTACGGACAATACGGGTACGAGGGAAGCTATGTTTATTCCTATGAGACGCTCTTTTACGATGGAAATATAGCTGATGCGTATTTTGTGGATAATTATGCGATGACCTATCCGAGTGAAGATATGGCGAGGATTTTTGAAAGCGCCATGAGCGACGAATTATACGATATAGATTTTAACAAGTCGCCTCATCTTAAGGCCAAGCTCAGCCTGCTTTCTGACGCCATTCAGGCAGCTTTCGACACAACAGGCTGGGGAGCTCCTGTTTGGGAAAGCGCACTTGGAAACTAAGGAAAAGCATAACGTCAATTTTTTAAATTATCAGGGCGGGGACTCGTTTAGTTTAATCTTAAATATGTTTGAACGGCGAACAGCTTCTCTTCTTATATAAATAAAATTTGCTGCATATAATTTAACAGGGCAGATGCCTTGCGGTCTATCCGCTTTAGCATCTGCCCTGCTTTTTATCATCGCGTATGTGCTTTAAAAGCTACATGATTTGCTGATTATAACTGAGGACCTGCTGCAACCAAAGCCTTGCCTGCTGCATTTCCTTCATATTTAGCAAAGTTCTTGGTGAATCTCTGTGCAAGATCCTTAGCCTTTGTTTCCCACTCGGAAGCATCAGCGTAAGTGTTGCGAGGATCAAGAATGTTCGTATCAACGCCAGGAAGCTCTGTAGGAACCTCGAAGTTGAAGTAAGGAATCTTCTTTGTAGAAGCATTAAGAATGTCACCGTTGAGGATTGCATCGATGATACCGCGCGTGTCGCGTATGGAAATACGCTTGCCGGTTCCGTTCCAGCCTGTATTTACGAGATAAGCCTTTGCTCCGCTCTTTTCCATCTTTTTAACAAGCTCTTCAGCATACTTTGTAGGGTGAAGCTCAAGGAATGCCTGACCGAAGCAAGCTGAGAATGTAGGCGTAGGCTCTGTGATTCCACGCTCTGTACCTGCAAGCTTAGCAGTAAATCCTGAAAGGAAGTAGTACTGTGTCTGCTCAGGGGTAAGTATCGATACAGGAGGAAGCACGCCGAAAGCATCTGCCGAAAGGAAGATTACATTCTTTGCCGCAGGTGCGGAAGAAACAGGACGTACAATCTTCTCAATGTGGTTGATAGGATAAGAAACACGGGTGTTCTCTGTCACGCTCTTGTCGTTGAAGTCGATCTTACCGTCAGCGTCAAGAGTAACGTTTTCAAGA
>CANRAZ010000027.1 GCA_947628705.1 uncultured Lachnospiraceae bacterium | reverse complement strand
CAAAGGGAGCGATATTTGAGGATATGAAAAAGTATATCTATCAGACTATTTCAATCCACGCTCCCCGCAAAGGGAGCGATCAATATGCTCTAACTTCCTCTGCTGTCGGAGGAATATTTCAATCCACGCTCCCCGCAAAGGGAGCGATGTTATTTGCAACTTAACTATGACATTAAAAACGGTATTTCAATCCACGCTCCCCGCAAAGGGAGCGATAGCAAAAATGCACAATAATCTACTCTAACTGATTAAATTATTGTGTATTTTTACCATTTCTCACTCGCATTACGTTCAATATAGAACTAGCAAGCAAAATTATTATCTGTTTATAAAGTGTTTTCAATTAAAATTAGGTGCGGATGTCGTTATAAACTTGTGTTAGATTACCATCCGCACCTTACAATATGAGCGGTTGATCCATTTTCAATATCTGTTTTGCGCCGTATTGCTCTATTTTAACCTTTTTGCTGTCACCCAAATAATAAAATCGTAAAGAATCTTTCTTCTCATCAATTTCATCCAGCAACTTATGTTTTAATACTTGCCATTGAGCAGCATCAACAATACATTCAAATACAGAATTTTGCACCCGTATACCATAATTTACACAACACTTTGCAACTCGTCGCAAGCGTTTTATACCTGCTGCATCAGACGTGTTCACATCGTAAGTAATTAAGATCAACATACTCTATCATTTCCAAAAAAATGGAGGATAGGCATCCAGATCCCTGCGCAAATATCTTGCAAGCAATAGTGCCTGTACATATGGCAAAATTCCCCACTGTATTTTTTCTTTGAGAAAAGGGTGAGTAATCTGTTCTTCCTTACGTTTTTGCCATGCTGTAAGGAAAATTTGCCTACCATCATCATTTAGTATAACTGCACCATTTTCTTGTATAACAAAATTCTGTTTACTAACCATTTTACGATTGATCAGCATTAATACAAAGCGGTCACACATAACTGCACGAAACTCTTCCACAAGATCCAAAGCAAGTGACCTTCTCCCTGGGCGGTCGGCATGCATAAATCCAACATAAGGGTCCAATCCCACAGCTTCCAGTGCTGAACTACACATACTTGTCAACAATGAATAAGAGAAAGACAGCAGTGCATTAACACAATCTAACGGTGGATGTTTGCTTCGGTTAGTAAAATGAAAATCAGCTTTTTGTTGCAAAATCATATCATCAAACGCAGAAAAATATACGGATGCCGCCTCACCCTCAATACCACGTAATGCTTCTACATCAGTTGATTTTTCTGCTGCTTGGATCGATGACTGAAGATACCTTGATTTTTGCCTGAATTTTTCTGAATCAATTCGCAACCCATGCTCACGTATCATTCTTTCCAGTACCCATCTGCCGTTAAAAATTTTAGAAGCTATCATATGCCTTGCAATAATAAGCGATTCTTCTGGATCATCGGCAACCCGATATTGTGTGCGCCTGAGTAAAACATTTCCATTAACTTCTCCCTCAACTCTAGCCATAAATTTGCCCGAACGCGACATAAAGACCAATTCACGTTGTTCTGATACACATTTTCCCATTAAAGCCGGACTTGCACCTGCTGAACCAAATACAACAATTCGTTCTAAATTGTGCAAAGGCATCCTGCTGATTTCTACACGATCTGCCGTAACCACAATGTTCTCTCCGTCAAGAGAAAGGTAACGTTCAGGAGTAACCAGATAGAGTGTATTCAATATTTTTTTCATTCTATAAATCGCTCCTTTCATTTATCATATCATGTATATAGGTTAAAGCGCTCCGCTTTTCTATTTCAGGAACGCATATATTTTTTAACGAACAAGAATTACAGGACTTATTACTATGCACCTTGGGAGTATATTTTCGCTTATAAAGCTCATGCATCTCACCAAGAAGTTGCTTTGTTTTAGCGCGTAATGTTTCTGACATTAATACTACAGTCCGTTTTTTAGGTTGTCCGTAATATAAACATCCCTCTTTAATATCGCAGCATAACATTTCTTCGAGACATAATACCTGTGCACAAAGCTGTACATAATCACAATCAGAAGATTTTAATGTACCACGTTTGTATTCAATCGGTTTTACAATATAATTGCCTTCTAAACCGTTAATATTTATTCCTTTTTGATCATCACGATGCAATTCTACAACGTCACACTCACCGCTTATTCCATATTCAGCAGAAGAAACTCGCATGCCTCGTATAATTATAATATTGCCTCGTTTCTCACGGAACTCGCTATTATGTGCATTTTCATGCATTAGTCTGCCGTCAGCGGTGTGAAAATTTTCTTCCCACTGCTGTTCCACATGAATCAGTGCCCACTGACGACGACAAAATGCAAAATGCTGAATACCTGAAAGTTGTAAATAATCCTCTTCTCTATACATTACAATAGTTCTATAATCTCAGGCGCTGTTCCAATATCATCCAGCGTGATTTCATAGTCGCCGAAGCTATGCGGTGTAGTTATCCCATCTTTTAAAGATATTTTAACAGAACGATGTACTTTTGCAGAACTGATCTGTGGCGTTTTGCTTGCATGTTTCCACCAGTAAACACGACACACTTCCATACTGCCCTCAGGTCTTGCAGAAGATGAGTCATTTTCAAAAAGTGTACACAGTGCCTGCTTTATCTTTTCTGCGTCTTCATCAGAAAATCCTGTTTTTTCAGCAAGCTGGCAGTTTATACTGCCGTTAACGACATATAGACCGAACTTGACACGGTGCTTCATGCCCATAGTATCAGAAGCTTTTTCTGCTTTTCCACCTTCACTATTTACGCTTTTTGTAATCTGCATGCTAACAATATCCACAGGGGAGACGCTTATAGCCTGCTGAACACTGACTGGTCCTCTAACTCCAACTGATGCTGAATCTCCCTTAAAGGCAAATACCTGTCCAAAGCTGCGAACATCAATCCATTCTTCACACGCTGTCTTTGCATAAAGGTCGCGATCTGTCTGTTTTCCTTTACTTATTTCTTTCAATGCATCGTTATTTTTTACTCTTGCCGCAAGACTGTCACAGCCATCATCGCAACGATCATCAGACTGCACAAATATTTTCTCGCCCATATCCTGTAAACGGTTACGAATTTTTCTTTTGATGCATACATCAGAAATTTCACCTAAACCTTCAAAGCTTTCACGTGGACGATTTCCATTGAGCGGGTCTCCATTTGGGTTTGCGTTTTTTACGGTTAAAATTACCGTAAAATCAATTTTGTTACTTAACATGATACTTCCTCCTCTTTATCTAAATAAATTTTATTTGTGTAATGATGATATCCCAGTAAATATGCCGGGCTGAGTACAGAGTCATCAATGAAATCATTCATACTGAACTTTGCCATTATTTCATTGAGCATTTTCTCATATTTAACTGACCGATTACCAAGCTTGTCCATGTATGGACGAAGTCGATTTTCAATAATCTTCCATGTGCTGCACGGTCTGCTGGAAAATGCACTCCAATAACGACGTGCGTTCGTTACTCTGCTATTTTTATCTTCCTTTTCGTATGAATTGCGCTCTGCCGCATCAGCAACTGCAAGCAGACACCCATACAGATAACTGCGATCTGTAATTTCCGGATCATAAGCCATAGTTGTAATTCCTTCCTTTCGGTCAATATAGTGTTTTCGAATCATACCGCAGGCTGTTTCAAGCACTTTGCGGTAATTGTTAGAATATTCATATGCAAGCGGATTAGAGGCCTTGTGATACAGTGCTTTCATAATATCAATCGGAAGAGGACGTGCCTCTGTGATGCAAGGAAATAACCGCAAAATATTATCTCTTAGCAATTCCTTTTTACATTCAAGCCATCCGTTTGAATTCTCTGTACCAAACGCACAGTTTAATATATCGTAAACGCTAAATGAATTTATGTAATTACAATTTTGTTTACTGTTATACCGTATTGCAGAAGTTTCCTCATGCCATTTGAATAAATTCTCCATAAACCGTGAACGTTCAAGTTCCGTATAGAGTACAATTGAAAGTCTTCCTGTTGTTGCGGAATCAACACCCATAAGCATAACTTTTGCATTTACAGACATCTCTTTCCGTTCCCCAAAAATTCTATTTCGAAGAATATCTCTATACAATTTCCGTGTGTCTGGAACAGCCGGTTCGTTATCCGAAAAAATTTCGTCGTCTCCCTCATCAAAAGCGGGTTTACAAATATCAGGAATAGGCTCAAGCATACTTGCCCAAACAACGATTGTCAGTGAATCAAAAGATATTGCCTGACGTTGAATCAGCCATTTTAATGCATTATGCATTTTTTGTGAGAAGTCATAAGAAACCGCCAATGCCTCCGATGAGTTAACAAATCTTCCACGGTATGTAAATCCGTTTTCATCATTTGCCGAAATCAGCTTAGCCTTATCACCAGAGTTACGGATTTTAGAAGGATGTTTTGATGCTGTTGGCAAAACCTTGCCCGTTGCATAACAAAGTTCCGAACTCCCTGCCTGAGAGCTGTTCCATGCAATGAACGCATTATAAAGCGACAGATTTTTCCACGTCTGCGGTTCTTCTATTCCGTTGATTCGAAATCTTACAAAGGCGTCCTTTTGTTCAATGCCGCCAATCTTATATTTTTCAAGCAATCTACCGGTTTCCTCGTCGAGCAACAGAACATGGCTTTCCAAAAGATCTCTCATCAATTTTTTTTCAGCAAGATAAAGATATACTGCATTAACAGCAGGATGAGTATATTTACTCTCATGCCACCTGCCAAGCTGTTTTATGTATGACTGATAATATTCTGTGTTATCAGCTTTTTTCACTTCAGCATATTCCGAATAATCACCTGCAAGGTATATCAGTTTATCCGCCAACGGCATAGGAGATACACCGCTTGTACGGTTTGCAGAATCTTCAGTGACCGGAATTACAGTGTTTTTACCTTCCTCCTTAGACAAGGCACGTGCACGAGAAAAAGTACCGTCTTTATTTAGCGTCACTTCAATTTGAGCGTTTGCGGTGGAATGTGAAACAGGCATTAGAAGAATTCCGTCATCAAACTCCCTCCCGCACTGCGTTTCATAAACCTGATACAGTTCACTCGTCCAACTCATTACTCTCACCTCCAATCAGGAGTCCCGGCTCATTCAAGCCGGTAAAATTGTTCTGCTCAACTCCAAAAGATTTCACCGGCATTTTGCGAATATGCCGTTTTATCGTACATTCCTCTGGTTGAACAAAATCAATTATTCCATGCTTCATTACAGGTTGCCAAAAGCGAACAGTCATCATCCCCTTGTCTTCCTCTAATGTGGCCTCGTCAGCGTAAGTAATACCATGATACATCAAGCTATACGGAATTTCAGAGATTGCATCATAATACCCGACATCTGCATCAAACTCACATGATTCCACATACCCCTGGCATTCCCTGGTCCCAAGGAAAATGTCACGTCTGCCTCCACGTTCAATCATACGTTTCGCAATCGCGAGATGTTTTTGCGGAATTCGGTCTTTTTCCAGTTCCGGACGATTCATATTCCACTCAAAATGCGCCTGCACATGATAACACACATCTTGCAAATACATATAGTATGAAAGATCGTTTCCGCCGTGGTACTTTATTGGACGAATACCGCTGCGGCATGTGCGAATCGGATTCATTACACGGACACGGTCAATGTACCAGATTAAAGTGGGTTTCCAATAAATACTTTGCAAGATTCCCTTCAGTGCCTCATAGGTAGGAATCATATAAGTACACCTTTCACCGCCAACCTTGGTCAAGACGTCCGTAAACAATGCCTGTTTGCCATAGACCTTAAATTCCACACTGTTTTGTGTGACCTCTCGGTTCAAGTTCATCACTCCTTTCATAGAATTAATATTTCCATGACTTCTGCTCTTGCAGAAAGCCCGAAATAATCGTTGTAATACTCTTCTTTCAGTGCAATTACACCGGACATCAAATTGTAAATAGCTCTCTCATTTGCCAAAACACTCAGCGTTTCCGGATAGACATTAACCATGTACGGCTGCGCCTTCTTCATCAAACGATAAATTTCTGCTGGGTTTTCTGTTTCATTCAGTTCTGCAATGATTTTTTTTGCGCCCTCCCCATAAGGAATAAGTATACCTTGAGTGTTGCCGTCAATCACCGAAAAGGCTTCCCCTGCTGTTTTAAAGGCTTGTGAACTAAAATCGGGCTGCTTTCTTTTACTGATTTTGCTTCGTTCTTCATTAAGAGAAAGCAATTCCAACAGATTTGTTTGTAGCGTTTTAACCGGAAACCAAAGCTGTTCTTTATTTTCCGAATACAACCTATTAAAGTATTCTGCCATCATTGAAGGATTCAGAAGTTGATCAGAATCTGATGTGTAGTCCAACATACTTACCGTGACATCCTTTTCCTTTTCAATTTCAGGTAGGCATTTTAATTTTTCTTCGTACAGATTGATTAGGTACACGGGGCGAGGCTCATCATACTCTCCATGGCGATTGCACCTGCCTGCCGCCTGTGCCACATGATCCATTCCAGCACAAGAACGCACTACACAGCCAAATGAAATATCCACTCCCGCCTCTATCAATTGAGTCGTAACACAGATTACATTTTCTTTACGCTCCAGTTTTTTACGTAACTTTGCAATAATATCCTTTCTATGTTGCGGACACATATTAGTACTTAAATGCAATACGCATACATCTGTATTTTGTTTTATAATTTCGCACATTTCCAGTGCAGCAGCTTTGGTATTGACAATTGCAAGCAGACTGCCATTTTCATGTTGTTTTTCCAAACAAAAAACCGCAGCTTCTGCATATGAATAGCCGCCCGTTTTGATACAATTCACAAACTTTGTTCTACGAAAAATTTCAAAATCCTCTGCAAAATCACCTGTCATTGACGGAAAATCAGCATCAATTAAGAGCGGATATTGTTGCAACTTTTCAAAAGAAGGCTGCGTAGCAGAACACAATACAATCGTAGCCCCACAGATTTCAGACAAATAATTCATTGCAAGGTTAAACAAATAAATACATTTCATCGGCAATGATTGAATCTCATCGATGATTATTACAGAATTACACAGCTTATTCATCCTGCGGACAGACGACGTTTTTCCAGAAAATAACGTGTTCAAAAATTGCACCATGGTTGTAGCAATCACAGGGCTGTCCCAGCGTTCGGCATGCAGTTCATAGTCAGCAAGTTCTTCTGTATCGTCATTTAAAAGCATACGATATGCTGCATCAGAATGATGTTCAAGAAACACATCGTCCCCTGCAATGGCACGGATTTCATCACTATTTTGTTCCAATATTGAAAGGAACGGAGCGACATAAAATATCTTTTCTTTATGTTCGTTTCGGCAATAAGCAACTGCAAAACGCAAAGAAGAGAGCGTTTTGCCTCCGCCTGTGGGCACCACTAATTTACAGCAGGAAACCGAATGATTTGCAAAAGCCTCACAGCGTTCTGATATGCTTTTTCGCTGCAGCGAAATAACATCTTTTTTATTTGCGAACGTTCCGATTTTTTCTTCTAAATTCTTTTGCATCTTCTGCCATAACAGTTCTGTACTTGTAGGCATATCTTGCTTTTCTCCCGACATAAACGCCGCTGAATCACAGCGGTCAGCATCAATAAGAATAGATGTCAAAAGTCGCTCTGTAAAACCATGGTAAAATGCGAGTGCTCTATTGCAATGCATTGCTTTTGGCAATCCCATTTTTACAACAAGTTCCTTTAATCTGTTTCGAATAGCTCGAAATTCCGCATCAGACTTTTTTAACAGTTCCGGACACTGAGAGAAATACGAAAGTCCCTTTGCATTTTGACAAATTTCATCATAACGTTCGACTTTCTCTGTCCGTAGTTGAAAATAATCTTCACCTTCACCTAGAATCCAATCATGCAAGCCATGATGTGATAAAATCACACGACTCAAAAGTTGCGCTGTCTTTTTCAACTCCGGAGCATCTTTTGTCAGATCACAAAGATACTTTGCACCGGCAAAACAGTGGTCAATATCCCCCCTTTTATATTTCGAATCGCCATGAATATAACTGTTGAAAGCATCTGACAGCTTGCCCATATCATGCAAAAGGCCCGCCATCTTAGCTAATGATTCCATGTTGATACGTTTCCCCATTTCAGCCGCTAGTTCCGCAGTTTGCAAACAATGGTCTTCCACGGACTGTTCTTCTGGATTTTGATTTTTATCAATTCGAATATGAGCAGTAAGCATCTTCTATCCTTTCAAATGTTATATTGCAGTTATAAGCGCATAATAGCACACTGTATGTCCCATTAATATCCCTTTAAGTTATTTTTTTAATTTTTTTGACTTTTTTCTTACCGTGCCTATCTCCAGACGTACCTCACCCTTTTGGAGCTGTATTCTGACCAGCCGATATGCCCGTCCTTCATCATTCTTCCCAAGACGATGTAAGGCTGTACGCCGCACTGTGACGCAAATCTTTCAATAGAGCCATAGTCGCAGCAATTTCTTGATGAAAGAAATCTTTTATATTTATCTTCAGGAATTAAATATGTTCTGGCGAATCTGTCCGCCCTTTCTTCTGCCGTGCTTGATGCAGATTCAAAATCCACGAATCTGTTTTTTGTGTCTCCGTTCAAGACGTGCCCGATTTCGTGAAAAAGAGAAAACCAGAAAATATCTGCAAATGACTGTCTTATTGTCAGGCACATTATTATTTTTCCCTCTTGAGTTTTCTCAACAAAGCCCTGTACCGGCGCTCCCTTATAGTTTTCAACTATTTTAAAAGCAATACCGCACTCGGAAAAAATCTTTTCCAGACGTTTTTGAACCTTAGAGGTTTCCAAAAACATCGCGTTTTTTATTTCAGGCAGCTTTTGCCTCAGCTTTTCCAAATCCAATTCATCGGATATCTCAATGTCCTGCGTAATCAACTCACACATTCTCTGCCAAGCAAAAAGGACATAAGGATCTACGGTACTATTTTTCACCTGCGCCCTGAAAGCTGCGTTAACATTAAGACAAGGAATGGACGTCAAATCGCTGATATTCATCATTTTCCTCAAATCAAGTACCTGAGCCGCCTGACTGTCCTCTTTCTTAAGATAGCCTTCACAGTAATAAAAGCCTTCAAGAATATCTTTTAAATTTTTTAATACGGAAATTTCTTCCTGCGATATGTTGTTAGCCTCTTCAAATTCCAAAAGCTCTCTGTCATAGTTTGCTTGGAGATTAATCCAAAATTCTGCTTCAATATTCAGAGCATATTCCAATTTTTTTGCAAAAGCGACGGATATCGGCTTGAGACCGTTCAACACGGTACTAATATGTTTTTCAGTTACCTTTGTGCGGACCGCAAGCTCTTTTTGGGACATGTTTCTGTCTTCGAGCACTTCCTGTAATGTTTCTCCCGGATGTATAATAAATTCACGGGATAAGCCAATTGTTTTTTGCTCCTTTGCCATGATAATCCACTACTCCTTTTATAATCAATGTGTCACACTTCCGAAGTTCCTTACTGCTTAAATCATCTGTTTGCGGGGCAACAATAAGTCTGTAGTTTTCGCTAACATGCAGAGAATATGTACCTGCAAAAAAACTCCCGGACATAGATTCAATCTTTCCTATCCTGCTTTGCAGTAAACTTTCAAAATTGCTGAATGACTTGAGATTGTCAAATCTTTTCTTAATACTTCTCGCCATATCATGGCCTATTTTTCTCTGCATTAAATTTTTAGAATTCTGTACATCGGTTAAATCATCGAAGAGTACTTTCACAGCTTCATCTTCGTATTCTATAAACAAATTTTTTTGTCCTCCTTTCTCAGAATTCATAAAAGCAACTGCACACTTACCTATCAGGTAACTGTATTATATACTATTATGATTCAAAATGCAATAAGAAAATCAGTAAAATTACTGCATTCTTGCCGAATATACCAGCTATATTTCTTACGCTTTAACATTTCTCCTTTTTTGAAGTTATCGCTATTATATATCAAGACAACGTAAATGTCAACCATACTTCAAAAAAATTTTTTCACTTTTTATCACGGTTACTACACACCACTATTGCTGTCAACCTGCTCCCAGCTTATTCGTCCTCTTTAAATACTTTGCCGGAATATTATTATCCAGCCTCCATGTTATGTTCATTGGCCTTTCTCCCTCATGCTTCACATAATTTGCAGTGCCAAGGTATGTGTATGCACATGCTCCGCCTGTTACACGGTCTGTCTTAAACTCCCTTACAAACAGAAGAATCTTGCTTCCTCTTTCCGCATGATTAATATACCGCTGCCCTGCAGCTGAATTTTCCGCTGTAGTGCTTTGGCTCTGCCAATGGAACAACTCGTCATTTACTGAATAATCTTTATACATAGTAGTCGGTGAATAATCCTTATCCGACTTATTCAGCGTAATAAAAAAGACATCCAAATTTTTTTCAGGAAGCCATTTCACGCCTTCTCGTACAGTTGCAGGCTTCATAAAGTCAAGCGCCACCAAAATTTGATCCCTTGTATACGTGCAATGCAAGTCTAACGGACAATCAAATCCCAGTTCAACCGGCTTGTCAATAAAATCAATATGATCAAATCTGTACTTTAAAATATCAATAAGCTCCTGCATTAAAACAGTTGAGGCAGCAAGTTTGCTAATATTGTCCTTTACCTCTTTACTGTTCCAGTCGGCAATAGGTTTTAACCATACTGTAATGTAAAACATCTGCAACATACGCTTCTCCGCGGCAGGCAGTGCATCAAATTCAATACTGCCTATTTGCGGCAGCACCTTAATCAAAAAGCTTATCCAGCGTCTTGAATCAATTACGCAAAGTCGTGCAAAGGCTTTTGTCATTATCTCCTCAAGAGGCTCGTTAAAATCATCTGCAACATTTGCACGTACACATAATCTTGAAAATGATGAAAATTTATATACTGTTTGAAGATCTAAGCGGTAGAAATCCACAAAATTTGCAAGATTAAGCTTCACCTTCGTATCATCTTCAAACGAAGCAATTCTAGCAACAAGTCCGGCACTGTTACCGTATGATGCCCTAATATTTTCAAGAATATAGCCTGACGCCTTCTTTTCAAGCTGTATATAACACCCCTTTGGCAGCGAGATAAATCCGTTTTTTATTTCTCGTACCACTCCATGTGATGTGTTTGAAAGCAATGCCTCAAACTTATCTTCAAAATTATACTTTTTATTTGCCTGTCCAATAAAATCAAGAACGGTTAAACATTCTTTTCCTTCCGCAAGACGCAAGCCTCGTCCAAGCTGCTGCAAAAAAATTGTAAGCGATTCCGTCGGTCTAAGGAATAAAACGGTATTAATTTCGGGTATGTCAACGCCTTCATTATAAATATCTACCACAAAGATAAAGTGAATTTCCCCATTTACAAGTCTCTCTTTTGCATTTTGTCTTTCTTCGTCAGGCGACTTTCCGGTCAAACACATTGATGAAATATTGTGCTTATTAAAGTAGTTTGACATAAACTCCGCATGTTCAACCGAGACACAAAATCCCAGTCCCTTTACCTCGTCAATATCCGACGAATATTTAAGCAATGCCGATATCACCAAATCCGCACGGTTTTCAGCCAACTTGCCGCTTACCGTATATATCTGTGACAATTCATTTTTATCGTAACCGCCTGCTGCCCATTTAAGCCTGTTTAAATCTACATTATCTGTAACTCCAAAATACTGGAACGGACAAAGCAGCTTACGGTCTATCGCTTCCGGCAATCTGATTTCTGCGGCTATGCGATTATTAAAAAATGACAGAATGCTTTTTCCGTCCATTCTTTCAGGAGTAGCGGTTAGTCCAAGCAAAACCTGCGGATTGTAATAATCCAAAAGCCTTTTATAACTAGGCGCAGCGGCATGATGAAATTCGTCTATAACGATATAATCATAAAAATCATCAGATGTCTTGCTCACAAAATCCTGTGAGTTAAATGTCTGTATTGATATAAACAGATGATTAATATTCTCCGGTTTATATCCTCCTACAAACATATCGCCGAAATTGGCATTTTTAAGCACTGCTCTAAATGTATACATACTCTGCTTAAGGATTTCTTCACGATGCGCTACAAAAAGCAATCTGCATGTTCTTCCGGGATTCTGCTTACAAAAACTTTTATAGTCCAACGCTGAAATAACCGTTTTACCTGTGCCGGTTGCGGCAACCACGAGATTATGATTATATCCTCTGACCTTTCTTTCGGCCTCAAGCTTGTCAAGAATTTCCTGCTGATACGAATACGGATTAATATCTAAGGTGTATAATTCGGAATTATTGGAACCATAGTATTTCTCCGCTTTTAAAGCTCTTGCGAGACGTTCCTTCTGCCCCTCGTCATAATACTCAAATTCATTGGAATTCCAATAGCTTTCAAAAGTCGCTGCTATCTTTGTGATTGTTTCGGGCAAATCTTTCTTTGTAACCTTTACATTCCATTCCAATCCGCTTGATATCGCTGCATTGGATAAATTTGAAGAACCGACATATGCTGTTGTAAAGTCTGTATTACGGTAAAAAACATAGGCTTTAGCGTGGAGACGGGTACGCTTTGTATCATAGCTGACCTTAATTTTTGTGTTTGGAAGCTTTCTCAATTCCTCAATTGCTTTTACTTCTGTCGCACCCATATACGAAGTTGTAATAATTCTAAGCTGTCCTCCGTTATTTGTAAATTCAGTAAGCTCGTCTATGATCAACCGAAGTCCTGTCCATTTAATAAAAGAAACAAGCATATCTATTCTATTGCATGAAACAATTTCCTTTTTCAGTTCAGAAAACATTTGAGGTTCATAACTTGCCCCTGTAAAAAGACTGCTTTGCGAAATCGAAGTTTCAGGGCGTGTAACTTCTGCTTTTTCATTTATAGATAAAATATTATTTTTCCTGTCCAAAAGCGCAAGAAGCTGTTCAGCCCTTTCTGCTACTGTAAGTGAATCAAACGCATTTTCCTTTGTCTCTGACACTATTGTATCAATTATTTTATTGGCAAAAGCTACCTGAGCGTTTAAATCACCACCGTTATCCTTAAGATTTTCAAGCCCGCGCTCAACTGCCTCTGCAACATATCTTGACAGTATTTTAGAAGCCTCTGCATTATCAATCGGCGCAGTCTGAAAAAACTTGTCTGTCGTGGCAAGTTCTTCTTCCAGCTTTCTGTTAATCACCTGTTCATACAATCCGTCTTGTAACATTGAAATCCCCTGTATCCTTTTTATTTTATAATTAAATTTAACCCGATTTTTATTTCAGTTTCTCTTTATATTTGGTTGCAGTTCATCTCATAATTTTAAAAACAGAATATCACATATTTTAGCAATTTTCAATTACCTTCTCCCCTTCACTCCGTACCTCTCCATCTTTTTCCTCCTCTCCTTCCAGTCCGGCACAATCTGTGCCAGACAGGCATAAAATCTCGCCGAATGGTCAGGGTGAAGAAAATGCGTAAACTCATGTGCAGCCACATATTCCACACATTCAATCGGAGTTTCAATCAGTGCGGTGTTAAAGGTAAGAATCCCTCTCTTTGGCTGGCAGCTTCCCCAACGCGAGACCATATGCCTGAATCTGATTTCAGGGTAGGCGATTCCAAAAGGTTCGAAAAGCGGATATATTTTTCTGCACTCCTCATTAACCGTCTCCACGCATATTTCCCTAAGCCATTTTTCAACTGTCCTTTTCCTTAGTTCAGCGTTCTCGACGTCTTTTACCTCAACAAGCAGAAATTCCTCTTCGTTACATATGTGCCGTACACGGTTTTTGCTTCCGCAAATCACTTTAAGACGCACGGCGCGTCCCAAAAAACTGATTTTGTCGCCGTCCTGATAATAATCCGACTTAGGCACGCTCTCCGCAAATCTTTCATAGCGGTCTATCGCACGAAGAATAAAATCTGCTTTTGAAAGAATAAAGCCCATGATAAATTCTTCGGAAACCCTTCGGTTCGCTGACACATAGATGCTTCCGTCGGCTCTTACTCTCAGATTTACATTTTTAACTTTTTTACGCTCCAGCTCACAGCTGACCTCGCGTCCGTTCAGTATGATTTTTCTAAGCATATGTCTTATGACTTCCCCTTTATATGTCTTTAATGATAACACAGCAGCATTAAAAAATACAGCCTTCCTTTCACATATTAAGCCCTGTTTCAGCACAAACTAAGCTCAAATGAATTTTGGGAGTAAGCCGATGAATTTTTTTACGGTAACAGGGCTTCTAGGCGGTCTCGCCTTTTTCCTTTTCGGTATGCGGATATTGTCCGGAAGTCTTGAAAAGGTTGCAGGCGGACGTCTGGAATCGGTTCTTAAAAAAATGACTGCAAGTCCGCTAAAGGCCCTGCTTTCAGGCGCCGGAATCACTGCCCTGATCCAGTCCTCCTCCGCAATGACCGTTATGCTTGTGGGACTTGTAAACTCTGGCATCATGGGCATAAATCAGGCTGTCGGGGTAATCATGGGGTCGAACGTCGGAACGACAGTGACCTCGTGGCTTCTAAGTCTCACGGGAATCAAAAGCGACAGTTTTTTTCTTTCTCTTTTAAAGCCTGAAAATTTTTCTCCGGTTCTGGCTTTTATCGGGATATTGCTTATTATGAGCAAAAAATCCCGAAAGCGGGCGGATTTCGGCTCGGTACTTCTTGGTTTTTCCGTGCTTATGACCGGAATGGAGGCTATGAGCTCTTCCGTTGAGCCTCTTGCCGCACACAAAACCTTCCAGAGCGCTCTTACCGCATTCAGCAATCCTCTCCTTGGAATTCTTGCAGGCGCCGTCTTTACCGCAGTCATACAATCCTCCACGGCGTCAATCGGCATATTACAGGCTCTTGCAGTAACCGGCAGCATTTCCTATGCCGCAGCCATACCGATAATATTAGGACAGAACATCGGAACCTGCGTTACTCCCGTGCTTTCCTCCATCGGTGCCGGAAAAGGCGCGAAGCAAGTAGCGGTTCTGCACATTTCCTTTAATATTATCGGAACCGCTCTTTTTATGCTTATATTTTACGGCTTCAGCCTTTTTTCACCGTTTGGCTTTCTTTCAGATGCGATTACGCCCTTTGCGATCGCAGGCTTCCACACTGTTTTCAACATTGCGGCGACTCTGCTTTTACTGCCCTTTTCCGGTCTGCTTGTAAGACTTGCCTCTCTGATCGTCAGAAAGGACGGAAGAGCTGAACAAACAGAATATCCTCTGCTTGACAGCCGTCTGCTGGTTTTTCCGCATCTTGCCGTCGAGCAATGCAAAAGACGTGCAAGAGAAATGGCGGAGCTTGCCAAAAGCTCTTTCATTGCGGCAGCCGATATGCTTTCTCCGGCAGAAGCATATCCGAAAATTCCGACAGAGGAAGCGATTTCTGCCGCCTTGGCAAAAATCGAGCGAAACGAGCGAAAGCTTGACAGGCTTGAGGACGAGCTGGGCGCATTTATTTACAGGTTAAACTCCCTTGCTCTTACAAAAGGCGAATCTGACAGCGTAACCGTAACGCTACGCTCAATAGTGGATTTTGAGAGAATCGGAGACCGCGCTGAAAGCATATTTAAAACATTATTGAAAATGTATGAAAAGAAGCTGTATTTTCCTGAGGAAATTTTAACGGAAATAAACACGGTTACCGGTGCTGTAAGGGAGCTTCTTGAGCTCACAGTAAAATACTTTAGAGAAAACAGTCCTTTCCTTTCCGAAAAAACAAAATCCATGTGCAGGGAGATAAGCGTCTTATCCGACGGACTGAAAAAAAGCTGCATTGCAAGGCTAAAAAGCGGAAACTGTCCTGCGGAGCTTGGAATTCCGCTTAACGACCTTCTTGAAAATTTAGAGAGTATTGTCGGACACTGCTCAAGCACTGCGGAATCTCTGCTGATATACCGGAACGAATAACCGCTTTTCATTCCGTAACGGAATATGACAAAAAACGTCAGTCCGCATATGGCCGAAATATTCACATGACATCAATGCTGACATCTTTGTTTAAATGTTCAACCTTTGCTAACATATGTTCAAAATTTAATATCGACTTTTATTCTTATCGGTGCTACTATTTTCAGTAAGCGGAGATTAAATCAGGCTGCTTTGCAAAAGAACGGCTGCCTGTTTACTGACTCGCTTTATCCTATGGTCCGCAAAGGACCGAAAATAATGTATGAGGTAGACAATGAAGAGCAAAAAATTACTGTCGCTGCTTCTTGCTTCAATGCTTCTTGTTACGGCCTGCGGCAAGAAGGACGACACAGATCCAAATGAAACTCCGACAAAGGCGCCGACAGGCGTTACGCAGGGGGCGGAGCCTACAACTCCTGTAAAGGTACCGACTCCGAAACCGCTTGATGAGGTCCACGGTGATATCCGCACAGAGTTTAATGACAGTCTTGATCTTTCAGACTACCCTTTGACTCCGAACGATGTTCCTGCTGACTTTACGATGACTCTCGAAGCTGAGAATGCAGAGTTTACGGGAAACTGCAAAGCATTTACCGATGAAAACTATTCAGGCGGCGGCTACGCCAGCGGAATGACAAACAGCCAGAACGACACTATCACCTTTAACGTCGAGCTTGAAAACAGCGGTTTTTATGATCTTAATTTCAGAAGCCACTGCGGCGACAGCGGACGTCAGAACAATGTGGCGATTGACGGAATCACTTCCGGCGCAATTACATGCAACGGAAACGGTAATATTGTTGATTCTTTTATTTCCAACTGCCATCTGGAGGCCGGAAGCCACAAAATCACTATATCCCCTTCATGGGGCTACACAGACTTTGACTGTCTCATTTTGACTCGAAGCGATGCAATAACAGAAGATACATACAACATCACAGCCCCGCTTTCAAATCCTAATGCAGACGACAACACAAAGCGCCTTTACAACTTCCTTTGCGACATCTACGGCAAATACAGCCTCACAGGTCAATTTGCCGACAGAGGCCGCATATCTCTTGAATGGAGCGAGATCGAGGCAGCAACAGGCAAGAACTTTGCCGTTTTAGGTCTTGATATGATGGACTACGGTCTTACAAACAAAGCAAACGGTGCTAACGGCCAATCAGTGGGTCTTGCCTATGACTTTTATCAGAATGCAGGCGGAATCGTTCAGTTCTGCTGGCACTGGACGGCGCCTTCGGACTATGTCATTGAAAGCAATACATCTCATTGGTACGGCTCCTTCTACAAGGAACAGACGACCCTTGATTTGGACAAAATAATGAACGGTGAGGACGAAACGGCTCATCAGCTTCTTATCGACGACATGAACAACATTGCAACCGAATTTGAGCGCTTAAGAGATGCAGGCGTTCCAATCATATGGCGTCCTCTCCACGAAGCTTCAGGCGGCTGGTTCTGGTGGGGCAACTGTTCTGCCGAAAGCAACAAAAAGCTTTGGATCGAGATGTATGACATATTCACCAATCAGCACAACCTTACAAACCTTATCTGGATGTGGAACGGTCAGAACCCTGACTGGTACCCGGGCGATGAATATGTAGACATCGTTTCAACCGATATCTATCAGGGAGAGCATGTTTACACAAGCTATGTCGGTTCCTTTACCGAAACCGCAGCTTCCTCAGACACTCCTAAGCTTGTTGCCCTTTCTGAAAACGGCTGCGTAATGGATCCTGACCTTGTAATGCAGGACAATGCCCGCTGGCTTTTCTGGGGCACATGGGCCCAGCCTTACACGCTTGACGGACTTTACCTCAGTGAGGTTTACACCGAAAAGGACATGCTCATTAAGGCTTACAACCATGAAAGAACCCTGACGCTTGACGAGCTTCCTGATTTAAAGAACTACAGGCTGGATTAAGCTTTATAAGCTTAAGACAAATCCTTTAATCCTTAACGCAATAAAAAAAGCCGGCGAGCCATAGCTAAAACAGTATGGCGCGCCGGCTTTTTTCATTTTCTTTAAATCGGTTCCTCTGACTAATTTTTTATCCCTGAAATTTTTTATCTCTAAAACTCTTATCTCTGAAATTTTTCTTTTCACATTTCTTATTTTACTGAATTTTCGCTCTCTTAATTTCTTATATTCCTAAAATTTTTCCGCAGGCGATTTTTGTCCCTGCATTTCCGGCAGGCTGTGTTTTAAAATCATCCGGCTGACTGTGGATAATAATAACCCTGCCGATAATTTCTTCCACAGTAAACCTATCCGTCAGCACGGACATATACGCATATCCGTGGTTTCCAAACAGCGGAGGCAGGTCGCCTGCATGGTACGGATGCGGATTCTGTTCCGGATTGTAATGACCGTCGGCATCGGCAAACGCATCTTCTGCATTGCCGGTACAGTCTGTTCCGTTATGTATATGGAGTGCAAAAATGCCCGAACCGCATCTGCTTACATATGGCAAGCCGCAAATTTCAGCCGTAACCAATACGCCCCGTGACATCTGTTTAAAGGTCACGGTTCCGCGCAAATCGGGATAATCACTGCTGCCGTGGACCGCTGCCCTTGCAGCAGGACAACATGTTTTTTCTCTAATCATATAATCAATCACCTCACAAGTATTATATGACTGGGACAAAACATCGGTGAAATAAATTACTGTGTTTTTTTCCTCCTTCTTAATGTTACGGCCGCTGCCGTTAAAGCAGCCAGAACCGCCGCAGCAATCGCAAGAATAAGTGCTGCCAAAAAACCTTTGTTTTCCGGACCCGAACCGCCTTTTTCGTCCGTTGCCCCATCGCCTTCCGTTTCAGGCATATTGCTTTTTTCCGCGTCCTGCATGGCATATATTCCGCTCTTTCCTTCACAGCAGCGTGAAACCGCCGTCATTGCAAGATATGCCTGCTCAGTGGCCATCTGGTCCGCCGCTCCGCCGGCAGTATGCGAGAAGCTTCCGTCTCCTAAGTAAAATCCTAGAAGCGCATCGACCGACGTGTGAGAATTTTTTATGAACCTGCCGTCTTTCTCAGCGTCTATTCCCAGACCGTAAAGCGCACAAATCACCTGAGCAGTGCTTTCGGCATTTGCGGTTCCAAAGGACGAAAAGCCTCCGTCCTCTCTTTGATTCGCTGAAAGAAACGCAAGAGCCTTATCAATTGCGTTGGCAGGCAGATTGTCGTCATCATAATGTGAAAGCGCCATTATTGCAATTGCGGTCACGTCGACGTCTCCCTTATCCCTTTCCAAGGAAAAGCCTCCGTCATCACACTGAAGCTCAAGAATGTTTTTGAGATAAGCATCTTTTAGATGTGCCTTTTCCGTATCGTCTGTTTCTTTCTCCTTATATTCCCCGCTGTTAATTGCAATAAGCGCCCAAAGCGTTCCGTTTATGCCCTGACGCTCGACATATTCCTTTTCAAAGAGAGGCTCCACAAGGTCGAAGCCTGCAAAATTCGCCGCATCGTATCCTGCCGCCGTAAGCGCAAGCACAACTCTGGCATTGTCAGTTGCTTTATTTTTGTTTATCTTGTTTGAGCCGCTCTGTTTTACAGTTTCAATGAGCTCCCTGCAATATGCTTCTGCCGCCTCTTTGCTAAGCTGTCCGCTCCTTGCAAGCCCAACGATTATCCACTCGCCGCCTGTCATGGATGCCGCAGACGGCTTTTGTCCCAAAAGATACTCTCCTGCCGCGTCAAATGCGTCTTTAAGCTTATCCGGAAATTCCGCAAAAGCTTCGCCTTCATCCGAGCCTTCACCTGTACCGTTTCCGTTTTCTTCAACTTGTATTTCAATTCTGTAGACAGTTCCCGGAAGCCCATTGTAGCTCCCCGGCCAATCCGGCTCGCCGACGCCGATATAGATGATGTCTCCGTCCTTTACAGGGATCGCCCTTTCAGGCTTAAAGGCGGTTTTTTCTTCCGGGGCGTAACTGTTCAGATATATCCTGACCTGATACGAAGCATTTGAAGGTATCGGTTTTAGACTTACCTCCTTTGTTCCTGCCGCAAGGCTGAGAACATAATATTCTGCTCCGTCATCGGCGGTTTTTCTTTCAAGAGTGCCCGTGTCTGTCTCAAGGGATTGAAGCGTAGTTTCCGTCACATTCCAGTCCGAGCCTATGTCAGCTCCGTAATCAAGCGAGTACATTACTCTGATGATGTCGCCTGCTTCAAGGCTCCCGTCTGAAATCCGAAAGCTTTCTATCGAGCTGTCCGTAAACCAGCCGTTTATCGAGGACATCCAGCCGCTCGTGCTGCCTCCGTCAAGCTCTGAAATGCCTCCTATTTCGGATATGTAATTTCCGCCGTAGGCAGACGGCTGTACAGTGCAGGAAAGACCCAATTCCTTCGCCGCCTTAACCGCAATGCTGAAAGCCGTATCCTCTTCATCATATTCAACATCAACCGCACGGCTTCCGACCCATGCGGCTCCGTCAGCAGCGCTAAAGGTGTTGTTTTCTATGATGACCTTTATTGTATCCTCTGTTTTTTCGTTACCGAAGCCGTCAGAATTTTCAGAGGCTGCCGTCTGCAATATGTTTGCGTTCTCCGCTGCCCAGACGTCTGTCATCGGCAAAGGCAGCAAAACAGCTGCCATAATAACAGCAGCTGTTATAAAAATGCTTAACCCTGCGAATTTTATTTTCTTAAATCTGCATACAAATATGTTCATGTGCTTATTTATTCCTTTTACCCAAATTAAATCCGGATTTCTTATGCTTTTAGCTTGCCGATTTTATTTAATACGTCTCCTTGAAACACAGCCATATCAACAGTTATTTGAAGCCTGCATCTATTATACCCTTCAGTCTTCAGGAAGCTTAAGCCTTGCAATCATGTGATTGGATATTCTGTCCTTTTCCGGAGGCGGAGTCATATAGTCCTCACCGTAGGAAAAAATCAGATAGTTATGCGTGTCTGACGGCACCGGGAGCATATGTCCGCAAAATTCCATATACTTAGGCTTCCCCAGCCACTCATATCTGAAAACGCCGTGGTCAATGTGTTCGCCCACGCCATCAAAGGAATATGACGTATTCTTATCTCTGTACCGCACTAAAACACGCCTTAAAGCCTTGCTCCAGAATGCCGGCGTGGTTTTCTTTATCATAAAATTCACAAGCGCATAAAATACTTTAGGCTTTCTGTCATAAAGCTGTTTGCTCCATGTCGCCGCTATCATTGCCCTGCACGCCTTGGTCTGCCAGATGTGTATTTTCTGTCCAAGCTTCGAATCCGACGTCTTATCGTGAATAAATATATCAAGAAAAATCCCCTGGTGCATGTCCTGTTTTTCGCCAAATTCAGTGACATATATGCTGCCGTTTCGCCTAATTTTCGGATAGACATAATAAGCATTCGGGTCTGTGTCGTAATCCTGAAAGAAATACTTGCTGTCCAGCTCTTTCCGCACTGCCTTTCGGAACTTTTCATAGCCCTTTCTAAGCATTATTAAATCCACGTCGTCATCCCAAGGAATAAATCCCTTGTACCTGACGGCTCCAAGCAGTGTTCCCCCTCCAAGATAGTAGGTTATATTGTATTTTCTGCATATTCTGTCAACTTCAAGAAGCATTTCAAGAACGGTTTCCTGAACCTTTTTCAGCTCCTCATCCGTCAGATAGCGTCGGGTTTCCATATTTTTATTTTCCTTTTCATCCTGCCTGCGCACAAACGCAAAAAACGCTGTTTTACTGCATTAAAATACGGCAACGCTGTTTGGCTGCATGCAAACAGCATGATACTGTTGTACCGCGCGCATCGGCAAAGTATTTTGCGTCTATTAACATTATTTCACATTCTGACCTATTTTACCATTGAATTTTGCCTATGACAAGGTTTTGAAGATTTATTTCTTGCTAATGAACAATAGATGGGGTATACTGTCTTTTAAGATTCAGCGGTGCATTTTAATCATTATTAAATACGGCTGTCTGCGGTAAGTCCGGCGACAGTACAGCTGCGTGAGATTTATCCTTCAGGGAGCTTATTGTCCTAAACGTGCTGCCAATCTAAATTTGATGTTTATAAGGAGCCTGTCAGTATGGTATACACGCTTGAAAATGAAAACCTAAAAATCGAAGTAAATTCCTACGGTGCGGAGCTTTCTTCCGTAACAGGAAAGAAAAACGGACTTTCATACATGTGGGACGCCGGAGATGCGTGGAAGCGGCACTCGCCTGTGCTTTTCCCGATAGTCGGAGGGCTCAACAATAAATCTTACCGCTGCAACGGAAAGGAATATCACATGAACCAGCACGGTTTTGCCCGTGACATGGAGTTTTCACTTTGCGAAAGCACGGAGTCCTCTCTTTCATTTGTACTGGAAGAAACATCTGAAACGCTCGCCGCATATCCCTATAAATTTCTGCTCAAAATCACCTACACTCTTTCAGATTCAACAATTACGGTAGCTTGGGAGGTTGTAAACACCAATGACGGAAGCATGTATTTTTCTATCGGCGGACACCCTGCCTTTACCTGCCCTCTTAAGGACGCAAAGCAGACAGACTGTTACCTTCACTTTGACGAAAACGGAACCATAGACTACAATCTTCTCAATGAAAACGGACTCTGCCTGCCGGAAATTCATAAGCTCAAAACCGAGAACGGCTATGTAAAAATTACCGAAAGCTTCTTCGACAAGGACGCACTCGTTATGTATAACAACCGAACCAGAAGCGTATCGCTTGCAGGTTCTGACAAAAAGGACTATTTAATAGTCACTTTTGACGCCCCTGTTTACGGCATATGGTCTGCAAAAGGCAAGCATGCGCCTTTTGTCTGCATCGAGCCGTGGTTCGGCAGATGCGACGCCCATGATTTTACGGGCAGCCTTGAAGAAAGAGAATTTGGAAACACTCTCGAAAAGGGCGAAAGATTCAAGGCGCAGTACACGGTTGAAGTGATTCAGTAAAATTACCAAGCTGAGACTTTTAGCCGAACCGTCTGAATGAGTCGCTTTGGCAGAATTGCCAGACTTGGGTTTTCGCCGAACCGCCTTTTAAAACTGATGAAATGCCCTTGTTAAACTCACATCGGTTCATAGTAACTGATTAAAATCATTTAAGTAGTACCTTTATTTTTCCAGAAAAACTATTCCGTAAGCGCCCGGTCCGATGTAAGTGCCAATTGTCGCTCCTATCGGTTCAGGCGCTTTTATTTTGCTTCCAAGACCTGCTTCTTTAGGATTTTCCAGTTTATTCTCAAAGCCTGACCCTTCAAGATTTTCTGTTTTATTCTCAAAGCCTGCTTCCTCAGAATTTACCAATTTATTCTCAAAGCCTGCTTCTTTGAGCTTTTTCACATATTCGGCGCAATTCGAACTGTCATGCGCATAAATCGGAATAACAGGATGCTCGTCGCTCACTTCAAAACCCATCACCTCTGAAACCATTTCATTCATAGCTCGCTGCTGACCTATTACCTTTTTTACAACCTTTATCTCGCCGTTTTCAACGATTGTAATAATCGGCTTTACCTTCATTACGGTTCCGATATTTGCCGCTGTTTTCGGCAAACGTCCCCCTCTGGCAAGATATTCAAGGGTATCAAGACAAGCCAAAAGCCTGATTCGCGAGCGAAAGCTCTCAAGCTCCTTTGCGATTTCGGCTGCGGTCATATCGGTCGTATCTCTAAGCCTGCACGCATGATATACCAGCATTTTTTCAGACGCCGCTGCATTTTTTGAATCTATCACATAAATATGCTCATAGTCCACCATTGAACGTGCGAGCAGTGCGCACTGATATGTTCCTGAAAGCTTTGAAGCTATGAGAATACAGATCACCGCGTCTCCTGCATTTTTTGCGTCCTCAAAAGCCTTAATAAAAGTCTCCGGCGACGGCTGCGAAGTCTTTATGTCAATTCCCTCAGCAAGCATCTTCCAGAAAACCTCCATGGAAGTTTTTTTGTCATCAATATGGGTTTCATCTCCACAGAGCAGCGGCATCGGAATGAGTCCCACATTATTTTCCTTGAGTTCCTCCAGTGTAATATCTGATGCCGAGTCCGTAAGAATCCTGATTTTCATATAATCTTAAGTGCCTTTCTGTTTTTATTTGAATTATGCGTTTTTTATATTCTGCGTTCGTTTAAAACTGTGCATTTATTGAAATTCTGCATTGTTTAAACTCTGCGTTTGTTTAAATTCCTCGTATGTTAAAATTCATATCGCCAAAGCATACCCGTACAGTATACATACTTTTAATAGCAAAATCAAATTTTCAAAAGCGGATTTATGCTCAATATCGCATTTTTAATAGAATTTTTATTTTTGTTTATATCTCAACAAATTTTAAAAAATTTTGGTTACGTTACAACAAACGGCATGGTAAATCCTCGCCGCCGTTTTCATTGCTCATAATTTTTCAAAAATGTTATAATAAAAGTGAGACCTTTTGACCTCTTATCCGTTTAATAAGTGAAAGGACTGAGAAGTACCTTTCGGAAAGGAGTAAGTCAATGGACAACGGTGCAAGTAGCTACCGCCGTTTCCTTGATGGTGATGACAAAGGCTTAGCAGAAATCGTAAGAGATTATAAAGACGGCTTGATTCTCTATCTCAACAGCTTTGTGAATAATATTTCTATTGCCGAGGAGCTGATGGAAGAAACCTTTTTCAAGATTATAACGAAAAAGCCAAGATTTCAGGCTAAATACTCATTCAAGACATGGCTTTATGCCATCGGTCGAAATGTGGCGATTGATTATTTACGGCATGACTCCAAGAAATCGGATGTTTCTATAGATGATGCTGAGAATTATCTGCAGGACGAGTGTGACCTTGAGAAACTGTATATCATTGAAGAACGAAAAATCGCAGTCCATAGGGCATTAAAGAGACTCCATTCGGAGTACCGTCAAATCCTTTGGCTGATATACTTTGAAGGTTTCTCCAATGCGAATGCGGCGGCTGTTATGAAAAAGAGCTCACGCCAGATGAAAAATCTCGTATACCGTGCAAAAAGCGCTTTGAAATCGGAACTTGATAAGGAGGGCTTTGTTTATGAAGAATTATGAAGAGGTCACCCGGGACCTGCTGGTACGCAGGGACCGATATGTTACGGAGCAAAAAAAGAAAAGAAAAAGAATGATGGGAGTTGCCGCTTCATTTGGTTGCTTCTGCTTGGCTGCTTTACTGGGCGTAGGCGTATGGCACAGCGTGATGCAGACGAAACCCCCAATTACGCCGGATAACAACAGCACGATTTCAGATAATCACGGCAAGGACGATTATACGACGCCGGGCAATCAGGACGGCGAGCAAAGCAATCCTCCTGCAAACAGTAAAGAAGATAATACGGCTCCGAGCGGAAACAATCCGGCAAATCCCGGCGGCGGCAATTCAAGCAGCGGCAATCCGAGTGGAAACAATCCGTCAAATCCCAGCGGCGGCAATTCAAGCGGAAACAATCCGTCAAATCCCAGTGGCGGCAATTCAAGCAGCGGCAATCCGAGCGGAAACAATCCGGCTGCTGAACTTGCTTACAGGACTGTCAGCTATCAAGAAGCAAAGGAGTTATTTGGATATCCGATTATTGAGTGCTTAGACGAGAATTTTGTGAATTATTCCATTGGCGTGGTAAGCCAGAATTGCACCGTATGTAATTACAGTTCAGTGGTCTACAGCTTTACAAACGGCATTCGCATTACACTGTTTAACCAAGAAATAGCTATTCTATATTTTGGAGAAGATGAAGATTTAGTGAAAAGGGTTGAATATAACGGGCATACTTTTTTGATAGATGAACACGCCAGCCCTGACGAACAGCAATATTATATTCGAATCGGATATTTTCCAAATCAAGAAAGCGGCATTTGTTATATAGCCGATGTTACTGATGAAACGATTGAACAAACAGAAATCATGGATTCGATTATTAGCTTGGAAATCAAGTAGCGCAGCAAGGAAAGCCGTTCTTTCGACGGCTTTCCTTTTTTCCGTTTTAGAATACTGCTGAATCCGCAATTATACTAAGCAAAGATGTAATAATTTCAAATGCGAAGAAAACTCCTGACCATTAGAGAGAAATAGGTTATAGCAGATTTCCGTCGGAATCGTAAAACGCATCGCAGTACACAAGTTTTCCGGAAATTTTATCTTTTATAGATCTGTCCAAAAATAAAATCTGCAAATGTTCATTGTCAAATTCATTCTCTGATACGGTAATTCCATAATTTTTTCCGCTTTCAAATCCAAACCGTAAATAATAGTCCCCGCCCAATAAAGCAATCCAAGAAAATCCTGACTTTTCAGCCCTTTTAATGCATTCTTCCACAAGCGCAGAGCCTATTCCCGCATTTTGATATTCTTTTCTCACTCCAAGCGAACCTAAAGCCAGTCCCGAAGAACTTCCTATTTTTGCTTTCGTTAGTGCATTATATCCAACAACATTTTCTCCGTCAAGAGCAATTACGCATAGCTCTGGCAAATATCCGTCCGATTTTAGCAATGTCTCCGCAAACTCCCATTCGTTGAAAACGTCATTGCTGTTTTCATGATAGAATGCGCTTTTTAATGCATCCTTTGTATCATGTAGATATGAAAACTCAAACGTCCTTATTTTCATTTGTTTTTCCTCCAGACTTCGATTTATAGCTTAAATACCCGATAGTTATAATTGTGTAGCTATATGAATTTTGTCAATATTACCAAGCAAGAGCTTTTTATCTTCCATTCTTTCTTTTTCTCAAGTTCCGATTTGTCAAACATTCGACATTATACCGTCTAAACGTGAAATGTATATTTTAGACTATAAAAATCTGCGACTTCTCTACAAATTGGAATTTGAACATCAGTAAATTATGACCTCTCAACAGAGGTTACAGTGTTTTAATAAAATCCTCCAAAAGCCCTGAAAATAAAGGATTTATCGCAATGTGTTCTCCTTATCTCTTTATACGGTTACACACAAGTTTACTCTTTCCCTCCTTGCTCATAAGGGCAAATACAAGGGCAAGAAAATCTCATAACAAGAATAAACATAAGTGTGGCAATCGGAGAACTGTGATGTATGTGCGAATATATTATAACGGAGGATTTTTCAATGGACAAGTATATTTACGATGATAAAAATGGTCTGTGGTATGAACTGCAAGGAGATTATTATATTCCTTGTCTTATCTTACCAACCGAAAAAGAACAGCCTATCGGTTTGTGGGGACAGCGGCATTTGCACTATCTGAAAGAATATCACAGGCTTACATATACCAATTTGCTCACAAGCGGAAGGCTGAACGAATACCTTGCCGAGATAGACAAACAGGCAAAGGATATGTTCCTTCGGTTGATAAAACAGATGTCGGAGCGTGAGGGCGTAACCGAGCAACTAAAAACAGAAAATCAAATGGAGTGGGTTGGCAGGATGAATAATATTCGCAGTAGAGCGGTGGAGATTGTAAATGCAGAACTGATTTACAGTTAAGCCGGAGCGGCGGCGAGGAAAACCTTGCCGCCGTTTTTATGTATATGACCGAAAAATCAAAGATTTATGGTATAATTCTAAAAGAGTTATTTTTTAAGACCATCGCCTCAAAAAACGTACTTAATAGGTGAAAGCGCTTTTAGGTCAAATGAGGGAGGTGAACAACATGGATGATCTGAGAATCATAGAACTCTACTTTAATAGAGATGAACAGGCGATCAAGGAGACGGATACAAAGTACGGAAAACTCTGCCACAGTATTGCCTATAACATTCTAAATAATCACGAAGATTCTGAGGAATGCGTTAATGATACTTATGTGAGTGTGTGGAACACCATTCCGCCTACAAGACCGCACAATTTCATGTCCTTTATCTGCAAGATTGCACGAAATCTCTCTTTGAAGCGACTGGAGTTTATGAAGCGAAAGAAACGGTCGGCGGAAATCATTTTATCCTTGGATGAGCTTGCGTCAGTATTGCCGGATGAACGATATGCTCCCGATGTGAGCGACGAGGATGTAGGTAAGCTGATCAGTAAGTTTCTTCGCAGTCAGGAGGAATATGTCAGGAATGTTTTCATCCGCAAGTATTTCTATTTCGATTCTATAAGGGAGATTGCAAAGCGCTATTCTTTTACTGAGAGTAAGGTCAAAAATATGTTGTTCTACACCCGAAACAAGCTAAAAGATTACTTGATTAAGGAGGGCGTTGAAATATGAAAACACCGAGAATCGCAAATGCCATCGGGCAAATTGATGACGATCTTGTCGCCGACGCAGCTAAGTGCAAGAAGAAAAATAAGAAACATTGGTTAAAATGGGGTTCCTTGGCAGCATGCTTTGCAGTGATTGTAATTGTAGGGGCGGCAATCCTCCCATCGCTATTTCGGGAAAATGTAACACCGGAGGGAACCGACGGCAGATACAAGGACTTTTCTATCCAAGCCAGCGAATCTGCAATTGTATGGCCATGGGAGTATCAGACTGTATATGAAAAATATAGAAATGTCGAAATTGACGGTATTGAGTATCATGGAAAAGGCCGTGCGGTATCAGAAGCATGGATTGGCGAGAGAATTGGCAACTATACTGTGGTTGGATATGATGAAGTCAATAATGGAAAAAAATATTCTGCCGAGTTTGAAGCATATGCACTGAAGGATATTGCTCAAAGTCAGTTTATAGCTGTAAAGATGGAGGACAGTTATTATGTCTTTCAGAATGACGAGTATGCTCCTCCGAACACCCTTGGTGAGCTTATGGATGTCGTAAATCTGTCCGAGGTCGTGGAGCTTCAGCGCTTTTCCGAAGGAGACAATAGTCCTGATAGCAAACATTTTGCATTGAGCAGTGACGATTATGTGTGGGAAGTTCTGTCCGAATGTAGGAACGCCCCTTTCGTTGAAGATCAAACATGGACGGTTGGTGACAGAAGTTACCTCAGTTTTACGATTACTTCCGAAGCACTTGGTGTTTACAAAGTTGCTCTGTATGTGACGGAAGACGGCTATCTGTGGACAAACGCATTTAATTGGCAGTATCTATTCAACATCGGCGAGGATGCTGCAAGCAGGATTATCCATTATGCGAAAGAGAATTCCACTGAAGTAGAGTATGAACCGTACAGAAACTCGGTAGCCGGTACAATCATTGAGATTACGGAAGAATATATCTTGGTGGATGATTCTATCCTGTGTAAGAAGCCGGCGGACGGTATCACCTACAAGGTTCTGCTAAATGACCTTCGTATCTCCCGTTATGTAGATTATGGAATTGTCAAGGTTGGTGATACCGTGCAAATTTCCTATGAAGGCGAAATTGATGAAACCAGTGGTAACACCATTGCAGGTGCAATTTCGGCATTTAAGGCAACAATCTCCGATGGAGATGTATTAATTTCTGAATGAACCACCTACGCCCTGCAAGACTTCAAAATCTTGCAGGGTGTTTCTCTGTCTTAAAATGTATGTAATCCCGCAAGGCAGAGGTACTGCCCTGCGGTGTTGTTTTCGGCATTAAAGCTATCTTTCTCTGTCGTGGGATTTTCGCTTTGGCTGGCTTCTCTGTCTGCCCACCGCCTGAAGCTGGCGCAGGCGTTTCAGTACGCTCTTCCGTTCGGGCGGCTTTGCCTGCTCTTTTTGGGCAGGTTTCTGTTTTTCCCTGACCTGCCTCTCCCATGCGGCAAGGTCACGATTGTACTGCTCCACGACAGCCTCCGCCTTGCGGTAGGTTGCCATGAACGCCTGCACATCGGGATAACCGTCCTCTTTCAGAACATCGGGCAGTTTATCCAGCTTTTCAGCGATTTCCTTTTCTGTCCGCTGTATCTGTTCTGTGAGCGCCTTGCGCTCCTTACCCTTGAAAATCCCTTTTGTGTCGGCAAGTTGCTGTTTCAGTTTCGGAAGTACCGTATCCTGCAAATGCCGGATTTCTTTCGCCTTATCCTGCGCCTTTATCATCAGCTTTTGCATGGTACGGAACTCTGCCATATCTATTTCAAGGACAGGCTTCGGCGGCATATCGTGTTCACGGATTAGGCTTTGCAGGAAGTCCTTTGCCTTGCTGACAATACTGCGGAACAGATTGGGGAGCCAGCCCTTGTTTTTGATAGACTGGCTCGTTTTTTCGTGTATCTCTGTCCGCTTGACTTCTAAAATCTTTGCTTCGGAGATACCTGATAATAACGCCATATCCGCTGTCCTGTTCCATTCCTGCCTTGCGGCATTGTCGGCTTTGATTTCGTCCTCTTTGGGATTGTTCTTGCCGATTTTCTTGGTCGGCAGATAGACGCTGTTTTTATCAAATACCTTTAAGTGCTGCTCAGGATCAGAGATATGGCGGTTGATAAGTTCCGTATACACTTCCTTTATCTCTCGGAGAAAAGGCTCTCCCTTAAAGCGTGTATCTTTGGCAGTAAACAGATGGCTTTCGTATACCTCGCCTTTTTTGATGACGGTACAGCCTTTCCGTATCTGCCCGTCCTCCCCCGTGATTTCCTTTTTGGTGCGGACACGCTTTCCAGTCTCATCAAAGAATACGCTGCGGGAAGCAATCTTCACATCAGGTTCGGGGAGCAGTTTCCTCTCGCTGAAAATCAGATGGATATGATAATTCGTCTTGCGCTTGTTGTGGTGGAGGGCGGACACGCACTCCACACCGTACCGCCTGCGGAACTCCTCTGTAAAGTCCGTGAGTACCTGCTGCGGTTCATATTGCGTATAGACTTCGGGCAAGGCGATAATCAGTTCCCTTGCTTCGATACATTTGCCCTCTGTGCCGCTGCACTGAAACTCCTGCTGGCTTTCCCTTGCAAGATTGCTCCAAAAGGTACTGTCGGCGGTGCGGTAGGTGGCATAGAGGTTTTCCTGCCTTGCATGGCTTGTAATATATGATATTCGCCCTTTGACATTGGGCAGCTTTGACATCTGGATAAAACTGTGTCTCGGCATACATCATCTCCGTTTTCTGTTGTCAAGGTGCGTCCTTTTTTGCAATCGTTTACGGTTGCGGCTGTCACTGCGGCAACGGTGACAGCCCCGTATCATACGCTGCAGGCGGTTGATACGGAAGCCCCCTGCAAGGGCGAAATACCCGGAGTACAAATCGAAGATTTGTGCGAGGGGTGTATTTCGCTCTCAAACGCCGAGGGCTTAGGGTTACTTCCCGAAAAAGAATGGATGGTCAT
>CANRAZ010000026.1 GCA_947628705.1 uncultured Lachnospiraceae bacterium | reverse complement strand
ACATAGAAACCCGCAAGGGAATCTGGGAAAGGAGGGCTGAGCCATATGGATATTTTGGGACTGATTGCAGTGCTGAGCTTCGGCTTGACCTGCTTTGGAATAGGATACTCTTTTGGTAAAGATAGTAACAAGACACAGAAATAGCCGCCCCTGTCTGGAAAACTGAGCGGCTGATTTCTTAGCTGTTTATATAATCCGGGCTAACCGTCTATCGGTAGCTCCTGTGGGGCATCTGTTAGCGCAGATGCCCTTCTTTACGTTTAATATAACATAATATGCAGAGTGTCGCAAGTGTTTTTTAGAGAGTATCTATATAGACTTAGAGTATAATTTTCATTGGCAGCGAATGTTATCATTACAGCCGCTTTTTAAGAAAAGCGGCACATCCGGATTTTTGCGATGCGGCGTTTTTATTTCCGGCAGCGCTATTTTGCGGCGTCTCTATGGTGCAGCTTTTTCATTTTATACATATTTCTGTCTGCATCATGGTAAAGCTCTTCAATTTCATGCGTCTCGGAAATTGCTCTTAATACTCCGCCCAAGCTTGCGGAAAGCCTGAAATCGAGGATCCCGGAGTTATTAACCGTTTCTATTTTATTTAAAACACTTTCTATCAGCTTATCAATGTGGTCGTCCGTATAGTCATTGCAGCCCATTATGACAAATTCATCGCCGCCGGTACGCGCACAGAGCTCAAAATCTCCGGTTACGGAAATCAGAATTTTAGCAAGCTCGTGTATCGCAAGGTCGCCGCACTGGTGTCCGAGGTTATCGTTGATTCCCTTAAGATTGTCAAGGTCGGCAACAAGAACGAAAAAGCGGTAGTTATCATCGTGGATATGATTGATAAGCATGTTTATGTTACGGTTGATTCCGACACGGGTATATGCGCCTGTCAGCACATCAATAAAGGCAACGCTTGAAACCTTCGACTGCATTCTGTAGTATTCAAGAGCATTGCAGATATGCTTCGTCCAGTTCATATAGTTAATATCAAAAACCTTTATATCCTTGCCGTAGGAAAGCACGGAATACCCAAGGCACTTTCTGTTAAAATGAAGAGGAATAAAATAAAAAGCCTGAGGTTCAGGTCTGTCCTCATAAAGCGCGGGGAGCATGATCTTTACATCAAAAATCTCCTGCATAACGCGCCCGTTGTCAGGCTTTGAATCTATATAAAGCCGCATTTTGTCCGAATAACCCTCTGTAAGCATGTTTTCCTCTTCGCTGTATATACTGGAACTCATCCAGTCGTCGCAAAGGCAAAGGTAGAATCTCTGCCAGCCAGGAACAAGGTAAAGGAAATATCCGAATTTAACGAGGAGAGACAGAAATGAATCCGCCTCAGCAAAATCTTCCATCATTGTACTGTGAAGGAAATCCTCGTATTTTGAAGTGACATCGGTCTGAAAACACATTCTTTTTGTATACGTAAAATCTTCAGGGCATCCGCAGCTGCCGCCCAGCTCAAGCTTTCCGCCAAAGAAATTTAAGTTTACAGGGTCAACGCCCCTTATTTTAGCATCAAGCACCGTAACTGCATTTTCACCCGCAGCGTCCACGGGAGGAGTGTAGGAGGTCATCGGAGGAACGCATTTCAGAGAGGCATTTATTGCGTCGTAGCCGACAATGATGATGTCCTCCGGGATTTTCCAGCCGGCAGCCTGAAATTCATTTTGTGCAGCAATTGCCATATGGTCGCCGCAAAAGGCAATAGCGTCAGGACGTCTGCGCTTGCCGTCAATTATTTCTTTGGCAACCCTTTGTCCGCTTCCGATCCAAAAGTCTCCGTCAAAGCTGACAAAATCAGGATCCGGCTCAATGCCGTGTTTTTTCAACGAGTTCTTATAGCCTTCATACCTTGTCTGAGTGCTGGAAACCTCGTAAGGACCGCTGTAGAAAAGAATGTTTCTGCATCCGTGAACATCGATCAGATGGTCAACTATTTCTTCAAATGGACGGGTATCGTTTGTAGCGATATTTTCGAATCCCAAATCATTACAGTAGTCTACAAACACTACAGGGCATTTGCATTCCTTTTTTAATCTGGGATACAGAATTTTATCGGGCTCCATTAATTTAAGCGTATCGCCTGCGACGATTAAGCCGTCAAGCATGTCGAAATTTATGAGACTGAATATATTGCGTTCGCCGAGCTGATAATTCTCGTTGTTAAAATCCTTAATGAAAGTGGAAAAAACAAGTACGTCATAGTTTAATGAAAACGCCTTGCTTAAAATGCCTTTAAGAAGTGTGGTTTGGTACTGCTCCTGCGGCTGACATATGATCACACCGATTTTTTTAAACATAATCCCCTCCCTGCACGACGAAGTATGAACACGGGCCTCAGTAAAATGCGAAAACCGGTGTCCGGGAATTTTTAGCGTAAATAAGATAATTCAGAGTTAATTATAATATTTTCAAAGGGAATGTTCAAGGGGAAAATTATACGGGACAGTAAAATTATAATCTGTTGCAAGAGGAAGCAAAATACGCACTTCGCTCTTGACATATTTCGTCAAAGATATCATAATTTCTATAAACAAAAAATAAAAACAGTTCCTGCAATGTACCGGATTTTGGGAACGTCTCAAGGAGGATTACCGACATGGAACAGCTTAATCTGCTGAAAAAACGTAAGAAAGGTTTTTTGAGGATAATCTTCAGCCGCACGGGAATAGTTCTGCTGCTGCTTTTGCTTGCGGTTTCCTGTTTTGTGATAGGTCAGCTGTTTTTTGCAGGCATGATTGCAGGGATTTTGGGCGGTGTCGGACTTTTTAATTTTATTGTGGTTGTCGCTTTGGTAAATTCCGACATGGATTCCTCGGCAAAGCTTACATGGATAATCGTTGTTTTGCTGACGTCTGTTTTCGGGACTCTGTTTTATCTTTACACAAAAAACAGCATCGGAAGCCGTGCGATAGGAGCAGGCTACAACCACCTTATCAAAAACCATAAAAATGAAATTGAGCAAGACGGCGAGGTTTTTGACTCGCTTAAAAAGGAAAGTCCTGAAACTGCCGAGCTAGTGCATTATCTTAACCGAAGCGGAACCTTTCCCGTGACTGCCGGGAATAAAATAAGCTATTATCCCGTAGGCGAGGAAAAGTGGGCGGCAATGCTTGAGGAGCTTAAAAAGGCTGAGAAGTTTATTTTCATGGAGTATTTTATCATTGACGAAGGAGAAATGTGGGGCAGCATATTGCATATTCTTGCCGAAAAGGCAAAGGCAGGCGTGGACGTGAGGGTTATGTACGACGGAACCTGCGCAATTTCCCTTCTTCCTTACAATTATCCGAAAATGCTCGAAGAATACGGCATAAAATGCAAGATGTTCTCGCCTCTGCGTCCGTTTATGTCGACTCACTACAACTACCGTGACCACAGGAAAATACTCGTTATTGACGGCAAGGTTGGCTTTAACGGAGGCGTAAATCTTGGAGACGAGTATATAAACAAAATTGAACGCTTCGGGCACTGGAAGGATACCGCCATAAAAATCGAAGGCAAGGCAGTGGATAATCTTACGCTGATGTTTCTGAACATGTGGTCTCTCGGCGTGAACGCTCCCGACTATAAAAGCTATTTAGGACTGGCAGAGAGCGTGCCCGGGGCAAAGGGGTACGCTGTGCCTTACGGAGACAATCCGTTTGACGACGATAAAGTGGGAGAAAAGGTCTATATGGACATATTGAACCGTGCAGATTCATATGTTCATATAATGACGCCCTACCTGATACTTGACGATGAGCTTTTAAGCGCTCTTAAGTATTCTGCCGAAAGAGGGATAGACACAAAGCTGATTCTTCCGGGGATTCCAGACAAGAAGCCGGTTTACGCTCTTGCAAAGACCTATTTCTGGACGCTGCTTGATTCGGGAGTTGAAATTTATCTTTACACTCCGGGTTTTGTCCATGCAAAAATGTTTATATCCGACGACAGAAAGGCAGTGGTCGGAACAATAAACCTTGACTACCGCAGCCTGTACCATCACTTCGAGTGCGGAACCTATCTTTACAATGCGGAGTGTATCGGTGAAATAGAAAAGGACTTCTGCGAAACATTAAAAAAATGCAGCAGGGTGACCTATGAAAGCATAAAGCAAGAGAAGTTCATTACCAAAGCGGCAGGGAGCTTCATGCGTCTTATCGCGCCGCTTCTGTGACACGGGAGGCGGTACGTAAGATATGAAAGAGTTTGAATGGAACAGAAAAGAAATCAAAAAAGCGGCTTGGGGAGACGTTTTCCGGCGCGGTGCAAGGGCATGGCTGACATTGGTTGCCGTGTGCGTGATATTCACCGTTCTCGGAGTTGACGAGAACGCTCAGCTTTCCCTTATCGAGGCTGCCGATACTGCGGTTGACGACGGAAACATAATACGTCCCAACAATATTGAAATACTTGAGGAATATATATCAAACACAAAAATAGTAAAGGATATTCCTTTTATCACCTCAAAGCAGGCGATTGCGTTTATTGACAAGATTTCAAAAAGCAACACGTGGATAATACATCTTTTGGGAGCAAACCTTGCCTATCTTAAAAGAAATTCCGGCGAAGCGGTAGCAATTTTGATACTGTCGGCGGTGATAAGCTTCATTCTGCGTTTTTTTATACAGAATGCAGCCATTATAGGCAAAAACCGTTATGCTCTGGAGTGCAGATACAGCGACAGTGTTTCCGTAGGAAGGATTTTTTCTCCCTTCCACAGAAAAAATATTATTAACCTTGTTTTTACCATGTTTATCTATAAGGCGGTTGTTACATTGTGGAGCATTACCGTAATAGGCGGCTTCTACAAGTCTTATCAGTACCGTTTTGTCCCTTATATTCTGGCTGAGAATCCGAAGGTAAAATGGAGAGATGCAAAAAGACTGTCTGCGGACATGACAAGAGGCTTTAAATGGAAGCTTTTTGTTGCGGATTTGTCCTGCCTGCACATACAGCTCCTCAAGCTGATTCCATTGTGCGGCATATGTACGGCTGTCCCGTTCGATGCAGAGTTTTTGGCGGAACAGTATATTGCCTTGAGAAGGCGGGTTCCCGACAGAAAAGAAATTCTTATTGAGAGAGCTTTTGACGAAGAAGCCTTTGTCGAACTGAAAAACGGAGAAAACAGGGAAGCCGTGGCTCCGGTTTATATGCTTGAAAGCGTTGCGATAGACCTCCCTGAGGAACTGAAGGAAAAAAGAAAATATACCGTTGTGGAATTTCTTTATATGTTCTTTATATTCAGCTTTATAGGCTGGTGTTATGAGGTGGGGCTTCATATTATACGTGACCATGAACTTGTAAACAGGGGAACAATGTACGGGCCGTGGCTTCCGATTTACGGCTCGGGCGGCGTGGCGATAATTTTTCTTCTTGACAGGTTCAAGGCGAACAAGGCAAGATTTTTTGCGCTTGCGATGCTGATATGCGGAAGCCTTGAGTTTGCGGCGAGCTGGGCGTTGGACTTCTTTTTCAACTCGAATTATTGGGATTATAAGGATAAGCTGATGAATGTAAACGGCAGGGTTTGCCTTGTCGCGCTTTTGATGTTTGGAATCGGAGGAATGGCCGGCGTATATGTCATAGCTCCGAAGCTGAGCGAGTATCTTGGAAATATGGACGGGAAAAGGGTGAAGGCGTTTTGCGTTCTTTTATGCACGTTTTTTGCCGCGGATATGATATGCTGTGCAGTGTTTGGCTTTAATGCCGGAGCAGGAGTGGGAGGCTCTTACTGAGGCGCTTTTTGCCGTGCCGTTTTGCAAATCGGCTTTAATTTTTGTTGTGGTAAGAGGCGTGTATGTGGTAAAATTTAAAGTGCGGAAGGTTGATAACGTGTGAAATCAAAGCTGTCAGGAACCGGCACTGAGCGATGTTTCCGTGAGAGCTTTATTTCCGCAGGAAGTTAAATAAGGCTGAAAAAAGAAATTGGTTAAGAAAAATATAAAAATGTGGGAGGAATATCATGGCGGTTATTACTGAACAGCAGATTCAGGCCATGGCGCCCAATGCGGCGGCAGCGGCGAACGGAAAGAAGATTTCTCAAAAGGGCGGTTTTGTCCGTCTTGAAGCGTCTGCGGACGGCAGCTTTTATCTTGGAGAATGTACGGGAAGCGGAAAGAGCAATTATATTACGTCTGCGGATTTTATCGATCCGATGTCTCCTGTTTGCAGATGCTCCTGTCCGAGCAGGCAGTTTCCGTGCAAGCACGGCCTTGCTCTGCTTTTTGAAATTGCTGCAGGAAAGAAATTCGGAGTCTGTGAGATCCCTGAGGACATATTGAAAAAGAGGGAAAAGAAACAGGCAAGGGATTTAAAAAATTCCGAAGAAAATGAGGGGAATGAAAATGCTTCGGAAACAGGCTCCGACGCCGACGCAGAGGCTTTGGCAAAGAAAAAAGCGTCAGCGGCTAAAAGCGCAAAGAACGCCAGAGTGAAAAAATTAAAGAAACAGCTTGAGGGACTTGAAATGACCTCAAAGCTTGTGCAGGATCTGCTTAAATCAGGGCTTGGAACAATGGGAGGCACTGCGCTTTCAACTTACAGTCAGCTTTCAAAGCAGCTTGGCGATTACTATCTGCCCGGACCTCAGAAGCTTTTGAACGGTCTTGTGCTTGAGATATCGGCATTCCGGAAGGACGCCGATGAAGAACATTACGAGGCTTCCATTGACATACTTGAAAAGCTTTGGGCGCTTGTAAAGAAATCTCAAAAGTATATTACGGAAAAGCTTGAAAAGGACGAAGTAGAGCTTGACGACAGCGAGCTTTATGAGGAGCTCGGAGGCGTGTGGAAGCTTACGGAGCTTGAGGCTGTCGGGCGCGGCAGGAAGGAGCTTGACCTTGCTCAGCTTTCCTTCTGGGTGAATTTCAATCCTGCTGCAAACCAGTACGAGGATACGGGCTGTTGGGCTGACCTCGCAAGCGGCGAAATTTTTATGACATATAATTACCGTCCGATGAAGGCGCTTAAGTACATAAAGGCGGAGGACAGCGTGTTCGGAGTGGCGCATGTTCCTGTCGCAGCATGCTATCCGGGAGAGGGTAACCTGCGCATACGCTGGGACGGGGCTCAGATAAGGGCTCTCGGGGAGGAAGATTTGAAAAAACTCCGTTCGCTGGCGGCATCGTCGCTCCAGACAGAAGCAAAGGCAGCCAAGAATATCCTTAAAAATGCGCTTGCCGACCCGATGCTTGTCAGACTTGTTTCTTATGAGCTTATCGGAATCAGGGACGGGGAGTATGTTCTTAAAAATGCAGGCGGTGAGACGGTCGTGCTCGGCGATATGCCGGGAATGGAAGGGTCTCTTAACAGGCTGGGGCTTCTGCCCGACGGAAGCCTCTTGGAAAACCAAGTGCTTCTTGGAGCATTTTTCTATGACAGGGCGGCAAAAAGACTTAAGATGCAGCCGCTTAGCATATTGACGGAAACAGAAGTTATAAGGCTTCTTTACTGACAGAGGGGTGAGAGATATGGATATTACGCCGATTTATGATTTGAGAACAAGGCTTCGCGCAGCTATGATTGCAGGAACAAATCTTCTTTCGGAGGATTTTCGCCTGAAACGTGCCATAGAAGCGTTTGCGCCGCTTGAGGCGGCTTCTCCTGTGTTTGCAAAAATAGGACAGCTTTCAAGGTCGCTTTTAGACGCGCAGACGGCTGACAGGGAGGGCGCGCTTTTAGATGCGATTACCCTTGCGGACGCCGTGCTTTGCACGCAGGGGGCAGTGAGTGCGGATATGCCCGGAGAACAGCATGAAATAAAAAAGCTTGAGATAAATTCCTGCGCAAAGGTAGTGACAAATGCGCCGTATTCTGTGGTGAAAAGCTTACAGGAGGCGCTTACGACCTCTGGAAGCGGACATTACAGCTATGTTACGGAAACGCATGAGCACAGTCCTGAGCTTTTTGCCGACTACAGAATAAAAGCCGCCATGGTTCAGGCATTGGGTTCTTCCTATCCGGAGCTTGCCGATACGGTGGAGAAATGGTTAAAGGAAGAGGATTCCTCGCTGCTTCCGCTGCTTAAAAATAACTTTGACCCTAAAGGCAAAAAGGAAATGATAAGGCGCATTCACGTTATGGAGGCAATTGCTCCGAAGGAATCAAAGGATTTTTTGATTGGACAGCTTGAGCAGGCTGAGAAGGAAGTAAGACAGGCAATCATATTCACGCTTAGAAACGACGGTGGCAGCGAAGAGCTGTTGTGGCAGCTTGCGGCCTCCGAAAAGGGCAACTGCAAAAAAGCTGCCTACCACGCCTTGGCGTGCCGTGAAAGCGAACAGACAGAAGAAAATTTCAGGAGCATGTATCAAAAGGATCCTGCTTCGGCCGTCAGATTTTTAAAGCATACTTATACGGAATGGTCGGCGAGGCTTCTGGCGGAAAAAATTGAAGAAATGGTTAAGCCTTTTGAAACGGACAGCGGATATTTTCTGAGCAAGGAACGGTTTGAGCTTTTGCAAAGCTTGCTCCTTGCAGCTGCCGGAAAGACGGGGAAAGAAATTACGGATGCGCTTTCTACGGTGATAAGTCTTGAGGACAGACTGAATTATCCGTTTGAAAACAGGAAGAAAAAATGGGAGACCCACATAATCATGCTCCATGGCTTTGCCTACGGTTATCGGGGAACGAACACGGAATATGTGACCCTGAGTGAGATGCTTGCAAATATTATCAACCATACCCTTCTCAGGACAGCCGATGCGGAGACGGCAAGGCTTGCGATAAGAGCTTACGAAGAAAAACGCAGCGGCAAGGGCGCTTGGGAAGATTATTTCGGAAATGCCGCATTGGGACATCTTCTGCTTGACGAGGACGTCAGCGAATGGATGTCAAAGCAGCCGCTTACTCCTAAGATTGCCGTGCTTTCAAGGTACAGCTCCAGCTCCAGACTTCAGCTGTCGCTTTATGAGGCGTGGAAAAATATTTCATGGAGCGAAAGCCGGCGTGAATTCGTAATGCAGGACGTAGATGTGAATGCGGAGATACTGGACGGGTACAGGATTAATTTTGTAAACCCTGTCGGAAGGGATATGACGCTTGCGCCGGCAGAAATCATCATTCAGTGCGAAAACGAAAGACTGGATACTCTTTTGGCGGAATATATTAGTCAGGAAAATAACGTCTACCGAGACAGGCTTGAGGCATATTTTTACAAGAGGGCGCTTAGCGTAAATAATAATCTTGCTTATGTGCGCGTTCTAAAAAGAATAGGCTGTAAAAGATGTGAGGGACTTGCCGTGCAGCATTTTTCGCACTGCGACGGTAGCGTAAGCATATGGTCGTTAAGAAACTATGAGGCCACAGAGCTTCCGGGCGACAGGCAGCAGCGGTATGAGGAAATGAAGAGGGTCTACGAGCTTGTGCTCAAGGGAAAGATAAAGCTTTACGGCGCAAGAGACGGAAAGGAAGCATTTCTTGAGTATCTCGAACAGTTAAAGCAGGAATAAAACAGAAAAAAATCTGAGAGGAGATTGGAATTTATTATGGAAGAACAGTTACAGCGTTTACCGGCGGAGCAGCTTTTTCAGAAGGAGATAGATGCGCTTATTGCGGCGGAAAAAGATCCGATTCCGACAGGCTGGAAGATGTCGCCGCGGTCGGTTCGCACATATATATGCGGAGGGAAGGCAGGAGGACAGATTATTACGCCTAAGTATATCGGGCATGAGAGACTGGTGGAAATTGCGATTGCCACGCTTGTTACAGACAGGGCGCTGCTTCTTATCGGAGAACCGGGCACGGCAAAAAGCTGGCTGTCTGAACATCTTGCGGCTGCAATAAACGGCGATTCGACCAAGGTTATACAGGGAACGGCAGGTACGACCGAGGAACAGATAAGATATTCGTGGAATTATGCAATGCTTATTGCAAAGGGTCCTTCAAGGGAGGCAATGATAAAAAGCCCTGTGTTTAACGCCATGGAAACCGGAACCGTTGCGAGGGTGGAAGAAATTTCGCGTTGTGCGTCAGAGGTGCAGGACGCGCTGATTTCCATTTTGTCCGAAAAAAGGATTTCCGTTCCTGAACTGAACATGGAAGTTCCTGCAAAGAAGGGGTTCTCGATAATTGCCACGGCAAACACAAGGGACAAGGGCGTTAATGAAATGTCAGCCGCGCTCAAAAGGCGGTTTAACATCGTAGTGCTTCCTTCGCCTGCGGATTTGGAAACGGAGCTCGAAATCGTCCGCACGAGAGTTGAGCAGCTTGCCGCAGGACTTGACCTTAATGCCGTGCTTCCGGCTGAGGACGTCGTAGAAAAGGTATGCACGATATTCAGGGAATTAAGAAACGGAGAGACTATTGATAAAAGCCAGAAGGTGAAGGGGACGACAGGCGTTCTTTCTACTGCGGAGGCGATATCCCTGTTATGCAACAGCATGGCGCTTGCAGGAAGCTTTGGAAACGGTAGGATTGACGATGAGGATCTGGCGGCAGGCCTTCAGGGAGCGATCATAAAGGACGATGACAAGGATACCGTGGCATGGAAAGAATATTTAGAGCATGTCATGAAAAAAAGAGGAATGCGCTGGCTTGGGCTTTATAAGGCGTGCAAGGATTTGCTGTAGGGAGAGTTTGCGTAATGCAGAAAGAGCATAGTGCAGGACCCAATGTTTTCGGAATACGCCATTTGTCGCCTGCGGGGGCGTGGCACCTGAGAAATTTCCTGACGGAGAAGAATCCGAAACTTGTTTTGATTGAGGGTCCCAGTGATTTAAATGACCAGATTGAAAACATAACACGTCCGGAAACCAAACCTCCTATTGCCATTCTGGCATACACCAAGGAGGCTCCGGTGAGGACCGTGCTTTATCCGTTTGCCGAATATTCCCCGGAATATCAGGCTATTTTGTGGTGCAGGGAAAACGGTGTTAAATGCCGGTTTATGGATCTTCCTTCAGATGTTTTTCTTGCATTTGAGGAGAAAAGAAGCGCCGGCTTTGCACGCGGCGACGAACCTGACGGAGACAGGGCTAAAGCAAAAGCGCATGACGGAGGCACGGCGGACGAGGCGGCAGGAGACGAAGATAAGGCGGACATAGAAGCTTCCGACGAAGAAGACGCGGCAGACAAAGCGGCAGGAAACGGAAATTCGGCTGAGAAAGAAAACGGCAGAACAGACAGGGATGAAAAGCAGGAATTAAGCATATATAGCCTGCTGGATTTAAAAACCGGCGAGGACGGCCATGAGACCTTTTGGGAGCGTACTCTTGAGCAGACGGAGAGCCTTGAAAGCTACCGCATGGGAGCGGAAAGCTTTGGAAGCAATCTGAGGGAGCTCAGTGCCGGTGATGAGGCGGACTGGCCCGAAATCCTTGTAAGGGAAGCTTTTATGAGAAGGCAGCTTAAGGATGCGGTTGATTCAGGGCTTAAACCGGAGGAAATCGTGCTTGTTACGGGAGCATACCATGTTGACGGACTTTTAGATGAAGCGGCAGGGCCTATGTCCGATGAGGACATGAAGAAGCTTCCGAGAACTGAATCCAGCCACACTCTTATGCCTTACTCGGACTACCGTTTGTCCTCAAGGTCAGGCTATGGGGCAGGCAACAAAGCTCCGGCTTACTATAAATTGATTTGGGACGCTCTAAACAGAGGCGACCTTACATATACGGCGCACAGCTATCTGTCAAAAATAGCGGCATGTCAGAGAGCAAACGGAACACCTGTTTCCTCAGCGGAGGTAATAGAGGCCGTTCAGCTTTCCAATTCTCTTGCAAGACTTCGCGGAAGCCGTTTCCCTGCACTCAGAGATTTAAGGGACGCTGCCGTGACCTGTTTGGGCGGAGGGAGTCTTGCGGCAATAAGCATTGCGGTTGCGGACACTGAAATCGGAACGGCAATCGGAACCTTGCCTGACGGCGTCAGCAGAACCAGCATACAGGAGGATTTCTACAGGCAGATCAAGGAAAATAAACTCGAAAGATACAGGGACATAACGGCACAGGATTTGGCGCTTGATCTTCGTGAGAACAGAAGAGTTTCGTCAAAGTCCGCGGCGTTTCTGGACCTTAACCGCTCTTTTTTCCTGAACCGGCTGAGAGTGCTTGGAATCAGCTTTGCAAAAAAACAGCCGGTAAGTCAGGACAACGCAACATGGTCTGAAAAATGGATACTCAGGTGGAGCCCTGAGGCGGAAATCGAGCTTGTTGAAAACGCATTAAGAGGCGACACCGTGGAGCAGGCTGTTTCATTTTTTATGAAGGAGCGGGTTGAAAATGCCGCAGGAATGAGTGAAATCGCACTTGTAACAGAGGACGCCTTTGAATGCGGCATGCCTTTGACGGTGGCATATGCCACGCAGGCGCTGCAGGCAATGGCGGTTGACAATGTGTCTGTAACGGAGCTTGCAATGACAGCCGACAGACTTTCCGCGATTTTGCAGTACGGAAGCATCAGGCAGGTCGACGCAGAGCCGTTAGTTCCGATTTTAAAGCAAATTTTTTTCCGTGCATGTCTGATTCTTCCGGGAGAGTGCATATGCGACGATGCGGCTTCAAAGGAAATACTCACGGCAATCGAGCAGGTAAACAGAGCGGTGCTTGCGCATGACTTTCTGGACGCTTCTCAGTGGTGTGACACTCTAAAGGAAATTGCGGAAAGAGACGATTTAAACACAAGGCTTTCGGGGTTTGCCGCGGCAGTGCTTCTTGAAAGGGGAAGCATGGACGGCGAAGGGCTTCAGCTTGAAGTTGGAAGAAGGCTCTCTAAGGGCATACCTGCCGATTTGGGCGCAGGCTGGTTTGAAGGTCTTGCCATGAAAAATCATTATGCCCTGATTGCCAGACTGTCCTTGTGGGAGCATCTGGACAATTATCTGGATACTCTTGATGATGAAGAATTTAAAAGAGCGCTGGTCTTTTTAAGACGCGCCTTTGCGGATTTCTCAGCAGGAGAAAAGGACTCCATCGCCGAAAACATGGGCGAAATCTGGGGTCTTAACGGCGGACAGGTAAGCGAAACGCTGAACAAAACGCTTAGCGAGGACGAAGAACGCAGTCTCCGCGAAGCCGTATGCGGTGCGGAACAAAACGACAGTCAGTCAGGCGCTTCGGAGCAGTCCGGACAGCTTGTAGAGAGTCTGGAGGATTTTGATTTTGATATGTAATGCAGACTTAAAGACGGAGCGTTTTAAGGCTCTTTAAAAATTTTCGCAGCATTTCAAAGATACCTCACAGACAAATATGCAGATTTTCAACCGTGAACATGGGGGAAGAAATGGACGTTAAAACTCATATAAAAAGGTGGAGGCTTATATTAGGTCAGGAAAGCCAGCAAAGGTTCGGAGGCATGGGCGGCGAACCGCTTACCGAAGAACAGGATTTGATGGATCAGGCTCTTGCCGCCATATACAACCGTGCCGAGGCAGGAGGCTTTGGAAGCCTTGGGGCAGGAGGTGGGAAGGGTCCCTCGAATCCTCAGATAAGCAGGTGGCTTGGAGATGTAAGAAGCCTTTTTGACAAGGAGCTTGTTACAGTCATTCAGGGTGACGCGATGAACAGATGCGGTCTCAAGCAGCTTCTGTTTGAGCCTGAGCTTTTGGAAAAGGTTGAGCCCGACGTAAGCCTTGCATCCACGATCCTTATGCTTAAAGAACAGATACCGAAGCGTTCTAAGGAAAGCGTTCGTGTCTTTATACAAAAGATTGTTGAAGAAATCAACAAGCTTTTGGAGCAGGATATAAGGCGTGCGGTGACAGCAGCGGTAAATCACAGAAAACATTCACCGATACCGTCGGCAGCCGCATTGGACTATAAAAAAACAATCTCTGCCAACCTAAAGCATTACAGCCGCGAATTAGGAACCGTCGTGCCGGAGCATTTTTACTTTTTTGACAGGACGAGTACCACTGCCGCCAACAAATGGACCGTGATTTTGGATATTGACCAGAGCGGTTCGATGGGAGAGTCGGTAATATACTCCTCGATTGTCAGCTGCATACTTGCAAGCATGTCAAGTCTCACGACACGTATTGTCGCTTTCGATACCAATGTGATCGATTTGACTGAAAAAAGCGACGATCCGGTTGACCTTTTATTCGGTTTCCAGCTTGGAGGAGGAACGGATATCGACAAATCGCTTGCCTACTGTCAGCAGTTTATCGAAAATCCGTCCAAAACACTGTTCTTCCTGATATCAGATTTATGTGAAAACGGAAACAGGGCGGCGTTTATCAGAAGACTGGGAGAAATGAAGGAATCCGGAGTAACAGTGATAAGCCTCCTTGCAATGGCGGACGGCGGCAAGCCGTTTTACGATGCTCAGATGGCAGGTAAGGTTGCTGGCATGGGAATTCCTTGTTTCGCCTGCAATCCGCAGATGCTTCCGCAGCTTTTGGAAAGAGCGTTGAAAGGACAGGATTTGCAGGAGTTTCAAAAGGAGTTTGAGAAGTCGTCAAAGAAAAAATAAATTTTGAAAGTTTAGTGAGATTTAATTGCGATATTTTCGGTATGACGTTATAATAGAGCCGTATACCGTAAAGAAAGGTTGGAAGATTGGCGGAGACTGAGAACATTACCAATGAGGAATCATTCAGCGAAATTCCAAAAGATAATGCTGAGGTTTCAGAAAGCAGGGAAGCTGACAAAACGGAAGCCAAAAGCCGTTTAAAGGCATTTTTAAAATATTTGTGGGAGTATCTGATGCTGACGGCAGGCTCTGCCGTTGCAGCCTTTGCGATTGAGGAGTTTCTTGTGCCCTGTACCATTTTGGACGGAGGCGTTGTCGGAATAAGCATTATAATCAACAATCTTACAGGAGTAAAGCTCAGCGTGCTTACGCTTATGCTTAACATTCCGTTCCTGCTTATCGGCTACAAGGTGCTTGGGGGCAAATTTTTTATTAAAGCAGGCTTTTCAATGCTTGTTTTCTCCTTTTTCCTTGAAATTTTTTCACCGATGGAAAACATGACAAGCGAGTACCTGCTTGCCGTCTGCTTCGGAGGAATGCTTCTTGGAATCGGAGTCGGGCTGGTCATATCCTTTGGCGGCTGTCTTGACGGAACCGAAACGGTTGCAATACTGATAAACCGTAAGTTTGATTTTCCGGTGGGAAAGTCGGTGCTTTTTTTCAACATAATCATATATGGGGTTGCGGGCGTCAGGTTCGGTTTCGACAGGGCAATGTACAGCCTGCTTACCTATTACATAACCTCAAAGGTGCTGGATTTCATTGATAACGGCATGAACCAAGCGAAAGCGGCAATGATAATTACCAATGAGGGAAGCCTGATTGCCGACATAATCTACAAAAAAATGGGAAGAACCGTTACGATTATGGAGGGCGAGGGGCTGATAAGCGGCAAAAAGGACGTTCTTTACTGCGTATTGAACCGTCTGGAGGTCTATGAACTTAAAAAGCTGATAAATGAAACGGATGCAAGCGCATTTATTGCGATTAATGAGGTATCTGAGATTATCGGAAATCATATTAAGAAAAAGGGCTGACCTCTGTAAAATTTTTAGTGAAAGGAAATTACCTGCTATGGAGTCGGCGGCAGATTTAAAGGCTTTAAAGCAAAAAAAATGCGTGGGGGAAGAAAAAAACGCAAGCTGTATGAAGGGCGTAAGCGAGGCAGTCTGCGAAAATGCTTCGAAATTTACCGGTCATTTAAAGACCGTAACAAAACACAAATATGAGGTTATGAAAAACTGCTTCAAAGCAGGACTTTACTATCAGGGACTGGTGCACGATCTTTCCAAATATTCTCCGTCTGAATTTATCCGCGGAGTTAAATATTATCAGGGCGACAGGAGCCCTAATGACGCTGAAAGAAGAGCCACGGGAGTAAGCAGGGCATGGCTTCACCATAAGGGCAGGAACAAGCATCATTTTGAGTACTGGATAGATTACGATTTAAGCGCAGGCGGAAAAATGGCAGGACTGGAAATGCCTGTTATTTATCTGGTTGAAATGGTGTGCGACCGAATCGCTGCAAGCAAGACCTACATGAAGGAAGCATATACCGATTCTGCGCCGCTTGAGTATTTTGAACATTCAAAAGGAAAGTATTTCATGAATCCTAAGACTGAGAAAATGCTCAGAAAGCTCCTCACGATGCTTGCGGAGGATGGGGAAGACGATTTATTCGCATATATGAGATACGTACTTGTCAGAAAGTACAGGAAACAAAGAGGAAGAAGGCTTGTTGAAGAAATGAAAGGAGCGCTTCATGGGCAGATATGAAATCAAAGGGTTCAGCTTTGCATTCGGAACCAAAAAGGATCATTTGAAGTGCGAAAAGGCAAAGCATTCGCTCGAGCTGTTGAGAGAAACGGGGACGGAGTGGATAGCGCTCTGCGTTGATCAGAGGGTCGAAACGAGAAGATCCCTTGAAATAAGGTACAATTATAACAGGAACGTCACGGACATCGAGCTGATACAGTTTATAGAGTTTGCTCACAGCCTGGGAATGAAGGTGTGTTTAAAGCCGATGATAAACTGTATGGACGGCAGCTGGAGAGCGGAAATCAACTTCTTTGACGATGAGGGCTCGTGGGCCAAATGGTTCTATGAGTATGGGGGCTACATAGTCCACATGGCGGAGGTAGCGCAGTATACCGGCTGCGAGATGCTTTGCTTGGGCTGTGAGATGCTTGGCATGGAGAAACAGGATAAGCGGTGGAGAGAGCTTATTTCAAAAGTAAAAGGCGTTTACGGCGGCCCCCTGACCTACAATACCAATCATGGGCATGAAATGGACGCGGCGTGGTACGATGAGCTTGATTATCTTGGAACAAGCGCCTATTTCAGAATGATGAAAAACGGAAAGAATGTACCGGCAAATCCGATGGAACCGGTGATGGATCTTACAAGAGAGGATATGCTTCTTTCGTGGCAGGGCGTTAAGGCGGATATGGAAAAATTCCATAGAAAATTCAATAAGCCTGTACTGTTCATGGAAATCGGCTGCCGCTCTGCAAGAGGAACGGCATGTCAGCCGTGGGATTACCGCATGAACCACCTTCCGTACGATGAGGACGAGCAGGCGCTTTTCTATGAAACCTGTCTTGAAACCTTTTCCGACACTGATTTCTTCGCCGGATTTTTCTGGTGGGACTGGTCGGCGTTTGTGAGCGAGGACAGCAAAAGACCGAACGATACGGGCTTTTCAATATACGGTAAGAAGGCTGAAAAGGTGCTTAGAAAATACTACGCGGATTAGGAGGCTTTTTAAATGGCATGGGTGCTTCTGGTATTTGCTTATGGGTTGTTAAAGGGGACCAGAGAGATTGCTAAGAAAAAGGCTCTTCAAAAAAACAGCGTAATGGAAGTGCTGATAATGTACACGGTTTTGTCCTTTGTGCTTGTGCTTCCCGATGCGCCGAAGGCGATACATACTGACGTGACAAGGCTTTTGCCGATAGCTTTCAAGTCATTTGTCATCTTTATAGCATGGATATGCAGCTTTATGGCAATAAAAAAGCTTCCGATAAGCATAGTGGGAATCCTTGATTTGTCAAGAGTACTGTTTGCCACGCTGCTTGGTTACGCAGTCTTAAGAGAGCCTGCAACGGTTCCTCAGATAGTCGGTCTTGTGCTTGTGTGCGCCGGACTGCTCTGCCTTAAGGGAAGCGGAAGGGCAAGCAAGGAACAGGGCGGCAGGAGCCGGTCGGAAGCTGCGGAGAAGCTTGAAATCAAGTACGTCGTGATTGTGATGATTTCCTGTCTGCTTAATGCGGTCTCAGGAATCATGGACAAGATTTTAATGAGGGATCTTTCCTCAGGCGAACTGCAATTCTGGTATATGCTTTTTCTGGTCCTGTTCTATCTGATTTTTATCGCAGTGACAAGAACCTCGATCGACGTTAAATCATTGCTTGGAAATTATTGGATATGGGCGCTTAGCATAATGTTTGTCGTGGCGGACAGATGTCTTTTTATTGCAAACGGAATGGAGGACAGTAAAGTTACGGTTATGACCTTGATAAAGCAGTCCGGCTGTATTGTAACGATTCTCGGAGGGAAATTTATATTTAAAGAAAAAAATATAGCTTATAAGCTATTTTGTGCTACAATAATAATAATCGGAATAGTGACAGCTGTTCTGTAGGCGCAGAAGAGGAGAAAAATTTATGCAGACTGAAGTTGTGTCCGAATGGAAGGAATATGATATCGAAGAAATTAAGTTTTCTGCCTTTATCGCTTCTAAGAGCACCGTAAAGCGTAACGGCAGCTTGGATTTTATTTCATGGTTTTGCGGCATCTTTGCGGTAACATGCATGGTGCTTGTGCTGTACTTTGGCATTTTTAACAGAATGACCCTGACTATGCTGATTTTGATACCGATTTATATCATAATAGCTGTTTTCAGCTTTTGCCAGCCTTTGCAGGTAAAAATATCGGAGTTCATCTGGGACAAGAGCTTTAGAAAAAAGCTGGCGCAGGAAAAGGGCTATGAAAGCGTTTTAAAAGTAACAGATGAAGATGTAACGGTGTGTCGAAAGTCTAAGGAAAAGGTCTATAAGCTTTATTCGGAATGCTTTTTCTACGAATCAAAGAATTATATTACGTTGAATATCGGCGACGATATTTTTTTCCCAATTCTTAAGGAAACTCTTAAAAACGAAGAAAAGTATGAAATGCTTAGAGGCTTGAGCATAAACAGATACCGTGAATCCTTCAAAGCTAAAAAGATAATAAGACAAATTTTGGGAATAGATGATGAGGAATTAAACGGTGAGTCAGAGACCGCCGAAGCGCTAAGCAGTGAGCCGGAGGAGGTAAGTGCATTAAACGGTGAGTCAGAGGCCGCTGAAGCGCTAAGCAATGAGCCGGAGGCTGCAGAAAAAACTGAGGCAGAAAGCGATGCGGCAGGAGACGGCACGGCAGAGGACAATACAACGGAAAACAAAGCTTCAGAAGATAATGAAACGCAAAACGGCGAAGAAGAAAGCAATGCTGCGGAAAATAACGAAGAAAAACAAAATCAGCAGGAGGAAATAAACAATGACAACAACTGAAATTATCTACACGGACAAAGCGCCGGAGGCCATAGGACCTTACTCACAGGCAGTGAGGGTCGGAGACCTGCTTTTCACTTCAGGTCAGATCCCTATTGTGCCTGAAACGGGAGAAATCGTTGAGGGAGGCATTAAGGAGCAGACCAGACAGGTGATGGAAAATCTTGGAGCTGTTCTTAAGGCTGCGCATTCATCTTTTAAAAGGGCTGTCAAGACAACTTGCTATCTTGCGGATATAGACGATTTTGTTGCGTTTAACACAGTCTATGCAGAGTATTTTACGGGAAAGCCTGCGCGCTCATGCGTTGCGGTAAAGACACTTCCTAAAAATGTTCTCTGCGAGGTTGAGGTAGTCGCAGTTGTAAGAGACGACATTAATGTCTGAAAATGCAGGAGCCGCTGTGCGTGTCGGTGAATGCAAGGCTTCGTGCGTAAGAACGGATTTTTTAAGACGGGAATCTGCGGACGGTGCTTTGCGCTTTGACGAACAGAAACTTGTCAGTCTGCTTGAAAATGCAGAGTACGGCAGAGAATATTTTTTTGACGGCGTCTGCATGGAAGGAAATCTGTTGCCGGACGGACTGGCTGTAAGGCTTGAGAAATGTCTTACTTCTACAAACACTGTGCTAAAGGAAGAATCGGAGCTTTATCCCGACAGGGATATTCTTCTTATAGCCGAAAAACAGACGGCAGGAAGAGGGCGCATGGGCAGAAGCTTCCAGTCTCCTGAGGAAAGCGGAATTTATATGAGCCTTCTTCTCCATCCGACGTTTTCGGCAGAAAAAGCGCTCTTTATTACAACTGCCGCAGCAACAGCCGTTTCAGAAGCAATCGACGGACTTTGCGGAGTCAGTACGGGCATTAAGTGGGTCAACGATATCTTTCTTAACGGAAAAAAAATCTGCGGAATTTTAACCGAGACAAAGGCGTATGCAGCAGGTGACAGGCTAAAATGTGCAATTCTTGGGATAGGCATAAATCTTGAGATGCCAAAGGACGGTTTCCGTGAAGGGGTTGGAAATATTGCAGGGGCGATTTACGAAAACGGGAAATCTCCTAAGGGTCTTAAAAATAAGCTGATCGCAAGGGCGGCAGGTCTTTTTTATTCATATTACAAAGATATTGAGGACGGCAAAGATTTTTTTGAAGAATACAAAAAACGGTCCTGTGTTCTGGGAAAAGAAATCAGGGTTATAGACAATATTTCGGAGCCGGGAAAATCGGAAATTGCAACGGCTCTCGACATAGATGAAAAATGCCGCCTGACAGTAAGATGTCAGGACGGCACGATAAAAAAGCTGTCGACCGGAGAAATAAGCATAAAGATGTCTTGACAAAAGACCGTAGTCAGGTCTTAGAGCAAGGCGTTTTTAAACCTTTTGGCAAACCGCAGCGGATTTAAATCTAAGTTAAGCGTTAAGGACAGGGGGTTCTACTCGATAGGGGTTATCGAGTCAAGGAAATCATATACCCTGTCTTTTGTATTTTCATATACAAGCATATAGATCAGTCCGTTATCTATCCTGTGAGTGGCAATAACGGCATGCGCAGAACTGTCTTCATAAGTAGAAGTAAGGTCGCTGCACAGCCATGTTTCCCCGGCAATCTCGTATAGAAAATCTCCGCTTGCAGTGCATATCGGACTGTCGGCATCGGCGTCTGCTGCGCCGTTGATGCCTGCTGTTATGTTGGCGGTTATGGTAGAATGTAACAAGTAGGTTTCAAAGTATCTAAGCTGATCCGACTCGGAGGTTATGATTACGATGCTGCCCGTGCCGTCATCCTTATAAGCACAGAATGCACAGTCTTCATCGTCTGATTCGTAGGATTCATATTCTTCCTCTGAAGCAACCTCATAATGTTTTGGAACGTCAAAGAGAATATTTGCCCAATAGTTAGAATAGGTATCATCGTAAACCTCACCGGTTTCATAAATGTAATCGGTTGAAGATGTGAAGGTTTGGTCTTTATATGCCGGACCTTCTTCATCAGAATCGTAATCGGATGTATGAGTCTGCTTACCGAGTAAGTCCTTGCCGATAAGGAATATCGTCGGCAGTATCGTTGTGAGAACTGATGATATTATAATAATCACGACAATTATCAATACAGGATTTGGTTTCGAACGCTTTTTTTTTGGCACATCGGCATAGACGTAGGAGGAGTTCCTCGGACTTGATGAAGAAACATCGGCTGAATTTATCCATCCGCTATGCTCATGGTAATAGGTCCCGTTGTGGTTGCAGACGCTGTCGTCACTATCGGACGAACCCTCGGATGCGTCGTCATAGCTGCGGTAATTGCTCTCCCAGCCGTCCTTGTTGCTCCAGTCGTCACCGTTGCTCCAATTGCTGTCGCTTTTGTAGTTTTCGCTGTTCCATATGTCCTCGCCGTTGCGCAGCCAGCCGCCCTCTTCCGCCTGCCTCGCTTTAACCGCACCGCTGCAGCTGCATTTTTCACCTTTCAGAAGCTGACGCTTGCAATATTGACAAATCATATACAGTCCTTTCTGTTATGCGGATTATAAAAACTTCACTGCGGTGCTCATTGCATATAAGCAATTCCAAGTATTTCAAAACCGAGGTTTTCATATCCGTCTTTTACTTTTATTTCAATTGTATGTTCCTCTGATTTAACTGTTTCAAAAATGATGCTGAAGGTCGGGTTGTACCAGCCGCCGGCGTCCTTCGCATATATCGTGCTTTCGAGTTTGCCGTCAATGAACACGTCCACAGCTCCGAGAGAGGTTTCATTTTCCGGAACCTGCTTGTAAAGGAATATCGCTCCGCGGCAGTTTGCAGTAAACCTCAAAGGTTCGTTGCCGCTTCCCGGATTGTAGGTCCAGCCGTCAGGAAAATCGGCTATGCTGTCGCCGGCGCTCCAGCTGCCCAAAGTGACGTTCTGCAGGGTTTCGTTCGTATAAAGCGTCATGTTTTTATAATAATTTTTATAAAAAGGCTTCTCCGGAAGCTGATAATGCGTTTTGTCGAAATCCATGCGGTAAACCGTGTCGGCACAGTATACAAGATAATCCGTAATCCACTTATGTCCTTCAGGAGTCGGGTGTGAGCCGTCTTTGGAATAATCCGAAAATTCAATATTTCCTGCTTCAACCTCTGCATTCATAGAATCGACCACGCTTACCATCGGGAGCTTGTAGTATTCTCCGATTTCACTCATCCACTCCTGACAGGAATGACCTTCAGAGGTAATGCAGAAAAGAAGCATCACGGCAGGTTCGGTTTCATATGAAAGGATCTTTGTCAGCAGACTTTCGTAAGAATTCCTGTAGGCGTCATCATAGCCGTCATTTACAGCGAACTCAACGATTACAAGGTCAGGATTATAGGAAAGCACGTCTCTTTCGACGCGAAGGTTTCCGAGCACTGAAGGCGTTCCGCTTATTCCGGCATTCACATAGTTTACCTGAACGCCGAAATTGCTTGTAAGCCACTGGGTAAAAAGATAGGCATAGCATTCGTTGGAATTAACGGTGTAGCCGTAGGTGATGGAGCCGCCGATATAGGCGACCGTGATATCCTCGCCGGAGGCGGCTTTGTTCAGGACGTTTTTAAGCCTTTCGTTATGACCGGTGCTTAGCAAAGAACGTTCTATTATCTGCATATCCTGATTGTAGGCATAGTCAAGCTCCTTAACAGGGGCGTCGGGATATTTGTTCTCAGCCGGCTTTTCTGTTTTTGTGTCATCTGTCGGTGCGGCATTTGGAGTTGCTTTTTGTTTCCCGTTGTCTGCGCTGCCTGCTGAAGATCCTCCCCCGCACGCGGAAAAACAGGCTGTAGCCAGACAAAGCACACAAATCAAAGACAGGATTTTTTTCCTCATGGTAAAACCTCCGCTTATCGGAATTAATAACTTTGCAACATGTTTTGTTGCGGCTTGCAGTCTCTTTTACGACGACGGGCAAAAAATATTTTAATATTTTAAATAAGTATATCATGTGGGAAAAAACTGTGCAATGAAAATTGACACTTTGGGAAAAAATTAGAAAAAAATGCTTTCAAATTGCATTAAATTGCGTAAAAACAGCAATAAAATATTGACATATCCGAGGTTTATGAGTATTCTTAAAACAGGCTGCGGCTTATGAGAGACTGTTTGATAATTCAGTTTAAGGATTGAGCCGGCGGCAAAAGGCGGATTTTTTGGGAGGATGCAAATGGAACTAAACAACGAAAGCATTGAAAGCATCAGAAAAAGAATTGATGAAACAGAAAAAAACATAGATAAGCTGAATGCAGAGCTGAACGGAATGGAAGAGGAAAAGAACAGTCTTGAGAACGCTTATAACGCTGCCAAGGAGGACTACGAAAACTACAGAGGCGTTTATGCAGAAAAAAGCACTGCCGGACTTTACTTCTTTATTGTTGCGGCGATAGTTTTTGCGGTGATTCTCATTCAGGTTCTTTCGCATAACATGGTGAAGTTCTTCCTTTATCCGGCTGCCGTAATCTTTATTATAGCGGCGGTTTTAAAGCTGATACACGGAAGGCGTTTTCATGCGCTTACCCCTGTCATGAAGAAGAAGGCGGAGGATTATGAAGCTGCGAAGGAAGCCTATGAAAAATTCATGCAGGTCTACACTGGCACGGCAAGCGAGCTTGAGAAGAACCAGTATCAGTGGGAGCTTGATGAAAATGACATGATAGAAGCAAGGAAGGATGCGTGGGTTGCACAGCAAAAAACAGTTGCAGCAGAGTAAAGATCAAGGGTCTGACCATTAGGCAGAAAAGGGGGCGTGGCAGGTGTCATGCCCCGTGTTTTTGTTTATGGGAAAAGGAGGGACAATGATTTGTAAAAATTGCGGCAGGGAAATTTATGATGTTGGAAAGCTTTGTCCGTACTGCGGAGCTAAGCTTGAATCCGAATTCGTTAACTGCTCCGATTATTATGAAACGGAAAACGCAGGAAACGACAGTAACGGCGCAGGCCGCGGCGACGAATATTACAACAATGCAGGCGGATTTGCGGATAACGGAAACGAAGCAGGCTACAGAGGCGAGGACTATGTTCTTGCAGATATCCCTGAAAAGAAAAAACGCGGTAAAAGACCGTTGTGGCTTTCGATAATATGCGCGCTTCTAAGCTTTGCGCTCTCGGTTGTCCTGTTCATTTTCTGTGTTGCGATAATGTTTTTTATTTCGTTTAACAGATCTTTAGATGACTCGAAGTCCGTGTTCAGCAGCGGCACGGCAAGGACAATCAGTGAGATTCCGGTCGGACAGGTGATCAACAGCCTTGACGGCTCGAAGGATTACGGGAGCGACGTGACTCTCTCAGAGTATGTTTATGACAAGCTTCCTTCGGCTGACAAGGCTAATACAAGCGCTGAAGAAATTGCTGAGATTATAGACAATCCTGCGATAAGCGCCTATGTGAACGGCGTGCTTGACGATTACATGAAGGTTCTCTCAGGCGAGGCAGAAAGCGCATCGATTTCCAATGACCGCATACTGGACGTTGTCAGAGACAATGAGGAACTGGTTGAAAGCGCGATAGGCAGGGAAATAAAAGAAGAAGATTATGCCAGAATTGAAAATAAGCTTGACAGCTTGAATCTAGAAGAACACACCGAGATTTCCGTGTCCGGGTCAGAGGAAGCGGGAAAGGCCATTGAATTTGTTCGGGATATAATTAACAACAGAAAAGCCATTGTAGCGCGCATGGCGGTTGCGATTGCTGTAATTCTGATTCTTTTGGTTGTTCTTAATCTGCACAAGCCTTACGTTGTAATGCGTCATATGGGCGTGTGCATGATATTTGCGGCAGCAATAGGCAAAATTATAAGCTACGCTTATGACGTCGTATTGAAGGAAGCAGGCGCAAGAGAGCAGGCGGCGGTCGGCATGGTTATGAATCTTCTTGGAAGTCCGATGGACAATATAAGCTCTGTCGCCGGAATTTTCCTGATAGTCGGAATAATCCTTGTAGCTGTTTATGTTGCGGCTGCAATTCTCAGAAAAATTATTTCTGCAAATATGTGATATGAGTTTTAAGAGGATTTGGTATATTGTCAGATAAACGTAAAACCGGCAGCCGGAATAAAACAGCTAAGAACGGCAAAAATGCGGATATGGATAAAAAGGCTGGGAAAAACGGAACTGCCGGTCAGACTAAAAAGAATAAGAAAAACAAGACTGTGAATAAGGCTATGGCTGCTGCCGTGATAGCGGCGGCAGCCGTAGTTCTGTTTTTTGTTTCCGCTTTGATTTACAATGCTTTTGTAAAGGACAAAGGGGATAAAAGCGGCGGAATCACGCTTGGCGGAAATGAAAAAGGCTTTAACAACAGCGTGGTACTCGGAGAATACAGAGGAATAAAATACAGTCCGCTTGAGGTAGAAGTCACCGATTCGGACGTTGACGCTTATATCTCCGAGCAGCTGAAGAAGGAACCCAACTGGGAAATTGATTACAGCAGAGATAAAACTCCGGTCGCGGTATCGGACAAGGTTCAGATAAAATATACTCTCGAGGTAAACGGCATTACTTACGACTCGGACAAAACCGAAATTTATGAGTGCGGAAGCAATTATTTCGGAGAGAGCTTCGACACAGCGCTTGCGGGAATGCTTGTCGGGGAAAGCTCGGAGGCGGAGATTACTGTTCCGGAGGACTATGGCAGAAGCAGTATAAAGGGCGCCGACGGCAAGGTAAGCTTCAGCATTATCGGAGTGGTTAATGTTTACGATTATCTGACTGACGGTTACTGTGCGCGCATTACCGACGGAAACAGCAAAACAGTAGAGGATTACAGAAACTATTGCAGAGCGCAGCTTGAGAAAAATGCACAGAATGCGGCAGACGAACATAAATGGAACAGCATATGGGAAACGCTTAGAGATTCCTGTGAGCTTACAATCGATGAAAAAAGCGTTGAGCGTGAGTATCAGGAAATGATAGAGTACTACCAAAGCTACGCTTCATATCTTAACACGACAATGGAAGCCTTGGTCACGGAAGCCTACGGCTACGGAACCGTTCAGGATTTTTACGATTATTGCAGAGAATATTCCAGAACAGTAGTTGAGGAGCGGATTATTTACGACGCAATAATAAAAAAAGAAAACATAACGGTTGATGACGAAACCTACAAAAGAAAGCTTGCGGAGTACATGGAGGAAGCAGGCTATACTGATGTCAGTGACTTTGAAGCCCTGCTTGGAAAAGAGAAAATAACGGAGATGATTGAAAGCGATATGGTTTCCGAAATACTTATTGATTCAGCCGTTGCCGAGCAGAACGGCAGCTCCTGATGCCGAAAACGGCAGTACGCTGATTATTTGGATTTAAAAATTCTGCTTTAAATGCAAGCGTAAGAAAGGCAATATGTATGTACAGCTTTGATGCAAGGGTAAGGTACAGCGAAACTGACGGAGAGGAATATCTTACCTTACAGAGTATAATCGATTATTTCCAAGACGCCGCAATATTCCATACAATGGAGCTTGGTCAGAATGTAAGCGTATTAAAGGGCATGGACTGTGCTTGGATGACCTGCTCATGGCAGATCGAGATTTTGAGATATCCGGAGCACGGCGAAAAAATAAACGTTTCAACATGGGCTTACGGATTTAAATCCTTTATGGGAGAAAGAAACTGTCTTATGTCTTCACAGGACGGAGAGCCTCTTGTAAAGGCTGCAAGCATCTGGAGCTACATGGATCTTAAATTGCAGAGGCCTAAAAAGGTTTCTGATGAAATAATTGAAATGTACGGTGTGGAAAAGCCGCTCGACATGGAATACAAGCCGAGAAAAATAGCCTATCCAAAGGAGGGCGGAGAAATTTTACCGTGCGTTACCGTTGAAAAGCACCATTTGGATTCGCTTGGGCATGTCAACAACGGTCAGTATGTCAAGATCGCTCTTGATTACAAAACCTTTGACGAACGGGTAACGAGCTTTAGGGCTGAGTACAAATCGCAGGCTCATTTAGGTGATAAAATCTTTCCGATAAGATTTGAAGAAGATGACAGGGAGATAATCGTCCTTACGGCTGAGGATGGAAATGTATATTCTGTTTTTGAAATTATGAAGCCGGTTGCAGAGGAAGGCAATGAGTAAAAAGAAGAAAATCGTTATTGCGGTCATTGCGGCTGTTGTCTTTATTGCGCTTTGCGCTTTGGGCGCAGTTCTTTATGTCAACGCAGGCTTCAGGACGGTTCAGGGCAGCTTTGACTACAAGATTACCGTAAATACCAGAAAATATGAATTCCTGAACAGTAAAGGCAGCCTTGATATGTTTCAAATAAAGGATATGTCCGGCGCCGACAATGACTGCTATATCTACGTTGGAACCTATGACCCGAAACAGAATTTACAGGAAACGGTCGATGCGGTCAACAAGGAGGACGGAAGCAGTCTGAGCCTTATGACGACAAAGATCGGGAGCGGCGGCTATCCTGCCAGTTTTGTAGGCTTTATTCCGGAAAGCGGCGGCTATGCTTACATGTATTTTGTGGATTACATGGGGCATAATTATGTTATATCAACTCTTACTGACAAAAGCCATCAATCTGAAATAGAAAAAATGCTGGCGTCGTTTACTATCATAGAGTAAAAGAACTGTTTAAGCTGCAAAAATAAAACTGTAACGCCGGCGGTTTCAGAATTAACTGTAGAATGACTGATTGGAGGCAAGACTGTGGTCAGACTGCTCAAATATTTTAAAGAATACAGGTTTACAGCTTTAATGGGCCCTTTCTTTAAGCTGTTGGAGGCTCTTTTTGAACTTGCCGTCCCATTAGTCGTAAAGCTTATAATAGATAACGGAATTGGAACAGGTGATAAAGCCTACTGTCTCAGAATGTCCATTATCATGGTGCTTCTGGGATTTGCAGGCTTTGTTTTTTCAATTATCGCACAGTACTTTGCCGCAAAATCAGCCGTTGGTTTTGCAGCTAACGTGAGAGGGGCGCTTTTTAAACATTTTCAGTCTCTTTCCTTTTCCGACATGGACAGAGTAGGAACGAACACAATGATAACAAGGCTGACCAGTGACGTAAACCAGATGCAGAATGGCGTCAACATGGGTCTAAGGCTTCTTTTGCGTTCGCCGTTCATTGTTTTCGGTTCAATGATAATGGCATTTACCCAAGATGTGCAGGCCGCTCTTATTTTTGTTGTTGTGATTCCGGTTCTTTCAGTTATAATATTCGGCATTATCGGCTACACGATTCCAAAGTATAAACAGGTTCAAAGAAAGCTTGACAGGGTTCTTGGTCTTACCAGAGAAAACGTAAACGGCGTCAGAGTTATCCGTGCTTTCTGCAATGAAGAAAATGAACAGGAAAAGTTTTCGGAGGCAAACGACGGACTTAAGGATTTACAGTTTAAGGTCGGGCGCATTTCAGCTCTTATGAATCCGCTGACCTACGTTATGATAAATGCCGCGATAATTTTTTTAATATATGTCTGCGGACTCAGGGTCAATGCAGGACACATGAGTCAGGGAGAGACCTTTGCCCTTTACAATTACATGTCGCAGATTCTTGTTGAGCTTATAAAGCTTGCGAACCTTATCATAACCATTACGAAAGCGCTTGCGTGCGCCAACAGGGTGGCAGATGTGCTGGACATGAAGCCGTCGATGGTTTCGGGCGACATTGAGCTGGTTTTTGGACAGTACGCAGAAAATGCCTGCCCGGTGCCGGCAGGAGATGCGGAAGGCGCTGAAACCGATTCGGTAACAGGGTCAAAAAACGAAGCCTTGAAGGTTCCGGCCGTTGAATTCGAACACGCTTCGATTGTCTACAGCGAGGGAGCGCAGGAGGCTCTTACAGATGTGAATCTTAAGGTCTATGACGGTGAAACCGTCGGCGTCATCGGCGGTACGGGCTGCGGCAAGTCAACTCTTGTAAATCTTATACCGAGATTTTACGATACTACCTCAGGCAGCGTTAAGATTTACGGCAGGGACATTAAAACCCTTAAGCTTGAAAGTCTGAGGGAGAATATCGGCATAGTAATGCAAAAGGCGGTGCTTCTAAGAGGAGACATTAAGAGCAATCTTCTTTTTGCCAACGAAGACGCTGGCAGAAAGGACATGGAAAAGGCTCTTGCAGATGCGCAGGCGGCTTCTTTTCTGGGGATTGACGAAGATGATTCGGCAGGCTCTGAGGACGGTTTAATGCATGCCGTTGAACAGGGAGGAAACAATCTTAGCGGAGGACAAAAACAAAGAATAAGCATTGCAAGGGCTCTTGTAAAAAAACCGAAGATACTTATTTTGGATGATTCCGCATCGGCTCTTGACTATGCCACCGATGCAGCCTTGAGAACGGCAATAAAAAATTTAAATCCAAAGCCCGTCACCTTTATTGTGAGCCAGCGCTCGTCGTCGGTTCAGTATGCCGATAAAATCGTCGTGCTTGATGACGGCAGGGTTTCAGGGATAGGAACGCATGAAGAGCTTCTTGAAAGCAATGCGATATATAGGGAAATATACTATTCGCAGGTCTCATCAGGACAGGCCAAGGGTCAGGGGAGGTGAGCGCATAAATGAAAAACGTCAAATTTGACGCCTCGACGGGAAAGACCGTTAAGAAGGTTCTTAAATATCTCAAATCCTACAGGCTTCTGCTTGCGCTGTCGTTGTTTTTTGCGCTTCTGTCGACGGTAACAACGCTTTATATCCCTGTAATCATAGGCGATGCGATTGACTTTATAACGGGTCCGGGAAGCGTGGAGCTTTCTATGATATTGGAGAAGCTTTTTTACGTAGCTGTTTTTACGGTGATTTCCGCGCTTGCAAACTGGCTGATGAACCTTGCAAACAATAAAATAACCTTTGATACCGTGAGGGATATCAGGAGGGACGCAATCGCAAAGCTTGAAAGGCTTCCGATGAGTTATTTCGACAAGACCTCGACCGGTGATGTCGTAAACAGGGTGATTGCCGACGTGGATACCTTTGCCGACGGACTTCTTATCGGCTTTACGCAGCTGTTTACAGGCGTGATAACGATAATCGGCACTTTGTTTCTTCTTTTTAAGATAAATGCGGGAATTGCACTTCTTGTTGTTGTGCTTACGCCGGCTTCTCTGTTTATCGCTGCTTTTATTGCGAAGAAAACCCACAGCATGTTCCTGATTCAGAGCAGCACCAGAGCTGAACAGACGTCTTATATTGACGAAATGATAGGGAACCAGAAGCTTGTGCAGGCATACTGCTTTGGCGATAAATCAGAGGAAGGCTTTAACGAGATAAACGAGAGGCTTAAAAAATGCTCTCTGAAGGCGACATTCTTTTCGTCTCTTGTAAACCCTTCCACACGGTTTGTAAACAACATCATATATGCCTGCGTGGCTCTTGCAGGCTCAGGAGCCGTTATCGCACAGAAAATGACGATAGGCGGTCTTAGCGTATGCCTTAATTATTCAAACCAGTATGCAAAACCGTTTAACGAAATCAGCGGAGTGGTAACCGAGGTAGCAGGAGCGCTTGCCTGCGCATCAAGGATATTTGAAATACTTGAACAGCCCGAGGAGGAGCCTGATGCTTTGGATGCGGCTGAGCTTTCAGACGTCAAAGGCTGCGTGGAGCTGGACGGCGTATCGTTTTCCTATGTCCCTGAAAGAAAGCTTATTGAAAATTTTAATCTAAGCGCAAAACAGGGAATGAGAGTGGCTATAGTCGGGCCTACCGGCTGCGGAAAGACTACTCTTATAAATCTTCTGATGAGATTTTACGACGCCGATAAGGGCAGCATCAGCGTGGACGGTTTTGATATCAGGAACGTCACAAGACGGTCCTTAAGAAAGAATTACGGCATGGTATTGCAGGACACATGGCTTTCTTCGGGTACGGTAAGAGAAAACATTTCGATGGGAAGGCCTGACGCTTCGCTTGAGGAGGTTGTCCGTGCAGCCGAAGCCGCATATGCAGACGGGTTTATAAGAAGGCTTCCGAAGGGCTATGACACGTATATCGAAGAGGGCGGCGGCAGTCTCAGTCAGGGTCAGAAGCAGCTTCTTTGCATAGCAAGGATCATGCTCTGTCTTCCGCCGATGCTGATACTGGATGAAGCGACGTCCTCGATAGACACGAGAACCGAGCTTAAAATCCAGAATGCCTTTGCAAAGCTGATGGAGGGAAGAACAAGCTTTGTGGTTGCTCACAGGCTTTCAACCATACAAAATGCAGATTTGATAATAGTGATGAGGGACGGACATATACTTGAAACAGGAAAGCATCAGGAGCTGCTTGCAAAGGACGGTTTTTATGCAGAACTCTACAATTCGCAGTTCGTACGGTAGCATTATCGGGTTTCGCCGGTTCTGAAAATAATGTAGGTTTGTCAAACATTTGTTACACTGACCGCAGATAATCCATCAGTACCTGTCTGGGAGTATGCCAGCCCAA
>CANRAZ010000025.1 GCA_947628705.1 uncultured Lachnospiraceae bacterium | reverse complement strand
CACCGACAGAAACGAAGACACCGACGCCAACAGAAACGGAGACACCGACGCCGACTGATACAGAGACGCCGACGCCAACGGATACGGAGACGCCGACTCCTTCGGTAGAGGGAGGCACAAACGGTTCTTCCGACGAGACGCCGAAGACAGGTGATTCAGGAATCGTGTTAACGTTGTTTTTGATGCTTGTTTCCGGTTCAGTGCTTGTTCTTTTGAAAAAAAGAGACAGTAACGGTTAAGAGCTTATGGCAGCAGAGGCGAAAATGCTTTAGAGCATAAAGAATTAAAGTAAAAACAAAAGATATTAAGCGGCTTCGGATTTTTCGGAGCCGCTTATTTTATGAGGGAGGTTTATCTGAAGCGGCAGCATGGAAGGAGCGGCAGTCAAAAAAGCGAACATTTTTAAGATTTGGATGACAAATATTTAATTTCGCAAATTTAATTTTATTATAATAGACATTAATTAAGAACAAAACAGGTGACAAATAAAATTTTTATCAATAAATTAGCACTCATCACTTGACAGTGCTAACAAGTAGTGTTATACTCCATCTAGAACAAAAAACATGGCGGATTTTCGCAGAACGGAGGCAGCTATGAACATAAATAAATTTACGCAAAAATCAATTGAGGCAATTCAGCAGTGTGAAAAACTTGCTTATGAGTACGGTTCCCCGGAGATGGATCAGGAGCATCTGCTTATGGCGTTCCTTACCATCGATGACAGCCTGATTGTCCGTCTTATAGAAAAAATGGACATGAATCTGATGGAATTTAAGAAAAGAACGGAACAGGGGCTTTCAAGACTGCCTAAGGTTTCAGGGATAAATAAGCTTGGCGTTTCAATGGCTCTTAACAAGGTCCTTCTTATGAGCGAGGACGAGGCAAAGGCAATGGGAGACGAATATGTTTCGGTGGAACATATATTCCTGTCTCTTATTGCAAATCCAAACAATGAGCTTAAAAAGATTTTTTCTGAGTACGGACTTACCAGAGACAGATTTTTAAGGGCTCTTTCCGAGGTCAGGGGGACTAAAAGAGTTGAAACCGACAATCCGGAAGCAACCTATGAAACACTCTCCAAGTATGCGATAAATCTGGTGGAGAGGGCAAATGACCAGAAGCTGGACCCTGTTATCGGCCGTGACGGAGAAATACGTCATGTAATCAGAATACTTTCAAGAAAGACAAAAAACAATCCGGTGCTTATAGGAGAGCCCGGCGTCGGCAAAACGGCTGTTGTTGAGGGACTTGCACAGCGTATTGTAAGAGGAGATGTGCCGGAAGGACTTAAAAACAAACAGCTCTATTCGCTTGATATGGGCGCCCTTGTTGCAGGCGCAAAATACAGGGGTGAGTTTGAGGAGAGGCTTAAGTCTGTTCTCGATGAAGTCAAGAAAAGCAACGGAAACATCGTTCTTTTCATAGACGAGCTCCACACTATTGTCGGAGCGGGCAAAACCGACGGCGCAATGGACGCAGGCAACATGCTTAAGCCGATGCTTGCAAGAGGAGAACTCCACTGCATCGGCGCAACAACGCTTGATGAGTACAGAAAATATATTGAAACAGACGCCGCTCTTGAAAGAAGGTTCCAGCCCGTGCTGGTCGAAGAGCCTACGGTCGAAGACACGATATCCATTCTTCGTGGTCTTAAGGAACGCTACGAGGTATTTCACGGCGTAAAAATCACAGATGCGGCGCTTGTCGCTGCGGCAACCCTTTCAAACAGGTATATTACCGACCGTTTCCTTCCGGATAAGGCGATTGACCTTGTAGACGAGGCATGTGCGCTTATCAAAACCGAGCTTGACTCAATGCCTGCCGAGATGGATGAACTGCAAAGAAGAATAATGCAGCTTGAAATTGAGGAGGCTGCGCTCAAAAAGGAAGAGGATACATTAAGCAAGGACAGACTTGCCGATTTACAAAAAGAACTTGCGGAGCTTAAGAGTGAATTTGATGTCAAAAAAGCTCAGTGGGACAATGAAAAGTCCGCCGTTGACCGGCTTGTTAAGCTGCGTGAGGAGCGTGACGACGTCAACAGGCAGATTCAGAAGGCACAGCAGGAATATGATCTTAACAAAGCGGCGGAGCTGCAATATGGCAGGCTGCCCGGCATAGAGGCTCAGATCCAGCAGGAAGAAGAGGCGGTAAGAAAGAGGGAGATGTCTCTTGTCCATGAGAGCGTTTCGGAAGACGAGGTCGCAAAAATCGTTTCCAAATGGACGGGTATTCCTGTCGCTAAGCTGAACGAAAGCGAAAGAAAGAAAATTTTAAATCTTGCCGACCAGCTCCACGGACGCGTAATAGGTCAGGACGAAGCTGTTACCAAGGTTTCGGAAGCGATAATAAGAAGCAAAGCAGGAATCAAGGATCCTTCAAAGCCCGTCGGCTCGTTCCTTTTCCTCGGTCCTACAGGCGTGGGAAAGACAGAGCTTGCAAAAGCGCTTGCAAAAAACCTGTTTGACGACGAGAACAACATTGTCCGTCTTGATATGAGCGAGTACATGGAAAGGCATTCGGTTGCAAGGCTTATCGGAGCGCCTCCGGGATATGTCGGCTACGATGAGGGAGGTCAGCTTACCGAAGCGGTAAGAAGGAAGCCTTATTCGGTTATTCTTTTTGATGAAATAGAAAAGGCTCACCCCGATGTCTTTAACACGCTTCTTCAGGTGCTTGATGACGGACGCATTACCGACTCTAAGGGACGCACGGTCGATTTCAAAAACACGATAATCATTCTCACTTCAAATCTCGGAAGCCAGTATCTGCTCGAGGGGATTGACAGTGAGGGAAACATAACCGACGAGTGCAAGAACGCTGTAATTGCGGAGCTCAGAGCTCATTTCAGACCTGAATTCCTTAACAGGCTTGATGAGACAATACTCTTTAAGCCTTTGACAAGGGACAATATTTCGGACATTGTGACTCTTATCGTGCAGGAGCTTAATGAAAGACTTGAGGATAAGCAGATTACCGTCGAAATGACCGACGCCGCCAGAGCTCAGGTAATTGAAGGCGGTTACGACCCGATATTCGGCGCAAGACCTCTTAAACGTTATATACAGCAGACGGTTGAGACTGTCGCTGCAAAGTGCATACTCGCGGGCGAGGTATATGTAGGCGACACCCTGCTTCTTGACTATAACGGCAGAGAGTTTACCTGCGAGCCGAAAAGGTGATTGGATACGTTTTATAATTAAACGGCATGCAGTTAAACGGCATGCAATTAAACAGTATGTAATTCAACTGATTTATTACATGCCCGAGGCAAATTTATGTTCAGGATAATTATAAAACGGTATGGACATTCAGACATGTTTTTGATAAAATCTACATGGCGGTCTGTGGCGGATGTGCCGCAGACCGTTTTTGGCAGTGTACGCATTAAAAGCGCATATGTTACGGATGTGCCGAATGAACACGGCAACGGATTGTACCTATCCGGTACGGAAATGAGGGAAAGATGTTTAAAAGAATTTTAGCTTTATTGCTTACGGCGGCAATGTCTGTTTCGCTGCTTACGGGCTGCGGAGATAAAAATGAGAGTACAGGGGGCACGCCGACGGCAGCTCCGACAAAGGGACAGGGAAAAGAGGACGCAGGCAAAGAAAATATGTGGAGTGATTATCAAGTCGATTTGACAAACAAGCTGTCTAATCCTAATGCCTCCGAAAAGGCGATTGCAACCTATAACTGGCTGCTTTCGATTCAGGGAAATTACATTATCTCGGGACAGCAGGAAAAGGTTTCGGACACTACAAATGAGGAATTCACATTTATTAAAGAGTATGCGGAGGATCTTCCGGCATTAAGAGGCCTTGATTTTATTAACGGAGATTATGAGGGCGTTGTGAGACGTTCGATAACATGGGATAAATTCAATTGCCTTATCAGCATATGCTGGCATATGGGAGTTCCGGGAGATGTCGACGGCGGCTATAATTCCTCTCAGGATACCTGTGCAGGCCTTGCGGAAGCGCTTGACGACCCTGAAAGCGATTTGTACAAACAGATAGTAGCCGATATGGATGTTGCCGCGGAATATCTCAAACAGCTTCAGGACGCAGGAGTCGTAGTCCTTTGGAGGCCTTTCCATGAATTTGACGGCAAATGGTTCTGGTGGGGCAAGGCAGGAGGCGAAACGTTTGTTAAGCTGTGGAGGCTTATGTATGACCGCTATACCAACTACCACGGTCTTAACAACCTTATCTGGGTTCTTGGCTACACCGGAAATGCAACCACAGGCTCGGCAGAATGGTATCCGGGCGATGAGTACGTGGATATTATCGGAGCGGATTCATACGGCGATTCTGCGGCTGACAGCGGTTACGGAGGAATGTACAAAAATCTTACGGAAAGGCTGGCGGATTCAGGAAAACCTGCAGCGCTTCACGAGTGCGGCAAGCTTCCAAAGATAAGCGCGCTTCAGGAAGACGGCGTTAAGTGGTTATGGTTCCTTGTATGGCACAGCAATTATATTGAAAATGAAGAAGTGAATTCAATTGCTCATCTTGTAAGCACATATACAAACGATTATGTCCTTACAATGAATGAGATGCCTGACTTTGACGCTTTGCTTGAGAAAAAGTAAGCAAGGCTTAATTTTAAACGAAAATAAACCGTTTGGCATGTGAGCCCTGATGACTCTTTGCCAGACGGTTTTTTCTTAATAAGCCTGAAAAAGGCAATGTCGGATTTATGCGATTTTAAATGCCTCATGCACGGAGTGAACAGAATCAGTATCCTCCGTCAAAACCTATCACCTGACCTGTGAGGTAGGAGGGAGCTGAAAACAAACAGTAAATCATGTCGGCGGCTTCCGTAACAGTCGCCATTCTTCCGAAGGGAATCTGTTCGCAGAAGGCTTTCTTTTCATCAGAACTCAAATGCGAATTCATTTTCGTATCTATTGCGCCGAGAGCCAGAGCGTTGACTGAGATTCCGCTTGGCGCAAGCTCCTTTGCAAGCGCCTTTGTGTAGGCGTTTATTCCTCCCTTGGTAGCAGAATAGGCGGCTTCGCAGGACGCGCCGTAGGTTCCCCACATGGAGGAAATGTTAATTATTTTTCCTGCCTTGCGGTTGACCATTTCGGGAATGGCGGAACGGCAGAAGTACATTACAGAAGACAGGTTTGTGCTGCAAAGCTCAGCCCATTCCTCTCCGGTCATGTTCTGATCCAGCCCGATAAAGGAGATGCCGGCGCAGTTAATCAGCACGTCTATGCCGCCCAGCTGTTTTTCAGCTTTTTTAAACGTGGCTTTGACCTCTGAATCATCTGCGGCATTGCACCTGTAGCAGAAGCTGTCTGCTCCGAATTCTGTACTAAGCTGTTTTGACAGCGGGATAAGACTGTCATAGTTTTTAAAGCCGAAAAGCGCCAGACTGTGTCCCTCTTTCGCAAATTTCCGTGCTGTGGCGGCGCCGATATCTCCGCTTGCGCCCGTAATCAAAACTCTGCTCATATAAGGTCCTCTTTTCATTATATTAAACAAAGTATATACGCTTTAAATCTGATTTTCAACTTTTTTGTGCTGTGAGCGCCGTGCAAATGAATAGTCTGAACTTTTTATGTAAAAAATAAAACCTGTCAGAGCAAAATTAAGGCGATAAGACGAGACTGATATTTCAGGCGCATGTTGCGGCAGAAACGCTTTTGCCATGATGTTTGTTCTGAAAGTAAAATGCAAAACGGTGTGGCAGTGGTTGAAAAAAATGGTTGATTTGGGGGAAGTTAAAGCAGGGTTTCAGAGAAAGCGGGAGAGAAAGGCCGCCTTTGATATTTTTATCAGGATACTGATGCTGGCGGCAGCGTGCGTCTTTCTGGCAATTGGCGTCAATGTGGTATATGAGCCGCTCGAAATGGTAATCGGAGGAATAACGGGCCTTTCGATAGCAATAAACAGTATCGTATGCAAATATGCAGGAATCGATGTTCCGGTATCGGCTCTCAACCTTATCCTTAATATCCCTATTTTGATTTTTGCAATAAAGGAAAAAGGCTGGAGGTTTTTCTGCTATGCGCTCGGAGGCACTGCATTTTTAAGCCTGATGCTGGCGGTGATACCCATCGCCGCCGTGGAAAAGGAGGATATGTTTCTGGCCGCTCTTTTAGGAGGCGCTCTTACGGGAGTGGGAATAGGACTTATATTTCGTTCGGGGCTTAGTACCGGCGGCACGGATTTAATATCGACGCTTATCGCCAAAAAATTAAAAAGAGTAACTCAGCCGGTTGTGCTGGGCATTATTGATGCGGTTATAGTCCTGCTAGGAATGTCTGTTTTCGGCATTTACAAATCCATTTATGCAATACTGGCTCTTTTTGTTATGACTGCGGTTTCCGATGCGTTTCTTGTCGGCTTTTCCTACACTAAGCTTGTCATGATAGTGACTGAAAGAGGCGAGGAAATGTCAAAAAGCATATTGGAAAGCATAAAAAGAGGCGTGACGGTCTGGGACGCGACAGGAGCCTACAGCGGAGCCGGAAAAGACGTGTTGATGTGCGCCTGCGGAGGCAGGCAGGTCAGAACCCTTATAAGGACCGTTTCAAAATTTGACAGAAAATCCTTTGTCGTGATTCTTACCGCTAAGGAAATTTTGGGAGAAGGATTTGAAGAGAGCCTGTAGGAAGCGATGCAATAGGCAATTTATACAGTATTTTAGTGAAAAATTTGTAAAATACGCCAGATTTTTCTTGATTTAAAAATTAAATATACAAAATGTACAAAGTTATTGTAAAAGATTTAGGAAATTAGGACATAGCTATTTTTTGAGTTTTAATGTATTATATTTACCAGTAAGCGTGCTTTCACGCATCGAAGAATAATTAGGAGGCTTAGAAAATGGCTAGTTTAAAGTTACTCAACATCAACAAAACCTATCCTAACGGATTTGTTGCTGTTAAAGAATTCAACCTTGATATCAAAGATAAGGAGTTTATCATCTTCGTTGGACCGTCCGGATGCGGTAAGTCGACGACCCTTCGTATGATTGCAGGTCTTGAGGAAATCACTTCCGGCGAACTTTACATAGGCGATAAGCTCATGAATGATGTAGAACCTAAGGACAGAGATATTGCGATGGTTTTCCAGAACTACGCTCTTTATCCTCACATGTCGGTTAAAGACAACATGGCATTCGGTCTTAAGCTTAGAAAAGTTCCGAAGGATCAGATTGACAAGCTTGTTAACGAAGCAGCAAAGATCCTCGGTATCGAGCCGCTCCTTGACCGTAAGCCGAAGGCTCTTTCCGGTGGTCAGAGACAGCGTGTTGCCATGGGCCGTGCAATTGTCCGTAACCCTAAGGTATTCCTTATGGACGAGCCGCTTTCAAACCTCGATGCAAAGCTTCGTGTACAGATGCGTATAGAGATCTCCAAGCTTCACCAGAGACTTGAGACAACAATTATCTATGTAACGCATGACCAGACAGAGGCCATGACGCTCGGAACAAGAATCGTCGTTATGAAGGACGGCGTTATCCAGCAGGTTGACACGCCTCAGCATCTCTATGACAGACCGAACAATCTCTTCGTTGCAGGCTTCATGGGATCGCCTCAGATGAACTTCATCGACTGTACGGTTAATGTACAGGGCAGCGATGTTTATCTTCAGTTTACAAACAGCGAAATCAGCATTAAGATTCCTGAAGCAAGAGCTAAGAAGCTTATTGACGGCGGCTATGAGGATAAGGAAGTTGTTCTTGGTATCCGTCCTGAGGATGTTAAGGATGAGGAAGCTTTCATTGCTACATCAAGCGAAAGCTCATTTGATGCGGCTGTTAAGGTTTACGAGCTTCTCGGTGCAGAAGTATTCCTGTACTTCACGGTTGACGACCATGACATTACCGCAAGAGTTAGCCCAAGAACGACAGCAAGACCTGGCGATACAATCAGGGTTGCTCTTGACCTTACAAAGATGCACATCTTCGATAAGGAAACAGAGCAGATTATCACTCACTAATCTGAATAATGATTTTTTTAAAGGACCTTCGGAAGAAGGTCCTTTTTTAATTTGCCGATTATGTATGGTTTATGATTAACATTGTACTATATATTGTATAGAAATCACTTGTTTTTTAATTACAAAAATGTTACAATATGACCAAATATGGGTATTGAAAACGGAGGTATTTATGATTTCTAACCAGATTTTGCAAAACACAGTTGACGGCATGAAGTCGATTACCAGGGTCGATTTGTGTGTCATGGACACAGAAGGTAAGACATTAGCCTCCACAATTTCTAATCCTGAAAATTATGAGAACTCGGTATACACTTTTGCAGAGTCCCAAGCTGAAAGTCAGGTTATTCAGGGATTTCAGTTTTTTAAGGTTTACGATGATCATCAGCTTGAATACATTTTGCTTGCCAAGGGAGATTCTGACGATGTCTACATGGTCGGTAAAATGGTTGCCTTCCAGATTCAGAGCCTTCTTGTCGCATACAAAGAGAGATTTGACAAGGACAATTTTATTAAGAGTCTGCTTTTAGATAATCTGCTTCTTGTTGACATTTACAACCGTGCCAAAAAGCTCCATATCGAAACGGATGTGAGAAGGGTGGTTTATCTTATCGAGACAAAAAATGAAAAGGACAGCAATGCTTTGGAAACGGTTCGTTCCCTCTTTTCGGGAAAGACTAAGGATTTCATTACTGCTGTGGATGAGAAAAACATTATTCTTGTAAAAGAGCTCAGAAAAAACGAGACCTATGATGATCTTATGAACACTGCAAAGATGCTTTTGGACATGCTTAACACGGAAGCAATGTCCAGAGTTCGCGTTTCCTACGGAACAATAATCCATGAAATAAAAGATATTTCAAGATCCTATAAGGAAGCAAAAATGGCACTTGACGTAGGCAAAATCTTTTATGAAGACAGAAGAGTGATTGCCTACAACAATCTTGGGATCGGACGTCTTATTTATCAGCTTCCGATGTCTTTGTGTAGAATGTTTATAAAGGAAATCTTTGACGGTAAATCTCCGGATGATTTCGATGAAGAAACAATTGTTACCATAAATAAATTCTTTGAAAACAGCTTGAACGTATCAGAGACGTCGCGTCAGCTTTATATTCACAGAAACACTCTTGTGTACAGGCTTGATAAGATTCAAAAGAGTACCAATCTTGACCTGCGCGTGTTTGATGATGCGATTACGTTTAAGATTGCGCTTATGGTAGTAAAATACATGAAGTACATGGAGAGTATTGATAACTAAACGGTCCGTGTTTTTATAACTATAAGAAATGTTAAACGGAGGTTTGGTATAATGCCAAAAGGACACGAGGAGGAAACAGGCAGGGAGGTGCTGCCTGAGGCACCTGTTATTGTTCTCGATCATGTATCGAAAGCTTATGACGGTTTTTCTGACAACCATGCTTTGGAGGATGTCAGCTTTAGAATAGATAAAGGCGAGTTTGTGTTTATAGTCGGCCCGAGCGGTTCCGGCAAATCGACTCTTATCAGGCTTATTGAAAATGAAATAGACCCGACGTCCGGCAAGATTTATGTCGCAGGAAAGGATTTGTCAAAACTTAAAAAAAGACAGGTGTGCAAATACAGAAGAAGCATAGGGATCGTTTTTCAGGATTATCGCCTGCTGCCTGACAGGAATGTCTATGAAAATGTTGCTTTTGCACAGGAGGTAATTGAAGCGCCTAAGAATAAGATACCGAAGGAAGTTTCCAAAATGCTTACTTTGGTGGGGCTCTCGCAGAAGTTTAAAAGCTTTCCAAAGGAAATGTCGGGCGGCGAGCAGCAGAGAGTGGCGCTTGCAAGGGCGCTGGTAAATAATCCGATGATTCTCCTTGCGGACGAACCTACCGGAAACCTTGATCCTCAAAACTCATGGGAAATCATGAATCTTCTTGAAGAAGTCAATAAGAGGGGTACTACGGTCGTTGTAGTCACTCATAACCGTGAAATCGTCGATGTGATGCAGAAGCGCGTCATCAGCGTATTGAACGGTAAAATTATTGAGGACAAGAAGGGAGGATACGACGTTGGGTAGTTTTGGCGCGCTGGGATACAGCTTTTCGCAGGGAATCAAAAATATCAGAAGAAACAAGCTCTTTTCGATAGCCTCCGTTGCAACAATGGGAGCGTGTATTTTTCTTTTCGGAATACTTTATTTCCTTCTTGTAAACGTTCAGTATATGATGGAGAATGCTGAATCCAATGTCGGGGTTTCCGTCTTTTTCAGAGAAGGAATAACTAACGATGAAATTGTGAATATCGGCGAAGAAATACAGAATATTAAGGGCGTCACGTCAGTAACCTACATGTCTCCTGAAGACACGTGGGAATATTACAAGTCCACCTATCTTAATGAAGAACTCGCGGCAACCTTCGGCAGCGACAATCCTCTTGCGGATTCAATGTCCTATTCGGTTTATTTTGACGATGTAAGCGACCAGCCGGAGGCGGTAGAGCAGATAAAGAAGCTTTCGGGCGTAAGGAAGGTTAATGACAGCAACGATATAGTTGCGACTCTTACAAAAATAAATAGGGCGTTGAGCATTGGGACTGTAATAATAGTCGCGCTGCTCCTTTCTATTGCCACATTCCTCATAAGCACAACCATTTCAACAGGTGTTTCAATAAGAAGGGAAGAAATTTCAATTATGCACCTTATCGGCGCAGCGGATTATTTTATAAGAGGACCGTTTATTGTTGAAGGCGTTCTTATCGGCTTTTTGGGAGCCTGTATTCCGCTTTCAATTCTGTATGCGGTTTACTACAAGGTAGTTGCGCTGGTTGTGAGCAAGTTTTCGGGACTGTTTATCACAATGCAGTTTGTCGATATTGACGAGGTGTTCCTGTTTGTAACGCCGATTTCAATGCTGATGGGCCTTGGAATAGGCATACTTGGAAGTTCGATTACGCTTTCACGTCAGCTTAAGCTTATAAGGTCCTTCAACTAATAAAATTGGGACATTCGCTTTTTGCAACCTGTTCGGCAGGCTCGCTTTTTAAACGGTTTTTGACCGTGGTATCGACAGAAAGGTCGGGAATAAGATGAAGAGAAAAAAATTCCGCAGGATTATAGCGCTGGCTGCTGCCGTGTGCGTGCTTGCTCCTTTCGTATACGCATACAGGCTTGCGTCTGTTTATGCGGCTCCTGAGAAGCTGCCGTCTGTAAAATACTCTAAGTATGACCAGACAATATCGCAGGCAGAGCAGACCAAAAAGGAATATGAAGAAAAGGCCGCTGCGGTTCAGGCTGAAATAGATTCTCTCAGCGCCGAGTATGACAGCATCATGGACTATATAAAAGAGCTTGACGAAAAGCAGAACGGTCTTACTGCACAGGTTGTTCAGATAAATACAAAGCTTGCGGAGCTTGAAGAGGAAAAGAAGCAGACAGAGGCAAGCCTTAAGGAAGCTACCGATGAAATGAATAAGCAGTATGAGACGATGGCGGCAAGGATTAAGTATGTTTATGAAAACGGCGAGACCTCATACTGGGACATACTTGTTCATGCGGCGAGCATTGCAGATTTGCTTAACAGGGTGGAGTATGTTTCCGAAATCTCAAAATATGACGACGAGCTTTTTTACAAATATCAGAAGTCGGTTAAAACCGTAACGGAATATAACGATCAGCTTGCGATTCAGCTTGAAACCCTTGGCAATGTCCAATCGACCTATGAGCTTTGCCTGACCTATGCCGAGGAACTCAAAAATGCAAAGAATACGGCTCTTGACGAATGCGCCGCAAAGCTTGGAGTTTCCAGAGAACTGTACGATGAATATATGATGCAAATCGAAACCCAGACTATGACTATTGAAGAAGCCAGGGCAGCTAAAGCGGAAGAAGACAGGCGCGCACAGGAGGCGCTTGCACAGCAGCAGAACCAGACAAAACCGAATGTGTCGGGGTCGGGCAGTTCGAGCGTGTCCGGCGTGACTCAGACTGAAAAAACCGATATCGGAAGCATGATATGGCCGCTTCCGGGTTACAGTCACATCTCTTCGGGCTTCGGTTACAGAACCAGCCCTACTGCCGGAGCAAGTTCAAACCATAAGGGCATTGATATTCCGGCTCCTTACGGCACACCGATAATAGCGGCGCTTGCAGGCACTGTTGTGGCTTCGACCTACGGCACCTCGCAGGGAAATTATATTATGATTGACCACGGCGGCGACAACTACACGCTTTATTACCACTGCTCGTCCCTTGCCGTAAAAACGGGTACCAGAGTCAAGCAGGGACAGGTTATTGCATATGTGGGCTCGACGGGAGTTGCGACCGGCAATCATCTGCATTTTTCAGTTATGATCGGCGGCCAATATCAGAATCCGAAAAACTATGTTGCATATTAATGCATTACAGAGGAGAAAGAATTGAAAATAAAAAAAATACTTGGAAAACGTTTTAAAATCAGCATGGCTGTTATAGTGTCTGTTTGCGTGCTTGCGCCGTTTGTCTATGCTTACAAGCTTGCAGCCGTTTATGCGGCGGTTGATTCTCCGATGACGCCTGATATAAGCTATTCAAAGTACGACCAGACGATATCGGAAGCAGAAAAGACAAAAAAAGAGTACGAGGAAAAAGCTGCGGCTGTACAGGCTGAAATAGATGCTTTGAGCAGCGAGTATGACAGCATAATGGCCTATGTAAAGGAACTGGACGAGAAATACAATTCTCTTACCATTCAGGTACAGCAGATTTCTGAAAAGCTCGGTGAGCTTGAGGCGGAAAAGGCTGTTACGGAGGAGGAGCTTGCAGCTGCCACTGCGGTTATGGAAGAACAGTATAAAACGATGTCCGCACGAATAAAATACGTTTATGAGAATGGCGAGACATCGTACTGGGACATACTTGTCAGCTCGGCAAGCATAGCCGATTTGCTAAACCGAGTGGAGTATGTCAGTGAGATTTCCGAATATGACGACAATCTTTTTGCAAAGTACCAGGCATCTGTTAAAACGGTTACGGAATATAACGATATTTTGGAAATTCAGCTTGGAATGCTTGAAAACGTTAAAAATTCCTATGATTTATGCTTAGAATATGCTGAAACGATTAAAGAGGCAAAGTCTGAGGCGCTTGATGAGTGTGCTGAAAAGCTCGGGGTTTCAAGAGACCTTTATGAAGAATATATGGTTCAGATTGAAACTCAGGAGATGACGATAGAGGAGGCAAAAAAGGCACAGGAAGAAGAAGACAGGAGAATAAAGGAGCAGGAGGCAAAGGATAAGCCTGTTACAAATCTCCACGGTACAGGCTCCTCAACGGCAGTCGACGTGCCTAAATCCGATGAATCGTCGGCGGACAGCATGATATGGCCGCTCCCGGGACATTCGCACATTTCCTCCTACTTTGGCTACAGAAAAAGTCCGGGCGCAGGAGCAAGCACAAATCACAGGGGAATTGATATACCGGGACCTTACGGTACTCCGATAGTAGCTGCGATAGCGGGAACGGTTTCAACGGGCTACGGATATTCTCAGGGCAATTATGTGTGCATCGACCACGGGAACGGAGTTGAGACCTTGTATTACCACTGCTCTTCATTTGCTGTTTCTGACGGACAGTATGTACAGCAGGGGCAGGTAATTGCCTATGTCGGAAACACCGGGGTTTCCTACGGCAACCACTTGCATTTTGGAGTAAGAATAAACGGAGTTTATAAGAACCCGGTCAATTATGTCGCATACTAATTTTTAAACAGGCGCATAAGTTTTGTTTATGCACCATGTTTCGCTGCAGTCCCAAAGAAAAAATCTTGGGCGGATTCACGTAATTATATGGGAGGCTTGAAAAAGTGAAAAAGGGTTTTTTGAAAGGTTTTTTAGTTGGTTTTTGCTTTACCTTTCTGTTGGTTTCATTTATTATATTGATGATAATTAACGGAGACAAAGTGGTTTTTTTTAATAAGTCGGTGCAAAATGCGGATGCAAAGGCTAAATTGGAAACCCTGCTTAATTATGTTGAAATGTATTACGACGGAGATTACGATACAGGGGATTTGTATGAAGAAGCGTATCACGGACTTATTTCAGGCTTGGGCGACAGATATTCGGCCTACTATACAAAGGAAGAGTATGAGAAGCTGGCTGAAAAGACAAACGGCAGCTATGTGGGCATCGGTGCGTCCGTAACATATTCTGAAGACGGAGATTACGTACAGGTTGTTGCTCCGACGTCCGGAGGACCGGCTGAGAGCGCCGGAATCCGTGCAGGCGACATTATCGTGGCTGTGGACGGAGTAAGTACTTATAAAACAGAGTTGGATAAAGTAACCTCTATGATGAAGGGAGCAGAAGGCACAGGGGTTGTTATTACCGTCAAGAGAGATAATGAAAATATTGATTTTAATGTGATCAGGCAAAAAATAGAAACGATGACGGTAAAGCATGAAATGCTTGAGGACAGTATCGGTTACGTTGCTGTTTCTTCGTTTGACAGAGTGACGTCAGGTCAGTTTAACGATGCAGTTGGTGAGCTTGAAGGACAGGGAATGAAAGGGCTGATTATTGATTTAAGAGGAAACGGAGGCGGCCTTTTGTTTACTTCAACCTCGATGCTTGACCGGATATTGCCGAAGGATAAGCTTTTAGTTTATACATTAGATAAAAACGGGAAAAAAGAGGAAGAGTATTCAAACGATGACGATAAGGTTGATGTCCCGATAGTAATAATCATGAATGGCGGAAGCGCAAGCGCCTCCGAGGTTTTTGCAGGCTGTCTCAGGGACTACGGCGTTGCCGAAATAGTAGGCGAGCTGAGCTTTGGCAAAGGAATTGTCCAAACTATGTTTACTCTGGGCGACGGGTCAAGACTAAAGCTTACGACATCTTCCTACTATTCTCCTAAAGGAATTAATATACACGGAAAAGGAATTTCACCTGACGTTGAGGTCTTGGACGACCCCGATACGGAAACTGATGAACAGCTTGTGGCTGCTATAGGCGAATTGAAGAAGAAAGTTAGCTGAATTATACGTGGAGGAACGGATTATGAATGTAGCGATAATGGGATATGGAACTGTCGGTTCGGGCGTTTATGAGGTTCTTACAAAGAATGCTCAGACCATCACAAGAAGAACAGGAACGGAGCTTAAAATAAAATATGTTCTCGATTTAAGAGAATTTCCGGGAGATCCGGTTGAAAGCGTCCTTGTACATGATTTCAATGTGGTTGTCAATGACCCTGAGGTGGATATTGTTGTTGAGGTTATGGGCGGAGTCCATCCGGCATATGAGTTTTCGAAAGAGGCTCTTCTAAAAGGAAAAAGCGTCTGCACTTCAAACAAGGAGCTTGTTGCAAAGCACGGCGCCGAGCTTATTTCGCTTGCCAGAGAAAAAAACTGCAACTACCTTTTTGAAGCCAGTGTAGGAGGCGGCATTCCGATTATAAGACAGCTGATCCGTTCGATTACAGCCGATGATATTGAGAGAATTGACGGTATCTTGAACGGAACCACAAATTACATGATGACAAAAATGCGTGATGAAGGGCTTTCTTTTGACGCTGTACTTAAGAGAGCGCAGGAAAAGGGCTATGCGGAAAGAAATCCTGCCGCCGACATTGAAGGGCATGATGCCTGCCGCAAAATCGCAATACTTACTTCCCTTGCTTACGGAAAACAGGTGGATTACGAAGATATATACACCGAGGGCATTACAAAAATTACCGGTACTGATGTTTCGTATGCGGCATCCTTTGGACGAGCAATAAAGCTTATCGGTTCTAGCAGCATTGCCGAGGACGGAAAGGTTTATGCAATAGTGGCGCCTAAGATGCTTAAAAAATCTAACCCGCTTTTCATGGTAGACGGAGTGTTCAATGCGATAACGGTTAAGGGAAATATGCTTGACGAGGTTATGTGTTACGGCAAGGGCGCAGGCAAGCTTCCTACAGCCAGTGCGGTCGTTTCAGATGTTATTGATATTGCAAAGCATCCCGGAACCAATATCCCTATTATATGGGCACAGGAAAAGCTTGAGCTTGGCAGATTTGAGGATATGAAGAACTCATTCTTCCTTAGGATTCCTGCACGTAACAGGACTATGGCGGAAGAACTGCTTAATATCCGTGAAACCGCCGACGGAGTTCTGGAGGGCGAAATCGGAATCATCACAGACGTTATGACCGAAGGAGCTTTTGCTGAGGCGGCAAAAAAGCTTGAAGCAGTCAGTGTTATCAGGTGCGAGTAATGCTTAATTATAAGGATGATTTTTTGGGTATGCTCGCGGAAAAGGCCGGTAAAATAAGTTAAAATAAATAGAATTGAAGGCATAGAGACACATGAAGTATATCATAGTTTTAGGCGACGGAATGGCAGATGAGCCGATAGCGGAGCTTGGAGGCAGGACGCCTCTCGAAGCAGCGGATACGCCTGTTATGGATGAGCTTGCAAGGGTGTCTGAAATCGGGCTTGCAAAAACCATTCCTGACGGAATGAAGCCCGGCAGTGACACGGCTAACCTTGCTGTGCTTGGTTATGACCCGAAAAAATATTACACGGGACGTTCTCCGTTGGAAGCGCTTAGTATCGGCGTTCCAATGAAGGAAACGGATATTGCTATCCGCTGCAACATCGTTACCGTTTCAGATGATGACCTTCCTTATGAGGAAAAGACCATAATCGACCACAGTTCTTCTGAAATTCCGACTGAAGATGCGGCAATTCTTCTTGACGCAGTAAGAAAAGAACTTGAAAACGATATGTTTAAATATTACTGTGGAACCAGCTACAGGCATCTTTTGATTTGGGACAAGGGAAGCGTGGTGGAACTTACGCCTCCTCATGACATACTTACAAAAGTGATAGGGGAGTACCTTCCTGAAAATGAACTGTTAAGGGAAATGATGAAGAAAAGCTATGAAATTCTTAATAATCACCCTCTTAATATTGAGCGAGCAAGGAAGGGGCTTAACAAGGCTAATTCGGTATGGTTCTGGGGCGCCGGAACGAGGCCGAAGCTTTCCTCTTTTTACGATAAGACAGGCAAAAGGGGCGCGATGATCTCCGCGGTCGATTTGTTGAAGGGAATTGCAGTCGGCGCATCAATGAAGAATATAATTGTCGAGGGCGCTGACGGAACGCTTCACACAAATTATGAGGGAAAAGCAAGAGCTGCTGTTAAAACGCTTGTTTCTGACGGTGATGATTTTGTTTATATTCATGTTGAGGCGCCGGACGAAATGGGACATCAGGGAAGCGTTGAAAATAAAATAAAATCAATTCAGTTTCTGGACGGCAAAGTCATTGGAATTGTAAAAGAGGAGATGGACAAGGCTGGAATTCCTTACAGAATGCTTGTAATGCCTGACCACCCTACCCCTATACGGTGCAGGACTCACACAAGCGCTCCGGTGCCTTTTATGATCTATGACAGCACAAAGGCCGTCAGGACGGCTGATTTCTACAATGAAAAGGAAGCCGGTAAGAGCGGGATTTTTGTGGAAGAGGGCTTTAGGCTTATTGACAGACTGCTTGAGGGCTGAGATTATCATTAAAATATTTGAATTTCAAATCAGGGCTGAGATTATAATTAAAATGAAACTCCGCTATGTTCGCTGCATAACTGCTAACGTACAGGGCGGAGTTTTACTGTTATTCCCACCAAAAAGTCCGATTTTCAAAACGTCACTTCGAAAATTTTAATCCGTCATGCCGCAGCCGCAGCTTTTTCCCATGCCTGAAACCTCTTTAATCGTATCAGACGCCAGATTCTTCATGTCTTTTGCAGCGTCCTTCATGTCGCACATTACGTCCTTTGCAACGTCCTTGCCGATTTTTTTTGCGTCGTCTTTAGTGCTTTTTGCGATATCGCAAAGCTTATCCTTACATTCACAGTCGGAGCATACGCACATCATTTTCTTAATAAGAAGAATGATTGCGACCGTCATCGCCAGATAAAAAAGCTTTTTTGCCATACATCCCATTGCTTTCACCTCTTTTCATTTTTTTTATATTTTGCTGTAATATGCACATACTTATTATGAATAAAAAAATGAAAATAATACTTGCAAAATTTTCTTCTTTGATATATAATACCGCTTGTGACTAAATCACGTAAATTTTGGGCTATCGCCAAATGGTAAGGCACTGGATTCTGATTCCAGCATTTCAAGGTTCGAATCCTTGTAGCCCAGTACACCGGAACCTAACAGTTCCGGTTTTTTTCTATGTACATGTGATATAGAACGCACGGTTATTATTTCCGATATTTTATACATCGGAAGAGAATGGAGGATATTATGGCAGCAAAGAAAAGTTCTGAAAAGAAAGTTATTACCTATGCAGGTCTTAAAAAACTTGAGGAAGAGTTATCTGACTTAAAAGTAAATCAGAGACGTGATATTGCAGAGAAAATAAAGGAAGCAAGAGAACACGGCGATTTGTCAGAGAACGCTGAGTATGATGCGGCTAAAGAAGAGCAGCGTGAAATCGAAGGAAGGATCGAGGAGCTTGAGGAAATCCTTAAGAATGTAGTCGTTGTTGATGAAGACGAAATTTCTGACGATATGGTATATGTAGGCTGTGACGTTAAAATTGTTAATACGGCTACAAAAAAGGAATATATTTATACAATCGTCGGCTCAACTGAGGCTGACTTCCTTCAAAATAAAATTTCAAATGAATCGCCTCTCGGTCAGGAGCTTCTTGGCTCTAAGGTAGGAGATAAGGTTGTTGTTAAGGCGCCGGTAGGGGACGTTACCTACAAGGTGCTTGAGATCAGCAAATCCAAGTAAGACGATATTATCCGGCATGCTTTGCCGGGCGGTGTTAAAATTTAAATTACATTACAAACACATGTTTTGAAAACGGAGGATTATATGGCAGAAAACAGTCAGCCAAATAACGGACGCCCTGAAAATAATCAGAATAATACGCAGGAAAAAAACGGGCAGGTAAAGAATGCTCAGCAGAACAAACCTGTTGTCAGCGAGAATGACATTATTAAGGTAAAGAAGGAAAAACTTGCAGAGCTTCAGAACAGCGGCAACGATCCTTTCAGCGTTATGACCTACGATGTCAGCAATCACACAAAGGACATCAAGGACGACTTTGAAGCTTTTGAAAACAAAACGGTTTCTGTAGCAGGCAGAATGATGTCAAAGCGCGTAATGGGCAAGGCGTCTTTTATTAATCTTGCCGACAAGCTTGGAAACATACAGTGCTATGTTTCGAGAGACGCTATTGGAGTTGACGAATACCAGAATTTTAAAAAAATGATTGATGTCGGCGATATTATCGGCGTAAAGGGCTATGTTTTCAAAACTCAGACGGGCGAGATCAGTATCCATGCCGAAAGTCTTTTGCTTTTGAGCAAGAGCCTTCAGGTACTTCCTGAGAAATTTCATGGGCTTACAGATACCGATATAAGATACCGCCAGAGATATGTTGACCTCATGATGAACCCGGAGGTTAAGGACACGTTTATCAAGAGATCTCAGATAATGAGGGAAATCAGAAACTTCCTCGATGCAAAGGGCTTTATGGAGGTTGAAACTCCGGTGCTTGTTGCAAATGCAGGGGGCGCTGCTGCAAGACCTTTTGAAACACACTATAATGCTCTTGATGAGGATGTGAGGCTCAGAATATCTCTTGAGCTCTATCTTAAGAGACTTATTGTCGGGGGTCTGGAACGTGTTTATGAAATCGGACGCGTTTTCAGAAACGAAGGTCTTGACGCAAGACATAACCCTGAATTTACTCTTATGGAGCTTTATCAGGCATATACCGACTATAACGGTATGATGGACTTGACCGAGGAAATGTTTAGAACGGTCGCACAGAATGTGTGCGGCACAACTAAGATTAGCTATCAAGGAGTTGAGATTGACCTTGGAAAGCCGTTTGAGCGCATTACGATGGTCGATGCCGTAAAGAAGTACGCCGGCGTTGATTTTGATGAAATAAAGACTGATGAAGAAGCAAAGCAGGCTGCAAAGGAAAAGCATATCGAGTTTGAAGAACGCCACAAGAAGGGCGATATCCTGAATCTTTTCTTTGAGGAGTTTGCAGAGGAACATCTTGTTCAGCCGACATTTGTTATGGATCACCCGATTGAAATTTCGCCTCTTACGAAGAAAAAGCCTGACAAGCCGGGCTACGTTGAAAGATTTGAGCTTTTCATTACACAGAGGGAAATGTGCAATGCCTATTCCGAGCTTAACGATCCGATTGACCAGAGAGAACGCTTTGAAGCACAGGAGGCTCTTAAGGCGCTTGGAGATGAGGAAGCCAACTCGATTGATGAGGATTTCCTCAATGCGCTTGCCTACGGTATGCCTCCTACGGGCGGAATAGGATATGGGCTTGACAGATTGGTGATGCTTTTGACAGACCAGCCGGCGATAAGAGACGTGCTGCTGTTCCCGACGATGAAAAGTTTGTCTTGATGGAGAAGGACGTAGCTTGACGTGGTAATCCGTAGTCAGACGGAGAAAGACGAATCAGGACGTGATGACCCTGATCGACCCGATTTCTGACGAACGTGTCGGAACCTGTCGGAAGCTTATGGAAAGGCACTAAAACGAATCGTGATGCTTGACGGATTATGACTTCACACCACGATTTGAATCCAAATAAATATCAGCGAGATTTCGAAGGAACAGCTTTCGAGAACGCTTATCAGGCACTTACTTTAGGAAACTAAGGAGGTGCCTTTTTTGCGTTAAAGGATTGGGATTGTAACCATTGTTTAGTTGCAGAAAGGAAAGTGTAATGGCCAGAAGTAAAGCAGAAATTGAAGCTGAAAGGAAAAGAGAGAAGCTCCAGGAGCTTCGAAGAGGTCCTAATTTAGAGCAGTTTCTGGAAGGCAGAAAAAGGAAGTTCACATCATACGCCCAGGGAGCGAGCATGTACTCCATGAATTATTACTCGTTCGTCACACTTGTAAAGAAAGCAGGAGCAGTAGCAAAGAGTATCGTTCATGCACATTAAAAGAAAGGACAGATAACATGGCAGGAAGCTATTCCTGATCCCAAAAAAGTAAAGCCTGCACTTGGTTGCCCTGCGTGCGGAGAGCTCGAAAGGATTTAGCATGATCAGTGCAAGCGATGCCATTTACATCAAGATCAAACCCGAAGAGAAAGAAAAGATCCGGGAGAAGATGAAAGAGGCGGGTATAAAAAATATGTCCGCCTATATTCGTAAAATGGCAATCGACGGATATATTGTAAAGTTGGATTTGAGCGATGTGAAGGAGGTTTCACGCCTCCTTCGCATCAATACTAATAACCTTAATCAGTACGCAAAGCAGGCAAACACTAACGGCAGCATTTATTAAGGAGATATCAAAAATCTTCAGAGCCAGCAGGAAGAATTATGGCAGCTTTTAAAAGCAATCCTTCAGCGGCTGTCTTCGATTTAATGAAAAGAGGTGAGGACTCGTGGTTGCTGCAAGGCTTATTGCAATGCATAAAAACAAAGGCAGATCTATTCAGAAATGCTTAAAGGACAGAACCGATTATGCGCAGAATCCTGAGAAAACGGAAGGAGGTGAATATGTCAGCAGCTACGAGTGCGATCCTAAACTTGTGGAAGAACAATTCGCTGTTTCCAAGCGCGAGTATCTGCAGATAAGCGGCAGACATTATGCTGGTGACATTATCGCATACCAGATCCGTCAATCTTTTAAACCGGGTGAGATTACACCGGAGAAAGCAAACAAGATAGGTTATGAAACGGCGATGCGTTGGACGAAAGGACAGCACGCTTTCATCGTGGCGACTCACGTTGATAAGGCCCATATTCATAATCACATCATTTATAATTCCACCAACCTATCCTGCGATAGGAAGTTTCGGAACTTCTTCTTTTCAGGTGTAGCACTTCAAAAAGTCAGTGACCTTGTGTGCCTGGAGAATGGTCTTTCTGTCATTGAACCGGTAAGACCGGGTGAGAGAGTAAAGTGTACCGACTATCCAGAGAGGAGAAGCTTTCGTGAAGAAATCCGCGATGCCATTGATATCTGTCTGGAGAAAAAGCCAAAGGATATGGATGAGCTTCTGAGAGTTCTTCTTGAAATGGGATATGAGAGTAAACGCGGGAAATATGTCTCTGTCAAAGGTCCCGGGCAGAAGAAATATCTTCGATTCCGTTCCTTGGGAGCCGGTTACAGGGATGAAGATCTGGAACGCATCTTCAAGGGAGAACCGGTACAAAACGTCAAATCTGATCCTGAAAAAACGGAACCTAAGCTTGATATGCTTCTTGATATTCAGAAGATGATTGCTAAGGGTAAAGGTTCAGGATATGAACGCTGGGCGAAGGTTCACAACATCAAGCAGGTGGCTCAGACACTTCTCTTTTTGGAAGAGCATGGCCTTCGTGATTATGATGAGCTGGCTGAGAAAGCAAAGGACGTTTCTGCAAGATTTGCCGAGATCACGGAAAGGCAAAAGGCACTTGAAACGAGATTATCTGAGATCGCGGAACTGAAAAAGCATATAATCAATTATTCCAAAACAAAAGATGTTTATGTGCAGTATCGAAAGAGCGGATACAGTAAAAAGTTCTTTGAGGAACATCGTGAGGATCTGACTCTTCATAAGGCTGCAAAGGAGGCATTCTCGAAGATTCAGGGAAAGATTCCGACTATCCGTGAACTCAATCTGGAATATGAGCAGGTTCTTCAAGAAAAGAAACAGACCTATGCCGAGTACCGTAAGGCGAGGCAGGAATTAAAAGATTATCAAACTGCGAAGTACAACGTAGATCAGTTCCTTCAGAAAGAGGAACAGGAAAAGCAGGCTGAAAAGCAAAAAACAAAAGAAGAGACGTTATGATTTTGAGGGGAATTTCATCCAAATGACTTGGGTGGGGGTTCCCTTTTTTTTGCGTTATTTGCAAATTGCATTTGGCATTGGTAAGCCGATGCGTAGCTCCGAGTGAAACGAGGTTCCCGGGGGATTGGGGGGGCAGAGCCAGCCAACAAGCAAGGAGCGTCGGGTATATACCGAGGCACTGCTTGCGAAAATGAAAAATTCTGTTACTGATTAGAAAAAATTTTAGAAAAAGAGCATTTGAGTCCGCTTTAAGTGGCATGAGATGTGGATAATGGAAGGTGGGAAGGAGGAACAAAATGCTTATAAATGTCCAAAATTCAATTGCTTTAGGAGGTGAAAAACGAGAATGAGGTAAACACTTCCGGTAATTCCCGGTCTATTCCCGGTCAAAATGATGATTTTCATTGAGAAGAATAACGCTTGGTGTTATAATGCTAATATGGTCGTCATGGAGGTGAAAGGATGCCGAGAAAACTGAAATACTCTTCGAATATTAAAGATAAGGGATTGCTTGGAAAAGAATTAAAATTGGCTGCAGAACTTTATTGCCAAGATAATTCTTTTGAGAAGATATCGGAAATGTCGATTGATGAAAATATCTTCCAGGTAAATACCGAGAGAAGACGTAAAGAAATGGCCGAGTGCATCATTGTTAGAAAATACTTGGACGAATTTACCTTAAGGCGAATTGCTGAGGGCACGATCTTCTTGGCTAACACACTTTCTTTATACGCCATGATGAAGACAAACCCGTTGGTGTTTGATTTCATGAATGAGGTTTATCGAGAGAAAGTAGAACTTATACTTTGTGGATTCGAATAATGAGCAAATTACTAACTCTATCGTTATCAACTACGATAGTAAGAGCAAAGATATGGCCGACCGAACCTACAAAGAGAAGTTTACATTTAAAAACAAGAAGTACAGCTCAGAGGATCAGTATTATCTGGTAATCAAGAATTATGATGATGCATATGCAGAGGAAGAGAGAATTCCTTTTATAATTGATATCCTCTTTAGTAATAAATTCAATTTCTAGTAGGAGGTCAGCATGGACGATTTAGATAGGCTCGCGGTAGATAGTTTTACCGGGAGAATAGTGCGAAAAGATCTTTCGAAGAAGATCAAGGGAAGTCTGAATGTGCCAATCTATGTTCTTGAGTATCTTTTAGGAATGTATTGCGCAACTGAAGACGAGGACAGTATTGAGCAGGGCGTAGAACGTGTAAAGAAGAGCCTTGCTGATAACTATGTGCGCCCTGATGAAGCTGAGAAAATTAAGTTTAAGATTACTGAAAATGGTTCTTTTACGGTCATTGATAGGGTCCAGGTTTCCGTGGATGTTATCAATGGTATTTGTATGGCAGATTTGATGAACCTCGGTATGGGGAATATCCCAATCAGCTCAGAATATGTAAAGAATAATGAGAAGCTCTTGGCCGGAGGAATCTGGTGCATTATTGAACTGGGATACGGCAATCTCCTTGAGTGTGAGGATGAATCTCTTGGAAGAGCAATCAAGTCCCTCTTAAGTGGTAAAAACAAAAAGAAATATGAATCGGAAGATGAAGATAATTTCGGTATCGTCATTTTAAATGAGCTTACCCCGATACAGATGCCTAACCTGAATCTTGAAGAAATCTTTGAGGGCAGGAAGCGTTTTTCAAAGGAAGAATGGATTGACCTTTTGTTGAGATCAATAGGTATGGAGCCTACACAGCTTCAGGAACGCGAGAAATGGCATTTGTTGGAACGTTTGGTTCCTCTAGTTGAGAATAACTATAACCTATGTGAATTAGGACCAAGATCTACAGGTAAATCACATGTTTATAAGGAGATTTCGCCTAACAGTATTCTTGTATCTGGCGGAAAGACAACGGTAGCTAATCTTTTTTACAACATGGGAAGACGTCAGGTTGGCTTAGTCGGCAATTGGGATGTTGTTGCCTTTGATGAGGTTGCCGGAATCAATTTCAAGGATAAAGACGGAATCCAAATTATGAAAGACTATGTGAATTCCAGTTCTTTTGTGCGCGGAAAGGATGAGATAGCAGCATCTGCATCAATGGTATTTGTTGGTAATATAAACTATTCCGTTGATGTACTACTTAAGACATCGCATTTATTCCAGCCGTTCCCGGATCTTATGGCAAATGATACGGCGTTCTTCGATAGAATGCATTATTATCTGCCGGGCTGGGAAGTCCCTAAATTTGCACCGAAGCATTTTACGGATAATTATGGATTCATAACAGATTATGTGTCTGAGTTCTTCAGATGCATGAGAAAGTATGCTTATGGTGATTTGATTGATAGATATTTCAAACTTGGAAGCACTCTGAATCAGCGTGATGTTATGGCTGTACGAAAGACGGTCTCCGGATTGATCAAGCTTATCTATCCAAATGGCGAATGCACTAAGGAAGAAGTTGAAGAGATTCTTAAGTATGCTCTTGAAGGTCGTAGAAGAGTTAAAGAGCAACTTAAGAGAATTGGAGGCATGGAATTCTATGCTGTTGACTTCTCTTATATCGACAATGAAACCTTTGAAGAGCGTTATGTCGGTGTTCCGGAGCAGGGAAGTGATAAGTTGATTCCGGAGGGAACTCCGAAGCCAAGAACGGTTCATACTGTTGTCCGTGCTGCCAGCGGTTTGTTTGGCGTATACCGTCTTGAGATAGAGGCAATAAACGGCAATGGTAAGTTCAACAAGGTAGGAACTGTCGCAAAATCTACGACAGATAGTATTTCCAACGCGGTGAACTACTTCAAAGCAAATGCTCAGCATATCAGTTCCATGATCAACATGGATAATACGGATTTCATGTTGGATATAAGAGATCTGCATGGGCAGGGAGCGGCTGAGGATTTATCTTTATCAACTCTGATTGCAATGACATCTGCAGCGCTGAAGAAACCGGTATTAACGCAGCTGGCAATTCTTGGTGGAATTAGCATTGGCGGAACCATCAATCCGATGGAGGAACTTGCAAATGTTCTGCAAGTGGCTCATGATGCTGGGGCTAATAAGATTTTACTTCCATCTAACTCAAAGAAACAAATGGTAGATGTGCCGGACGATTTGTTCGTTACATTCCAGATTATATTTTACAATTCCCCGGAGGATGCTGTATTTAAGGCATTGGGGATAGAGTAGTATATTTAGGGGGTTACATTTTCATGCATGAAATAGCAAAACACGAATTTCTGTCGTGGGTAGATATCCTTAAGACCGAACAACTTACAGAGCATGAGATTACTATGCTTTCTATTTTGATTAGTAATTTTGAAGATGTTGCATCGGTTGGAACAGCTTCAGGACAAAGAGCAAAGTTACTTGGAAAAAAGATAGCTGAATTAAAACAGACTACTGTTAAAGAATTACCTCAATATGAAATAAAAGAGGTATCTGGTAGCGATATTGAACGTATTGAGAGTTTAGATGTAGAAAAGTTTCGAGGCTTTGGAGCAATTCAAAATTTTACTTTTGATAAACAGTATACTTTCTTTCATGGTCCAAATGGTTCGGGAAAAACAAGTTTTTGTGAAGCACTGGAATACAGCATTTTGGGGACAATCGAAGAAGCAACCGCAAGAAATATTGCAACTGAAAAGTATATTATTCATGCGGGAGAGAAAAAGGCGCATATACCTACCTTGAAGTGCAAATTCTCGTCCGGGGAGATTGATGAGTGTCAGCCAGATTATTCAAAGTATCGTTTTGGTTTTATTGAAAAAAATAGGATAGATGGTTTTTCGCATATAAGTGCAGCCACTGCCAAGACACAGACAGAGCGGTTGGCTGCATTGTTTGGCTTATCTGAATTTCAGGAATTTGTTAAGGGATTTACGTCGGCAGATGCATTTGGAAATGATAAATATTTAAAAGTAAGTGCTGCTATTCAAGCAGAATATGAAAAAGAGAACGGTGTTTTGGGTTCGATTGAAGCTCAGGTTAAAGACACTGGAGAAAAACTTAAAGCAGAGAAAGAAGAGTTGGCGCTTTTAATCAATGCCTTAAATGATCCGGAGATCAAAACAGTAGAAGACGTTGAAAAATATTTCACGGATCCTAATGAGGGCCTTATAACTAAATATACTTTGGACGCTAAGAAGAACAAATGGGTTGTGATTAAGAATGATGCGCTGGAATTGTTGGCTTCTGATTTGACTGATTTTATTGGCTACTACGAGGAAATACAGAAGATCAATTCAGAGATTTTATCAGATGTTGGAGCGTTAAATCTTGTTGCATTATTTAATGCTGTGTCCAAACTGAATGCAGATGAGTACGATAAATGCCCTGTTTGCAATACTCCATTGACTGCTGTTGCGGTAAATCCTTTTGAAAACGCAAAGGGAGAATTGAAGAAGCTTGAACAAATAGAGCTCGCAAAAAAGATAGTACGTGAAAACGCGAAAAAAATTATTGAAAACTATGATCGTATATTTACAGCGATTGTATCTATAAAGCAAGCAAATGTTCTGGGAGAAATCAACTATTCACTTATTGATAATAAGGTATTTCAACAGGCTGATGTAGAAAGCCTAACCCCTGAAATAGTCAAAGTGTTTGATGAATTAAAGAAGTTGAAGGGATATTTAGACTCCGAAGACACAGCTCGGATTGTAGAAGATTATAATGCCAAAGCTACAAATCATAACAAACAATATGATGAACAGCTCGATAAGGCTCAGAAAGAGTATAAAGCAATTGTTGGTAAAAATGGTTCTGTTGGCGAAAAGCAGAATGGATTTAATACTCTATCTAATTCCGCAAAGGACGCAAAAGCAAAGGTTGAAGAGTTAAAGAAAAAAGTCGAAGCTGAAAAAGTGGAGGTTGATTTTAACAAAAAAATGGTTGAGGCATACGGAAGCATAGTTGAGAAGCTTTCTTCTTACGTTGCAACCCTTCCTACAGCTTTGGCTCAGAATCTGTCGGAAAAGGTCCGCGAGTATTATAACTATATCAACGAAGACGACGCTGATTTTGAACAGATAAGGAAATTATGCCTCCCGATAGCACCCAACGAGAAAATTACCATTGAGATGGAAGATGGAGTGGAGCAGGATGCATTGCTTATATTGAGCGAAGGTCATGTAAAGATTTTGGGCCTCTCGATATTATTGGCAAAAGCTATAGCAGAGGAAATGCCGTTCTTGATATTTGATGATATCGTAAACTCTGTTGATGATGATCATCGAGATGGCGTAGCTAGATTGTTGATTACACATCCGGACTTCTCTAGAGTGCAAATGATACTAACGTGTCATGGGGAATTGTTTGTATCTAAACTGGAGAGCTATGTTGCAGATAAAAAGACTATGATGCGATACATGTTCTTACCGGCAGATTCTTTAGAAGAGCGAGGGGTCTTTATTAAATACCAGGATGCTAGTATTCCATTGCTGACAGCACGTGAGAAGTATACAGAGAATCAATTAAAGGATTGTGCTGCAAAGTGTAGACAGGCGGTGGAATGTATAACTGGTAAACTGTGGAGAATAGTCAGTAAATATAGTTCTGGAGGTATCTCGGTAACATTAAGATCTTTAGAAGGTACTCCGGATTTAAAGAATGTGGCATCAGCACTTTATGGAGCTACGAAGCCTTCAAAGTTACCTGGGGCTGAGCAATTAAATGAAAACCTTAAGACTCTTATATCAGACCAGATGTGGGTTTTGTTAAACAAAGGTACACATATTGACGAAACGATACCGGAATTTGAAAGAGGAGAGGTTAAGTCACTGTTAGAGTTGATTGAAAAAATAGCTGTTGAGGTGGATGAATTAAAAATTAAACCTGTAAACACAGCAACGGTTGGATAAGGGGTGTTTTATGGTTAATCAGTATCCTGTCGTGACTCTTTGCGGTAGCACACGCTTTAAGGACCAGTTCATGGAGGAGCAAAAAAGGCTTACACTGGCAGGGAATATTGTAATCAGTGTAGGACTTTTTGGGCATTCAGGGGACCAGGAAGTATGGGATGGCATGGATGAAGGCATTCTCTCAAAAACGAAAGAGATGTTGGACGATATGCATAAGCGAAAAATCGATATGGCGGATTCCATATTTGTAATCAATGTTGGCGGCTATATTGGAGAAAGCACTAGATCAGAGATAGAATACGCAAAAGCTCACGGCAAGGAAGTAAGGTATTTGGAGGAATAGTTACAATGGCGCAGAGGACAGTCGCCTTATGCGATGGAAAGTATATTGGCATAGAAACCATCTTTACGGTGATTGATGGTAAACAAATCAATATACCGGAAAAACTTAAAGAACTCAGGGCAAAAAGCCAAAACAATGAACTCTTTTGCCCTTGTGGTTGTGGGGCGAATCTTGTTCTTGTGGCAGGAGATAAGAATCTCCGGGAACAACATTTTCGTATTAAAGATGGACAGCAATTTGAAAACTGCACTGTTATCACCGAAGGGAAGACGTCGGTTGATTCCAAAATTGTTTTAAAGTGTTGGTTGGATGATAACCTGCATACGGATGACCTTGAGACCCGAGTTCCAATTTGTGATATTTCAGATAGTGAGAGAAAATATGAGTTTTCCTTTATTTCAAGAAGGTATGGGATAGCTCTGGATTATTGTCATAACAGGGCAAATCTATCAGATGAGAAACAATCTGTTTTGGAACAGAATAGCCAGGCAATCAGAATAATTCATATAGTTGATTATATGAACGGCGGATCTGAAGGGCAATATCCGGAAGGGTTAATGAAAGTTCAAGAAAAGCAGGGATTCTGTTTGTTGCTTGAAGTGACGGATGCTGATTATGAAACCGCAGAAATGAAGGCAGCGTTCTATGGTCAGGATATAGATGGACTCTGGCAGGAGAACGTTTTTGCTGACGGATTATTGCGTGAATACAGCATTAATCTACGTGGAGAGCTGTTTTTTAAGGATGTTTCATTAGAAAGCAGGCTGAGAGAAGCACAACAGCGACTTCAAGAGGCTAATGATTCAGAAATTAAGCGTCGTGAAGAAGAAAGAATACGTCGGACCGAGTGGTTGAAACAACAAGAGTTAGAAGCCGAAAAGCGCCAGGAAGAACAGCGAAAACAACAGGAAGCCTTAGCTGAAAGACAGCGACTTCAAGCAGAAGAAGCTGCTCAGAGACGAGAGAAACAGGATGAAGAGCGACGCGTTGCGGAAGAAAAGGTCCAAGAAGAAAGGCGGAAAAGGGAAGAGGATTTTAAGAATAATTTGGCATCGAATTTTGAGCAGCAGGAGACACAAGTTAGAGATGCAGATGGAAACCGGTGGATTAAGTGTGAATTCTGTGGAAAGATTGCAATGGAGTCAGAGTTTTCATCTTATGGTGGAACTGGCCATATTAATCTAGGAACCTGCAAGGAATGTTCAGCGAATAATCCGGCTGTAAAGCAAGTTCGAATGGAAGAACGACTTGCTGTTGAAAGGAAATATGATTCAAATATATGCCCGGAATGCGGAAGCAGGCTTGTTGAACGTAATGGTAGAAATGGAAAGTTTATGGGGTGTACAAACTATCCTAAATGCCATTACACGCGATCCATACGGAAATAAAGGTTTCTGGAGGTGAATTAAAGTGGAAACTGTGATAAATATTAATCCGAATAGTGTTATTGGTGATTGTTTGTAAAATGTCTTCGGCTTGAAAACATACATGCGGATTATGCAGAATATATCGGCAGATGATTTCAGTGCTACGCCGGAGTTTAGAAAACTGTTTAACGGGTTTTATAAAGTGCAGCGGAAAACTCAGAAATGGTATGACCGTTATTATGAACTTATGGAAGAGCAGAAGACAAAACCACGAACTTTTTCGGAAATACTGGTTGATCTTAATACCATTAATCGTCCAGTTGAAGCGTCTTTTGCAAGCAAGCTGATAGCAACAATTAATCTAGACTTTCCTATATGGAACCAGTATGTTTTGCGGAATCTGGGGTTTCAAAGGGAATGGGAAAAATGTAGATCATACCATACCGATGAGAGCATTGAAGAGGCCGTTGAAATATACGAGAGAATACAATCTTTATACTCTGAATTTGAGTTAAGTGCTGAAGGGAAAGCGTGCATTGCTGCTATCGATAGTGCATTACCTGTATATGCAGAAAAGCTTTCAAATACCAAGAAGATAGACTTCATCTTGTGGAGCAAAAGATAGGTGATTATATGATTGATGCGAGCGTACTATTAAAGAATAAAGCTGATAAGCATTTAAATGTTTTTTGGCAGTATGATGGCAAACCTTGGCTAGAAAACAATATCACTAAGGCTTTGATAAACACTTTTGAATCGCTTGAATGTGATAGTAAGAAGGAGTTTATCCGATTCTTTTTTGGAGTTGATCTTAGCGGCGGAGTTACATATAGATATTATCTACAGACTTCGCCAGATAGAGAGGATATAGAATCCATTGAGGAGGATAAACGCCTGCTATTTGCCTTCAGCCCGACGGGAAAATCCTGGGGGGGACAAAAGAAATTGAAAGCGGAGATATTGGCTTGATAAAGAAAAGTATCGAAACTTTAATTAGACAGAACTATCCTCTTAAGGACGAGAAAGAAATTGAAGATTTAGTTCGTAAGCAGGTAAATGAGACTAGGGAAATAATTGAAAACAGGGGTGATTCGATACCAGATGCATGGATTTTGATATCTGTGAATAATCAGTTAAAGTATTGTATCGCCATGGAGAATAAGTTATATGACCTAGATCCTTTTCAATTACACAATCACTGCGAGAAGTCACTTCTTATGCGACAGAACCGAATTCGATATGCAAAGTATTCTGAAATAATTGAGAAACTCAATGTGCTTAAGGGATATTTGATTGGGGATTTCTTGAGATATATGTATTTCCTAGATTATTGGAATGTTGACAATTTAATTCAGTTAAAAGGCATGGATGAAGAACATTTCAAAGACTATGCGCGAGAACGTTGTCGTCAGCTACTTGTGGAAGTAAGCAAAAAAGAGGTGTCCTGGCATAGAGGGTGGATGTACAGGTATAAAACGGATAATGATTACAACCGCGAGGTAGGGATGGATTATTATTCGAATCTCAGAATTTTTAGGATGCCATTATATTTTGGCTCTACCCAAAGCAGTTCAAGATCTATGTATAAAATGTTGTGAGAAACAGGATATCAAATAAGCAAGAAATTCTATTATTGCAATAGCTTTCATTTTCAGTTCATGGGAACCGGGAAGAACATAAGCGAATCATATTACTCATGTGGGTCTTTTGATATAGAAAAATATATCCAGTTTTGGATAGACAATTCAGATAGTATATGGCAAATGGACAAAGTGAAAAGAGCAGAGTTATTAAAGAACATGCTGCTAGGCGAGATAATACCAAAGATGGAATATGATAGATTGCTAAGTTTTTCGGACGGATATGATAAGCCTTTAAACGTGTGTCCGGAGTTTGGCGTTTATTGTTATTGGTCATTTGAACAGGCGCAGCCTTTGGATGAAAAAGGGATGTTTGTGGAGGATATTTGCAACTGTATTAGTGAGGTCTACGGTCAATTGAATATTGAATAATAACAAATAAGAGCATAGGAGACCGTTTCAAAGTCTGTGTAAACTCAAAAAACTGACATAAGATTTGTGATAAGTTTCCGGAGGGCTGAACCGTTTTTCAGGTTCCGCCCTCTGCTTGTATTATAACGCCGGTTTCGGGCATGTCAAGCAAAACTGCCTCCAGCGGCCCTTTCCCGGCTTATAATCAGGGAAGCCGTTCCTCAAAATAAATCTCCAGCTGAGATTGAATCTGGCCCCAGTCCTGCCGGTGACCAGTCCATTTCTTTGTAATGTCCATCATCGCCAGATACAGCATTTTCAGCAGGCTCTCGTCTGACGGGAAGACCGTCTTGGATTTCGTTACTTTCCGCAGCTGACG